>JBBJLW010000026.1:0-48346 GCA_037720595.1 Gaiellaceae bacterium | reverse complement strand
GGAGCCGAGTGCGTGCACGTCGGCGGAGCCTCGCACGGTGGCCGACTGCTGCGCGAGAACGTGCGCGGACACCTGCGCTTTCTCGCCAAGCACCGCGGGCCACGGATTGCGGAGGTCGCCCGGCTGCTGCTGCGCTTCGCGCTCAGGCTGCGCGGACTCATCTTTCGGGGCGACCGCGGGCGCGCCTACAGCGAGGTCGCGGCCTGGCTCGGCTCCGGCGGTGTGCCGGAGCTACTCGAGCTATGACACTCCTCCGCCTCGCCCTCGCGACCGGGATCGTGCTGGCGCCGGGCGCGGCGGTCGCCCGGGCCCTCGGCCTGCGCGGCGCGGCGCCGACCCTCGCCTGGTCGCTCGCGACGCTCTTCGGCGCCCTGGGCGTGACGTTCCTGTTCAAGGCTTCCCTGACGCTGACCCTGGTGCTGTTGCTCGCCGTCGGTGCGGCAGCCCTGCCGTTCGTGCGTCGCGCTCCCCTCCCGGAACGGATCCGTGGCCGCGGCTGGGTCTTCGCGGGGGGCGTGCTCCTCGGTCTCGCGCTCTGGCACGTCGCCGGGGAGATCGGCGGCGACGGGCTCTTTCACCTCGCGCGCGTCCGGAAGCTGGAGGCGCTCGACGGCCTCTCGCTCGGCGCGGTCAACGAGTTCGCCGACGGCGGCCTCCACCCCGGCTACGCGTTCCCGCTCTGGCACGCCTTCCTGGCGCTCGTCGCGCGCATCGCGTTCCTCGACCCCGCGGACGTCGTCCTGCACGAGGCATCGGTGCTGGCTCCCATCGCTCTGCTCGTCTCCTACGAGGCCGGTTGGGCGCTCTTCCGACGCGTCGGGCCGGCGGTCGCGGTCGTCTGCGCGCAGGTGGCGATCACGGCGCTCGCGCCCGATGGCGGCGGCGCGTATACCGCGCTCGGGCTCCCGGCAACCGCGTCACGGCAGCTACTGGTTCCGGCAGCGCTCGCTCTCGGCCTTGCAGCCGCCGCGCGACCTTCGCGGACGCTCCTCGCCTCGACGGCTGCAGCCGGGCTCGCGCTCGCGGTCGTCCACCCCACCTACGCGCTCTTCCTCTGGCTCCCGTTCGCCGGCTTTCTCGTCGTCCGGTCGCTCGTCGCGCGAGACGAAGCCAAGACGATCGTCGCCGCCTTCGCTGCGCTCGTCATCCCGGCCGGGCTCTATCTCGCGTGGCTCGTGCCGATCGTGCGCGAGACACGATCGGTGAGCCCCGCTGCCGACGAGATCGGTCGCGCCCTGCGGCAGTACGAAGGCCAGATCGACGTCTTCTCGGAATCGAGCTACCGGCTGGCCCCGGAGGTCTTCGGCCGTTCGGGTGCCGTCGCCGTTGCCGCGCTCCTCTGCGTCCCGCTCACGGGTCTCGCGCTGCAGCGGCGTTGGGCTGCCTACGTCCTCGGCGGCGCTCTCGCTGTGCTCGTCGTCATGCTCGTGCCCACCCTCTTCGTGCCTTTTTCCGACGCCGTCTCGCTCTCCCAGTCCCGGCGCGCTGCGGGCTTCCTCCCCTTCGCCTTCGCGTTCGCCGGAGGCCTCGTGGTGCTGGCGAGGTTGCTCCGGCTCGCGCTCCTGCCGGTGGCGCTCACAGCGGGGATCGCGCTCCAGCTCCTCTATCCGGGCGACTTCGGCTACCGGCTCGCTGCGGGCGGGCCCGCACTGGCGACCTGGGTTGCCGCCGGCGGCGGCCTTCTCGCGCTCGCTTCGGGACTTGTGTTGAAACAACGCAAACGCCGCCTGCAGCAGCGCAATCCCGCTGCTGGAGCCGAGGAGGGCCGAGCTTGTGTTGAAACAACACAAGCTCGTTCGGTGCTCGTTGCGATTGCGGCAGCGCTGTTCGTCCTGCCGGTCGCGGTGAACGCGGCGGCGAACTGGAGCCCGTCAGACGCGCGGCCGGCGAGTGATCTCACGATCGGACTCGTGGCGGCGCTGCGCGAGGACGTTCCGGAGGGCGCGGTCGTCTACTCCGATCTCGAAACGAGCTACCGGATCGCTGCCGAGGCGCCGGTCTACGTCGCTGCGGCTCCGCCCGGCCACGTCGCCGATACCGAGGACAACCGCCCTTACGAGCGCCGCCGCGCCAATCGCCGCTTTTTCCGCACCGGCGACCTCGCGATCCCGCGGGCCGCCGGCGCAGACTGGCTCGTCGTCGATCGGGACCGCTTCGACCTCGAACCGCAACTCCACACCGCCTACCGTGACGAGCGATTCACTCTCTATAGGTTGGTGAAAGTTCAGTAAAAACGCCAATCTGATGCTAGCCTTGTGGGATGGGACGAGCGGCCAGCATCGAGCGGACGATCGAACGCACGGTTGCGCTCCGCCGAGTCGCCGAGGCCGTCGTCGAGCCACGGGAGCGGCAACGGCTCAGCCGAGTCGAGCGAGAGCTGCGACGCGAGATCGGCGTCTCCGTCCCGAAGACGCGCGCGGCGGCTCTCCTCGGCGTCTCGGTCAACGCGCTCGAGCGCTGGATCGCCGCCGAACGCCTGCCGACGGTCCGCCGCCCAGGCTCGACGCGCGTGGAGATCGACGCGGACGCGCTGCTCGACCTCGTCCTCGAGGTAGAGCGACTCCGGGAGGACGGAATCGAGCGTGGCGTGCTCGCGGCCGCTTTCGAGCGGCTCGCGGCGGAAGGGAAGCCGCAGCCGAGGCTGCGGCCGAACATGCCCGCCCGAGAGCTGCGGGCGGACTTCCTGCGCTCGACTCCGCTCGAGCGCCTTCGCGACGGCGCTGAGTTGACCTACGTCGCCACGCTGCTCGCCGATCGAGCGCGCGCCTGGCGAACCGCCGAGCCGGGAGCGCGATGAGCGCCGACGAGTCATCCCTGCGCTTTTTTCCCCTGCTGAAGGTGCTCTGTGACCGCGGCGTCGAGTTCGTAGTCATCGGCGGCTTCGCGGTCGTCCTCCACGGCGTGGTGCGAGCGACGAAGGACGTCAACATCGTCCCAGAGCAGAGCGAGGACAACCTGACCCGCCTCTGGGAGGCGCTCGGCGAGCTCGAGGCAGAACCGAAGGAGCTAATCGATCTACGACCCGAGGAGATGGCGATCCCGTTCACGCGCGACGGCCTGATCCAGGGCGGCGGCAACTGGGTTCTCCTGACGAGACTCGGCCGCATCGACGTAATGCAGTGGGTGACGGGAGTGGAGAGCTACGAGGATCTGCGCGCACGCGCCGCGGGCGAGGTCGTACCCGAGATCGGCGGCACGGTCTGGTTCGCCGGCTTCGACGACCTGATCGCGATGAAGCAGGCGGCCGGTCGCCCTCAGGATCTGATCGACATCACGGCGCTGCGAATGGCGCACGGCCTCGAGGAATAGCCCGGAGCACAAGTAGCATCGACCACGTGAAGCTCTTGCTCGTCTCCCTGTACTGGCCGCCGGCCGGGGGCGGGGGTGTCCAGCGACCGCTCAAGTTCGCGCAGTACCTGCCCGCACTCGGAATCGAGACGCACGTGCTCGCGCCGGACGACCCGAAGTGGATCCACGAGGACGCCGACTTGCGGGCGCCGACCCAGGCCTGGGTGCACCGCGCCCGCTACCTCGGGCCGAAGGGCCGCAGGCCCGCCGAGGAGCTGCACGGCAAGGAGGGCGTCGGCCGCGCGCTCGTGCTCGCGAAGCTGGCCTCGCGCCGACTGCTCGTCCCAGACGAGAACGTGAGCTGGAACCTGACCGCGATCCCGGCGGCGATCAGGATCGCGCGACGCGAGGGGATCGACGTGGTGCTCACGACCTCGCCGCCGAACTCGATTCACCTCGTGGGCGCCGCCGTCAAGCGCGCGACCAGGG
The DNA here is from genome assembly GCA_037720595.1 of Gaiellaceae bacterium. Lineage (GTDB taxonomy): Bacteria > Actinomycetota > Thermoleophilia > Gaiellales > Gaiellaceae > Gaiellasilicea. Next base: position 44,569 of record JBBJLW010000026.1, on the reverse strand, counting down.
CGAAGTGGGTCGCAGACCTTCGGGACTCGCTCGTCGCGCACCCGCATCGCCGCACCGACAGCTTCGCCGTGCGCGCGAAGGAGAAGGTCAGCGACGGAATCGCGCACCTCGTCGCGCGCCAGGCGGATGCGATCACCTGCGTCTCCGAGGCCATCGCGAACGAGGCGCGCAGCTTCGAGCCGAGCGGACGGGTGGCGACGATCTCGAACGGGTGCGACTTCGACGACTTCGCGGGGCTCCCGTATACGCCCGACACCCGCTTTCGGATCACGCACACCGGCAGCTTCTTCGGCAAGCGCGACCCACGGCCGTTCCTCACCGCGCTCGCCGAGTCGGGGCACGACGACGTGGTCGTGCGCTTCCTCGGCGACTTCCGCGCAGCCGACTACGAGTGGGCCCAGGGCCTTGGGCTGGGCGATCGGCTCGAGCTGATCCCCTACGCCTCGCGCCAGACCGCACTCGAGCTGCAGCGCGACTCCGACGCGCTCCTACTCCTGATCCCCGAGGCGTCCGGCCGCGGCAAGGGCGTCCTCTCCGGGAAGGTCTTCGAGTATCTCGCGGCGGAACGGCCTATCCTCGCCGCGGTTCCGCCCGACGGCGCGGCGGCGGACCTGATCCGCGAGACGGGCGCGGGCGTCGTCGCTTCGCCCGACGACGTTCCCGCGCTCCGCGAGGCGCTCGACGGCCTGGTCACGCGCTTCCGCAACGGTGGCCTGCCGACGGTCGAGCTCGCCGCCGAGACGCGTCATCGGCTCTCGCGCCGTGCTCGCGCCGAGGAGCTCGCCGAGCTGCTCCGCTCGCTATGAGCAAACCCCCTATGAGCAGGGAGAGTCGCGCCACCGACATCCTCTTCTTCGCCACGATCTTCACCGTTACGTTCGCGAAGCTCCAGTGGGAGCTCGCGGGAACGCTGAGCCTCTCGGACGTCCTGACCGCGCTCTTCCTCGTCGCGTTCGCGGGAAGCCGGATCGCCGCCGGCGACCGGCGCTTGGCCTACGGCGCCACGATCGCGGCAGCGTTCTTCGCGGCCTTCCTGCTCGTCTACCTGATCGGCTTCTTCAACCTGGACACCGAGCAGGCGCTCGCCCAGTGGGCGAAGGGAATGGTCAAGTTCCTCCTCCACTTCCTCTTCCTCGTCGCCGGCGTCGCCTACCTCGCTCGCCGCGCCGAGCGGTTCTACTGGCGGACGCTCTCGATCTTCATGCTCGGGATCGCCGCGAACGCCGTCTACGGGATCGTCCAGCTCGCCGCAGCGGAGGTCGCGGGGATCAACCTCGACCAGTCGCTCCTCCAACCGCTGACCGGCGGGGCCAGCCAGATCAACGTCTACGGCGCGATCGAGGGCCAGGACGTCTACCGGCCGAACGCGCTCACCGGCGACCCCAACCACCTCGGGATCGAGCTCGTGCTGCCGCTGCTCGTCCTGACGCCGCTCTACCTGCGGCTGGAGCGAGATCACAGGCTGCGGGCCCCGCTCGCGCTGCTGCTCTCGTTCCTCCTTCTGGTCGAGCTCGCGACCCTCTCCCGCAGCGGCCTGCTCGGGCTCGCCGCGGGGCTCGCGGTACTCGCGCTCCCCTACCGGCGGAAGCTCGGCTCGCGCGAGTTGTTGTTGCCGCTGGCAGGCGTGGGGCTCGTGCTGATCGGGGTGCTGGCCGCGCGCTGGGAGTTCTTCCGCATCGTGCTCAAGTCGCGGGTGGACACCTCCGGCAACGGCACGTCGACTCACTTCGCGGTCTACGACTTCATCCCGGACGTGCTCGCCGCGCATCCGCTCTTCGGGCTCGGGCTGAACAACTTCTCCGTCTACTACGAGTTCGTCACCGGTCGGACGAACTTCGGGCCGCACTCGTTCTACGTGGCGACGATCGTCGAGACCGGCCTCGTCGGGACGCTCCTCTTCGGCTGGTTCCTCTGGTACCTGTTCCGCCGGCTCGGAAGGCTGCGGGAGATCGGGCGGACGCTCGCCTCGCCGCGGATCCGCCCGCTCGCCTGGGGCCTGACCGCCGCGCTCGTCGGGACGATCGCCGCGAACGCCTTCTACCTGACGATGTCGTTCTACTACTTCTATGCGTTCGCGACGCTCGTGCTGGCGGCACCGATCGTCTTCGCGCGGAGGCTCCGCTGAGGGTTGTGATCCTGACGACGTCGTATCCGCGTCACGCGGACGACATCGCGGGGCACTTCGTGCGGGATGCCGTCGAGCATGCTCGCGCCGCCGGGGTGGAGATCGAGGTCGTCTCGCCCGCGGATTTTCGCCACTTCGGGATCGCGTACGGGCACGGCGTCATCGGCAACCTCCGTCGGCGTCCCTGGCTCGTGCTTGCGCTGCCGCTCTTCCTCGCCGGCTTCGTCCGCGCGGCTCGGCGCGCCTCCCGCGATGCCGACCTCGTCCACGCGCACTGGCTCCCCGCCGGGTTCGTCGCTGCACTCACTGGAAAGCCGTTTCTCGTCCAGCTCTGGGGCACCGACGTCGAGCTGGCGCGGCGCGTGCCGTGGCTCGCCCGGCCGATCCTGCGCCGAGCCCGGGCGGTCGTCTGCGCCTCGAACTCCCTTGCCGACTCGGCCCGAGACCTCGGCGCCCGTCGCGTCGAGGTGATCCCGAATGGCGTCGAGCTCCCCACGGAGATCGGCGAGCCCGACGAGCCGCCGCATGTGCTCTTCGCCGGGCGGCTCTCGCCGGAGAAGGGAATCGCCGAGTTTCTCGCCGCGACGACCGATCTCGCCCGCGTCATCGTCGGTGCAGGGGCTGTGTCCGTGCCCGAGTCCGTCGGCTTCGTCCCGATCACCGAGCTCGGCGACTACTACCGCCGAGCCGCTGTCGTCTGCGTTCCCTCGCGCCGCGAGGGATACGGCGTCGTCGCACGCGAGGCGATGGCCCATGGGCGCGCGGTCGTCGCTACGTCGGTCGGCGGGCTCCCGGACGCGATTCGGGACGGGGAGACCGGACTGCTCGTGTCGCCCCGCGATCCGAAGGCGCTGCGGGCGGCGATCGAGCGACTGCTCGAAGACGCGGAGCTGCGCGCAGCCCTCGGCGCCGCCGCCCGTTCCTCGGTCGCAACCGAGCTCTCGTGGCCCGCCGCGACCGACGCCCTCGTCTCGCTCTACAAGCACAATGTCCACCGATGAGAAAGCGCGCGCTGATCACGGGGGCGGCCGGTCAGGACGGCTCCCTGCTCACGGAACTCCTGCTCGAGCAAGGCTACGAGGTTTTCGGCGTCGTTCGCAGCGCGATCTCCGAGCACTACGAGAACCTCGATGCCGTCCGCGATCGAGTCGAGCTGATCCAGGCCGACCTGCTCGACGAGCCCTCGCTCGTGCGGGCGCTCGAGGCGGCGAGGCCTGATGAGGTCTACAACCTCGCCGCGCCGTCCTTCGTGCCAATGTCGTGGGAACAACCGGTGTTGACCGCCGAGTTCGCTGCGGTCGGCGCGACGGCGCTGCTCGAGGCCGTCCGGATCGCGGCGCCTGCTGCGCGCGTCTACCAGGCGGCGTCGAGTGAGATCTTCGGCGATCCGCTCACGTCCCCACAGATCGAGGAGACGCCGGTCCTGCCGGTGACGCCCTACGGCGCCGCGAAGGCTTACTCGTTCTTCATCGTCCGCTCCTACCGGCGCCGCTACGGCCTGCACGCCTCCTCCGGGATCCTCTTCAATCACGAGTCGCCGCGCCGGCCGCTCGACTTCCTCCCCCGCAAGGTCGCACACGGCGCCGCTCGAATCTCGCTCGGCCTCGACACGACGCTCCAGCTCGGCGACCTCGATGCACGCCGCGACTGGGGCTACGCCGGCGACTACGTCCGCGCGATGAGCCTGATCCTGCAGCAGGACGAGCCGGACGACTACGTGATCGCGACCGGCGTCACCCATTCGGTCCGGGATCTCGTCGAGTGCGCGTTCGAGCACGTCGGGCTCGACTGGCGCAAGCACGTGGAGATCGACGAGTCGCTCCGCCGGGGAAAGGCGCAGCTCCACAACCTCGTCGGCGACGCGACGAAAGCGCGCGAGCGGCTCGGCTGGCAGCCCTCCGTCGACTTCCGCGGGCTCGTCCACCTCCTCGTCGACGCCGACCTGCAGCGCCTGCGCCCGACTCTGGTAGAACGGGGGGCGCGATGAGGGTACAGAGCGACATGCGGCGGCTCGTGATCGACGGGACGGAGATCGGTGATGCCGGCGACTGCTACGTGATCGCGGAGATCGGCCACAATCACGGCGGCTCCGTCGAGACGGCGAAGAAGCTCTTCGAGGAGGCTAGGAACTGCGGCGCCGACGCCGTCAAGCTGCAGAAGCGCGACAACCGCGGTCTCTTCACGCGCGACGCCTACGACAAGCCGTACGAGAACGAGAATAGCTTCGGCGCCACCTACGGCGAGCACCGCGAGGCGCTCGAGCTCGGCCGAGCCGAATACACCGAGTTGATGGCATATGCGCAGGAGCTGGGCGTCACGTTCATCTCGGCCGCGTTCGACTTCAAGAGCGCTGACTTTCTCGCGGACCTCGACATTCCGGCGTACAAGATCGCCTCCGGCGACCTGACCAACACGCCGCTGCTCCGCCACGTCGCGCGAATCGGCAAGCCGGTGATCTTCTCGACCGGCGGCGGCCGGATCGACGACGTTCGCCGCGCCCATGAGACGCTCGCCGAGGAGAACGACCAGATCGCGGTCCTCCAGTGCACTGCCGGCTACCCGGCCGAGTGGGACGAGCTCGACCTGAACGTGATCGCGACCTACCGCAGCATGTTCCCGGAGACGGTCGTGGGCTTCTCGAGCCACGACAACGGGATCGCGATGGCGGTCGCCGCGTACGTGCTCGGGTCACGCATCGTCGAGAAGCACTTCACGCTGAATCGAGCGCTGAAGGGCACGGACCACGTCTTCTCGCTCGAGCCGCCGGGGCTGCGAAAGATGGTGCGCGACTTGAAGCGTGCGAGGCTGGCTCTCGGAGACGGCACGAAGACGACTCATCCGAGCGAGGTTGCTCCACTCACGAAGATGAGCAAGAAGATCGTTGCCGCGCACGACCTGCCCGCGGGCCACATTCTCACCGAGCATGACCTGCTGCTGAAGTCACCCGGCGACGGCCTACCGCCGTACGAGCTCGAGCGCGTCCTCGGCCGCACCTTGCGCGAGCCGATGCTGCAGGACGCTTCGCTCTCCTTCGAGCTGCTCGAAGCGGCACCCCACCCGGAGCCCTCAGGGGTGCTGTCCGGGCGCGATGGCTGACCTCGACGGCCGGGTCGCCCTCGTCTCGGGCGCGCTCGGCAAGCTCGGACCTGTCTGGATCGGCGCGCTCGCGAGGGCCGGGGCTCGTGTGGTCGGCATCGACGTCCAGGCCGGTGAGGTCGAGGGCGCCGAGTCGGTCGAGGTCGGCGATGTCACCGACCGCGAGGCATTGCTCGACCTGCGAGAACGTGTCGGCGCCCCCGATGTGCTGGTCAACAACGCCGGGATCGACCAGCCGCCGACGGGCGACCGAGGCTCGTACGCGATCGAGGACGTCCCGTTCGACGACTTCCGGCGCGTGCTCGACGTGAATCTGGCCGGCACGTTTCTCGCCACGCAGATCTTCGGCTCGGCGATGCGCGACGCCGGCCGCGGCTCGATCGTCAACATCGGCTCGCTCTATGCCGCGATTGCGCCCGACCCGGGCATGTACGACCACCTCGACCTCGAGCCGCCGTTCCTGAAGCCACCGGCCTACGGAGCTTCGAAGGCCGGCGTCGTCGCCCTGACCCGCTATTTCGCCCGCCTCTGGGGCCCGCACGGAGTGCGGGTGAACGCGCTCTCGCCCGGCGGCGTGCTCGGAGGGCAGGATTCGGAGTTCCTGCGCAAGTTCACGGCGCGGACGCCGTTGCGTCGGCTCGCGGAGGCCGACGATCTCATCGGACCGCTCCTGTTCCTCGCCTCGGACGCGTCGCGCTACGTGACCGGGCACGAGCTGCGCGTGGACGGCGGCTTCACCGCATGACGCTCGTTCCGAACGTGATCGCGGGCGAGGAGCGCCCCGCTGCGAGCGGGGCCACCTTCGAGAAGCTCGCGCCGGCGACGGGCAAGACGCTCTCGACCGTGGCCCGCTCGGGCGCCGCGGACGTGGACGCGGCGATCGGCGCGGCGGAGGCAGCTCAGCCCGCCTGGGCCGCGCGAACGGTCGAGGAGCGAGGACGGATCCTGCGACGGATCGCGCAGCTCCTCGAACGCGACCGCGGGCAGGTCGCCGCGGTCGTCTCGGCCGAGACCGGCAAGTCGCCGAAAGACGCGGGCGGCGAGACCGACGGGGCGATCGAGCTCGGCTACTTCATCGCCGGCGAGGGGCGGCGCTTCTACGGGAGGACGATGCCGAGCGCGACGCCGAACCGGCACGCGATGACGATCAGACAGCCGCTCGGCGTCGCAGGTCTCATCATCGCCGCGAACACGCCGATCGCGAACGTCGCCTGGAAGGTCTTCCCCGCGCTCCTCTGCGGCAACGCGGCCGTGCTGAAGGCGTCCGAGGACACGCCCGAGACGCCCGTCGTCTTCGCCCGGCTCGCGGCCGAGGCGGGCCTCCCACCGGGCGTGCTGAACGTCGTCCAAGGCTTCGGTGCCGAGGCCGGACAGCCGCTCGTCGAGGATCCGCGCGTCGCCGTCGTCTCGTTCACCGGCTCGACCGCGGTGGGCAGGATGATCGCGGAGACGGCCGGCAAGCGACTCGCAAAGGTGTGCCTCGAGCTCGGCGGCAAGAATCCGCTCGTCGTCTGCGACGATGCCGATCTCGAGCAGGCTGCGGCGACGGCGGCGCTCTCCGCCTTCTCGAACGCGGGCCAACGCTGCGCCGCCGGGTCGCGCCTGATCGTCTTCGACGCCGTCTACGACCGCTTCCGCGAGTTGCTCCTCGAGCGGACGCACGCGCAGCGCGTCGGGTCGGGCGACGAGCACGACTTCGGGCCGGTGATCAACGAGCGCCAGCTGACGAACATGCTCGGCGCCGTCGAGCGGGCGCGGGCAGCGGGCGCAACGGTCGTCGCCGGCGGCGAGCGCCTCACCGGCGACGGCTACGAGGGTGGCTTCTACATCGGCCCGACGATCGTCGAGGACGTGGCCGCCGACGCCGAGATCTCGTGCACCGAGCTCTTCGGCCCGGTCACGACGCTGCACCGCGTCGCCGGCTTCGAGGAGGCGCTCGCGCTTGCGAACGCGAGCCCCTACGGCCTCACCGCGGCGATCTGGACGTCGAGCATCCATCGCGGCAACGAGTTCCTGCGCCGCGTCGTCGCCGGCGGCGTCCAGGTGAACGGGCCGACCTACGGTTTCGAGCCGCACGTCCCCTTCGGCGGCCTGCGCGACTCCGGGACCGGCTGGCGCGAGCCGGGCACCGAGGCGCTCGACGTCTACTCGGACTGGAAGACGGTCTACATCACCCACGATCCGGGAGCCGTGTAAGTGCCCTCGGCGGTGGCGCTCGTGCCCGCCCGGGCAGGCTCGCAGCGTGTCCCGGGAAAGAACGTGCGGGAGCTCGCCGGCCATCCACTCCTCGCCTACTCGATCGCCGCCGCGCGCGCGAGCGGCGTCTTCGGCGCGATCGTCGTCTCCACCGATTCGGAGGAGATCGCCGAGATCGCCCGCCGCTACGGGGCGGACGCGCCGGAGCTCCGGCCTGCAGAGATCGCGACCTCGACGTCGCCCGACATCGAGTGGGTCGCGCTCGCGATGGCCGGCCGAAACGAGGAGATCTTCGGGATCCTCCGCCCGACGAGCCCTTTCCGCAGCGCCGCCACGATCCGTCGCGCGTTCGACCGGCTCGTCGAGCTCGGCGAGCGGGCAGACTCGATCCGCGCGGTCGAGCTCGTCCGCCAGCACCCCTTCAAGATGTGGGTGCTGGACGGCGAGCTGATGCGGCCGTTCGTCGACCAACCCTCGAAAGGAGTGCCCTACAACTCGATGCAGTACCAGGCTCTCCCGCAGATCCATGCCCAGAACTCGAGCCTCGAGTTCGCCTGGTCGCGCGTTCTCGCGGGCGAAGAGCCCTCGATCGCCGGTCGACGCGTGGCGCCGTTCCTGACGGAAGGCCACGAAGGCTTGACGATCGACTACCCGGACGACTTCGAACGCGCCGAGCGCCTCGCGGCGAGCGGCGCGGCGCGGCTCCCATCGGTCGAGGCGCCCGCGTGACGCTCTCCTACGCGCCCCTCGAGGAGCTCGAGCGGATCCGCGGGCTGGACGTCGCGCCCACCGAGCGCGCGGCGGCATTCGCGGACGCCTGCCGGATCAACACGCTGACAATGATCGAGTACGCGGGCTCGGGGCACATCGGCACGAGCTTCAGCTGCATGGACATCGTCTCCTGGCTCCAGCTCGAGGTGCTCGGCGAGAGCGACCGCTACTTCTCCTCGAAGGGCCATGACGCACCGGGGCTCTACTCGATCCTGATCGGGCTCGGCCGGCTCCCGTTCGAGCAGCTCTTCGCGCTGCGCAGGCTCGGCGGGCTCCCGGGCCACCCGGACGTGCGCACGACGCCGCAGGTCGTGACGAACACGGGCTCGCTCGGGATGGGGATCTCGAAAGCCCGCGGCTTCGTCCTCGCCGACCGGCTCGCGGGCAGGAGCTCCGACGTCTACGTCCTCACCGGCGACGGTGAGCTCCAGGAGGGCCAGTTCTGGGAGTCGCTCCAACCGACCGCAAACCGCGGCCTCGGCGAGATCACGGTGATCGTCGACCACAACAAGCTCCAGTCCGACACCTGGGTCTCGCAGGTCAGCGACCTCGGCGACCTGGAGGCCAAGATTGCGGCTTTCGGCTGGGCTGTTGGGCGCTGCCACGGCCACGATCTCGACGAGCTCTCTACCGCGCTGGCCGAGCTGCGCGAGGGTGCGCCGGACCGTCCGAAGCTGCTTGTCGCGGACACGCTCAAGGGTGCCGGGATCGGCTTCATGGAGCCGCATGCGCTGCCGGAGGAGGAGACGTCGCTCTACGGCTTCCACTCCGGTGCTCCCGGCCCGGAGGCCTATGCGCGCGGGCTCGAGGAGCTGATCGCTCGGCTGAACGGCCGACTTGCCCGGCTCGGCGCCGAGGAGGTTCGGCTGGAGCAGCGAGAGGCGCCCGTCCGCAAGGCGCCCGAGAACCCGCAGCGGCTGATCCACGCCTACGGGGCGGCGCTCGTCGCCGAGGCCGAGCGCGAGCCCTCGCTCGTCGCTCTCGACGGCGACCTGCGGCTCGACACCGGGCTCGTTCCCTTCCAGGAGCGCTTTCCCGAGCGCTTCTTCGAGTGCGGGATCGCCGAGCAGGACATGGTCTCGCAGGCGGGGGCGATGGCGCTGGCGGGCCTCCTTCCCGTCTGCCACTCGTTTGCGTGCTTCCTGACTCCGCGCGCGGCCGAGCAGGTCTTCAACAACGCGAGCGAGGGGACGAAGGTGCTCTACCACGGCTCGCTTGTCGGGCTCGTTCCGGGCGGGCCGGGTCACTCGCACCAGTCGGTGCGCGACATCGCGCTGATGGGCTCTGTTCCGAGGATGGCCGCGATCGAGCCGTACTGCGACGCGGAGGTCGGCCGCGCCGTCCGCTGGGCGGTGCGCGACGCCGGGGGCCCGGTTTACATCCGCCTCGTCTCCCCCCCGTGGCCGCTGGGATTCGACCCACCCGCGGCGGAGCTCGTCGAGGGGCGCGGCACCGTCCTGCGCGAGGGCGAGTCAGGGACGTTCGTCTGCACCGGACCCGTGCTCGTCTCGCAAGCTTGGGCCGCGTGCGAGCAGCTCGAGGGCTGGGGCCTCGTCGCGCTTCCGTGGCTCCGCGAGATCGACGGTGCCTGGCTCGCAGAGGCCGCGCCCGGCGCGATCGTCTGCCTCGACAACCACGTCCTGCCCGGCGGGCAGGGCGAGGCCGTTCTGCGTGCGCTCTCCGATTCCGCGGCGGAGGGGGCGGCACGCACGCGGCTCGTCGGGGTCGATCGTGTCCCCGAGTGCGGCACGAACGACGAGGTGCTGCGGGCGCACGGGCACGACGCCGCGGGACTCGCCGAGCGCGTCCGCCGGCTCGCCCCGGTCGCGTGAGCCTCGCACTCCAGCGGATCCGGCGGCTGCTGGGGACGCGCTCCCCGACGACCGTCGCCCGGGCGGCCACGCGGGCCATCGAGCTCCGGCGCGCGACCCGACGGCTCGAGGCTGCGCTCGCCTCGGACCGGCCACTGGTGGTCGGGCCCTTCCTCGGAGAACTCGGCTACGAGCTCCTCTACTGGCGCCCGTACGTGCTCCGACTCCTCCGATCGCACGCTGTCGATCCGGAGCGGGTCACCGTCGTGGGGAGAGGTGGGACCGGGGCGTGGTACTACGCCGTCGCCGCGCGTCACGTGGACGCCTTTGACCTCCTGCCGGCCGACGACGTCCTCGCGGGGATCGAGGATCGCGTCGCCCGGACGGGCCAGCGCAAGCAGCTCGCTCCCGACCCGCTCGACTCCGAGCTCCAGCGCCGCGCCGCGCCGGGCCCCGGCTTCGCCGCGGTGCACCCGCTGCACATGTTCTGGGGCGCCCGCTTCGCCTGGGAGGGGCTCGTGCCTTCCGCCGAGGCCGTCGCGGGCGCGGACCACGAGCGGCTCCCGGCGCTGGATCCTCCATCCGAGGTCGTGGAGCGCTTGCCCGAGCGCTTCCTCGTCCTCAAGGCCTACTTCAACGAGTGCGTACCCGACACCGCAACGAGCCGTGCCGGCTATGCCGCGTTGCTCGAGGAGCTCGCCGTGGAACGACCCGTGGTCGTCCTGCACCCGCCTCTCCGGGCGGACGACCACCTGGACTGGGAGCCGCCCGCCGGGGTCGTCCGGATCGACGACCTGCTGCGGCCCGCGACGAACCTGGCGGTCCAGGCAGCGGTCGTCGCCCGGGCGGAGAAGCTCGTCGCGACCTACGGCGGCTTCGCCTACCTGGGCCCGTATCTCGGCGTCCCGACGGTCGCCGTGGGCGAGCCGGCGGGGGAGAACCGGCGGCACGAGGCCGTCCTGCGAGCGGCGTGGCCGGATGCTTCCTGGGAGCGGATCGTCCTGCCCACCCTGGCACACTCGCAGCGATGATCGTCTCCACCGCCGAGCTTCGGGCCCATCGCGGCGCCGTCACGATGGTCGACGGTGGCTTCGACCCGCTCCACCCGGGACACCTCGCCTACTTCCGAGCCGCCGAGGCGCTCGGCCTGCCCGTGCTCTGCAACGTGTCGGGCGACGACTGGGTCACCCTCAAGCACCGCCCGCTGCTGACGCAGACCCAGCGCGGCGAGTTGATCGACGCGATCAGGCACGTGCAGCTCGTCCACCTCGCCGCGACCCCCACGGCGACGGTGCTCTCGGAGCTTCGGCCGCGGTACTACGCGAAAGGGGAGGACTGGCGCGATCGGCTTCCGGCGGAGGAGCTGCGGCTCTGCGCGGAGCACGGGATCGAGGTCGTCTACCTCGAGACGGTGCTCGACTCGTCGACTGCGATACTCGCTCGCTATGACGGAGACCGTGTCGACTAGGGCCGTTGGACGGACGCCGACGGCGGTCGACGCGGTGGTGACCCATCACCGCGACGGCTCTCGCTCGGGGGTCGCGCGCTTCAACGAGCTGCTCGCAGGGCACCTCGGCGTCCCGCTGGTCGGGATCGACGAGCTCCCGGCGGAGGCCGCCGCGGCGCCCCTGCTCTCCTTCAAGGTCCGAGAGCTCGACCCCGCGGCGGAGAGCGCCCTCCGCGCCTGGCTCGACGGAGTCGCCGCGACCTGGGATCTCTTCCTCCACGAGTACCGAGGCAGCGAGCTCGAGCGCACGCTCGTCGGGGGCGCTCGCCTCGTCCATTGCGGCAACACCGAGATCGAGGCCGCCGTTCGAGACGTCGCCCGAGAGACCGACACGCTGTGGACGCCCGGCCTCGTCGTCGACGACCGGAGCTTCCACGCGGCCGAGACATCCGTCTTCTCGTTCGGGATGGCCCACAAGCTGCGCACCGACATGTTCCGCCGGCTCCGCGTCCTCCTCGACGAGTCCGCGCGGTCGTATGCGCTCTACGTCTCTGCGGCAAACCACGAGACCGCCTCGCTGCGCGACTCGACGATCGTCTTCGAAGAGCTGGACGAGATCTTCCTGGAGAAGCTCTACTTCCTCGGGAACCTGTCCGACGTCGCGGTCGTCAACTATCTCCGCTCGACGACGTTCTACGCGGCGTTCTTCCCCGCCGGCGTGCGCGCGAACAACACCTCCGTGGCGTCGGCGCTCGAGCGCGGGGCCGTCGTGATCACGAATCTCGACGAGCACTCGCCGCGCGAGTTCGTGCACCTGGAGAACGTCCTCGACATCGAGCAGCTCGACGAGCTCCCGAGCGACCCGCGCGTGCTGGCGCGGATCTCGGCCGCCGCGCTGGAGACCGGTCGCTCGCGCAGCTGGGAGCAGCTGGTCGAGGCGCTGCGGTGAGCGCGCAGCGGGCGGCGAGGATCGGCACGCTCGGCTTCGAGCCGTCCGTCGAGGAGCGCGAGCTCGTGGCCGAGTGCAACCTCTGCGGATCGGCCAACCACGTCGAGGTCGCGCGCACCGACCGCTACGGCTATCCGCAGCCGTTCCGGGTCTGCGTGCGCTGCGGGCTCGGATTCCTATCGCCGCGGCTCACGGCGCTCGCCTACGCCGCCTTCTACGGGAACGTCTACCGGCCGCTCGTCAGCGCGTACCACGGGCGCCTGATCGACGCGGAGACCGTGCAGGCCGAGCAGGGCGAGTACGCGCAGGAGCTGATGGGCTTCCTCCGGCACACGTTGCCCGCGCCGCCCGCGACGGTGCTCGACGTCGGCGGCTCGACGGGGATCGTGGCCGGAGCCGTGCGCGACGCCTTCGGCTCCGCCGCGACCGTTCTCGATCCGGCCCCGGACGAGCTCGCAGTCGCGGAGGCGGCGGGAATGGAGACGATCGCCGGCTTCGCCGAGGACGTCGACTACGGCGGGCGGACGTTCGACCTCGTCCTCCTCTGTCAGACGATCGACCACCTGCTCGACATCGCCGCGACCCTCTCCGCGATCCGCAAGGCGCTGGCGCCGGAAGGACGAGCGTTCGTCGACGTCCTCGACGTCGGGTTCATGGCGCGTCGGCGAGGCTCGATCGAGGGAGCCGTGAAGGTCGACCACCCGTACTACCTGACCCGCGCGACCGCTCTCGCCTACTTTCGCGCGTCGGGCCTGGAGCCGGTCGCGGAGCGGATGTCGGAGGACGGTCACTGGGGCTTCCTGCTCGCGCCCGGGGAGCCCGCCGAACCGGACTGGGCCGCGCTCTCGGCTTCCCGTGAGGCTCTCCTCGCCGAGCTCTGGCGCCTGCGGGCGGAGAGCTAGTGCGAGTCCTGGGGCTCGTTCCCGCACGCGGCGGCTCCCGGCGCGTGCGGCGCAAAAACCTCGCCCTCCTCGGTGGGCGGAGCCTCGTCCGTCGGGCGCTCGAGACGGCGCTCGCGGCGGAGTGCTTCGACGCCGTCGCGCTCTCGAGCGAGGACGCCGAGATCCTTCGTGAGGCAGACGGCCTAGAGGTCGCTCGGGTAGAGCGCCCGGCCTCGCTCGCAACCGACACCGCGCGGGCCTACGACGTCGTGGTGCACGCGCTCGACGTGCTCGGCGAGTTCGACGCGGTCGCCGTGATCCAGGCGACCTCTCCGTTCACAGCGCCCGACGACCTCGCCGGCGCCGTGGCGCTGCTCGAGCGGACCGGGGCCGCTTCGGTGGTCTCGGTCGGCCGGGTCGAGGGGGCCGACCACCCGCTCAAGCTGAAGGTGATGGAGGGCGACCGCCTGCTGCCGTGGCTTGCCGAGGACTCGATGACGCCCTCGCACGAGCTGCCTCCCCTCTGGGTTCGAAACGGATCGCTCTACGTCTCGCGGCGTGAGGTGATCGACGCCGGACTGCTCGTGTCCGAGGACGACTGCCGCGGCTACGAGATGCCGCCCGAGCGCTCGTTCGACATCGACACGCCCCGCGACCTTGCGTTCGCCGAGTTCCTGCTCGATCGCTAGCATCGCCGTCGTGTCGAGCGCCAGCCCTCTCGCGCAGACCGCAGACGACGCGGGCGCGCCCTCGGAAGCGAAGGGCCGAGCAGGTCGCCAGGTACGGGTTCTGTTCCAGCTGCCCTACCCGGGCTACCTCCGCATGTACGGGTCGACCGTCGCGCTGCTCGCGGACCGCGGTCACAAGGTGCTGCTCAGCTACGACGCACCAGAGAAGCGCAGAGACGCGCCGGCCGATGAGCTCGAAGCTCACGAGAACGTGGAGCTGGTCTCGCCGCTGCCTCCCGCGGGCCGACGGTTCGAAGATGCGATTCTGAAGCTCCGGCAGGCGATGGACTTCATCCGCTACCTGGATCCGCGCTTCGCCGAGGCGCCCTACCTGCGCAAGCGGGTGGAACGCAACCTACCCGATCGTCTGCGCTTCCTCGCGCGCGCGCCCAGCGCCATCCCGTTCAGCGGCGTCGCAACGCGGGTCATGCTCGGTCTCGAACGGCTCGTTCCGAGCGACGGCGGCGTGGAACGGGCGATCCTCGGCTCCGAACCGGACGTGGTGTTGGTGACGCCGCTGATCGGACGCACGCCGGCCGGGATTCGCCAGACCGACACGGTGAAAGCGGCCCGGCGGCTCGGAGTCCCGGTCGGGGTCGCCGTTGCGAGCTGGGACCAGCTGACGACGAAGGGCCTCGTCAAGGTGCTCCCGGACCGCGTCTTCGTCTGGAACGAGGGTCAGAAGCGCGAGGCGGTCGACCTACACCGCGCGCGGGCGGCCGACGTCGTCGTGACCGGGGCGCAACTCTTCGACGGCTGGTTCGCCCGCGAGCCGAGTACGTCCCGTGCGACGTTCCTCGAACGGATCGGGCTCGACCCCGCTGTGCAGTACGTGCTGTACGCGGGCTCGTCCCGCGCGATCGCACCAGCCGAGAAGGAGATCCCGTTCGTGCGGGGCTGGCTCGACGCCTTGCGCGGCAGCGGCGACGACTCGCTCTCGGGGCTCGGAGTGCTGATCAGGCCGCACCCGGGCAACGTGGAGGAGTGGGCACAGGTCGAGCTCGCCGACGCCCGCACCGCGATCGTGCCGAAGGCGCGGCCGAACATCCCGATGAGCAGCGAAGACGAAGCGCTCTACTACGACTCGATCCACTTCTCCGCAGCGGTCGTCGGCATCAACACGAGCGCGATGGTCGAGTCGTTCATCCAACGCCGGCCCGTGCTGACGATCAGCGACCCTCGGTTCCACGAGACTCAGGGAGGCACGCTGCACTTCCAGCATCTGCTGCCGTCCTCGGGCGGCGCGGTCCAGCACGCTGCGACGCTCGACGAGCACCATGTTCAGCTACGGGCCGCGCTCGACGAACCGGACGGGCACCGCGCGTCGATCGAGTCGTTTCTGCGGACGTTCGTGCGCCCGCACGGACTGGATGTGCCGGCGACACCGATCCTCGTCGACGCGATCGAGGAGCTGGCAACGCTGGCGAGGTTGCGCGGGTCTACCCCATCCTGATCAGCAGGAGCTGCTCCGTGTGCGGCTGCCAGGACTGCCAGCGGTCGTCTCCCGAGAGGAACTCTTCCGCGGCGAGCCGGACGCCGGGACAGTTCGGAGCGTCGTAGTCGTCGAGAACGATGACGCCGCCGAGAGCGAGCCGGCCGGTGAAGTACTCCAGACAGTCCTTCGTCGATTCGTACAGGTCGACGTCGAGATGAACCAGTTGATACGTCCGGTCGGGCAGGTCGTTCGCGATCGCGGTCAGCTCGCCCTTGTGGACCACTGTCTGCTCGAATTGACGGAGGTAGCCGACGACCTCCTCGTAGCTCGTGCGCGCAAACGCGCCGAGGCCCTTGTGGCTGGGTGGGTCGTGGGACGACAGCTTGTCACGGGGATGACCCTCGAACGTATCGATGGCATCCAGCGGGATTTCGCGCCCGAGGAGCATCTGGTAGGCGAGTGCAATGAAGTAGGCGGAGCCGCCTCGATACGTGCCGACCTCGGCCGCCGCGTGCCCGAGGTGAGCCGTATTGCGTGCCGCCTGCCAGATGATCCAGAGGCGGTCCTGCCGCAGCTTCGTCCTGCCCTGGGCGAGCACTAGGCTGGCCGCCTCCAGAAATTGTTTGTCGGTCGGTTCCCCCCGCCGGGGCCTCCGGAGCGCCTCAAGGAGATCGGCGATCTGGGCTTCGAGCCGGCTCAGGCGCTTCGCTGACTGTGTGTCGATCCCGTCGAGACGCGCCTCGACCCGCCGCAGCCTCTTCGGAATCCGGTCCAGCGCTTCAATCTGTGCTTCGAGCCGGTCCAACGGGACATCCTGGCCAGGCCGCGGCTCCATTATGCGGCTTCCGCGGTCGTCAGAGAAGCTTCGTACGCCACGCCTGAGTATCGCAGTAGGCACCGTGCACACGGCTGGGCAAGAGCTCAGTAGGCGATCTGCTTTCGCAGCAGCCGGTCATCGATGCTCAAAGTCCGGATCGTCTCGACGATTCGGATCGCTGCACGTCCGTCGCCAAGGCGGCTGCCCGGCGTTAACGCGGCGCGGAAGGCCGGAGCCCGAGCCTGCGCGATCGTTGCTGCAATTGCTCCCTCATCGTCATCGACATCGCTCACGTTGGGATCTCGATCTCGGCCCTCCTGCCGCCGGCCGACGTTGACGGCGGGCAGACGAAAGTAGGGCGCTTCGACAAGCGCGGCCGACGAGTTGCCTACCAGAGCCTCGGCCGACGCCAGCAAGCCGAGGTAGACATCGTTGTCGATGTTCGGCCGGATCACGAACGCCGGGTCTCCTTCCCGATCGCGAAGCGCCGCGAGGATCCCGTCGTAGCCCGGATCGGAACAGGGATAGGTGACGATCGTCCTGACGCCGCTCGCCTTCAGAGCCGCCAGGATGGTCTCCGCCTGCCGTTGGTTCTCGGCACGGTCGAGGAATGACTCCGGATGGATGACGGCGAGCAGGAACGCCTCGTCGGGCCCGATGTCCAACGCCGCGCGAGCGTCGGCGGGATCAACGTAGAGGCCCTGGACGATGCGATCGACGTACGTGGATCCGACGACGTGGATGCGCCACGGGTCCTCGCCGAGCCGCCGGATTCGGGTCGCCGACGCCTCGCTCTCCGGAAAGTGAAGATGGGCGAGCTTCGTGATCGCGTGCCGCTGGAGCTCGTCGATGTTGCCGGAGCGGTCACCGCCCTGGGTGTGGGCGACCGGTATCCCGAGGTTGACGGCGGCGAAGGCAACCATCAGGTGCTCGCCGCGATCGCCGTGCACGAGCACGATGTCCGGTGCTCGCCGCTCGAGGATTTGCGCTGCGCCGTCGAGACAGCGGGCGAGATTCCGAGCGCGGGCGAGCGGGGTGTCGCTCTTTCCCGTGCCCATGTCGATCAGCTCGAGCTTGGCCCGCGGAAAGTCGGCCGTCACCTCGTCGACGGTGCGGCCGAACTCCGGAGAAGCGTGCATGTCCGCCAGCAGGATCTGCAACTCGAGCTCGGGATCCGCGTCGATCAGCCGCAGTAACGGGACGTACGCCCCGTAGCCACCGCGTTTTCCCGAAACGGCGCAGATCCGCCGGACGCGACGCGCGGGCGGACTCAGGAGCCGACCGGTTCGTCCGGCGGCCGAACATCCTCTTCGACAGCGCCGGGTTGCGCCTGCGCCGGCCGGCTCTGCGCGAGTTCACGGAAGCCCTCGTACCTCGCTCCGCGCACCCGTTCCGCTCCCCCGGGCAGCCGCAACAGGATCGCGCGACCGTAACGTCGCCGCCTCCTCTGGATCCACTTGCGGAGCCGCCGGCGTCGGCGTCGCGCCGTGGCAGGCAGCTGACGACTCCGCTCGGCAAGGCGGCGGGTCCGTTTGCGAAGCTTCTTGGTCCGACGTTGCACCACGCGGGGCAGCCGAAGGATCCGGGCGAGCAAGCGTCCGTCTTTCCTGCGCAGCGCTCGGCGGCTGAGGGAGAAAACAGAGTCGACTCGGATCAGAAGCACCACGAGAGCGCGAAACGGAAAGATCCACCAGGGATCGCGGTCGGGCTGCACGGGGGCTTGCGCGAGCGACTCGAGTGTCTCGACGAAGATCTGTGTGGCCGGCCGTTCCAGCCCCTGCGGGCGGACGAAGTCGGCGACGAAGCGCTCCGCCCGCTCGGAGGTCCCAGCGTCTTGCCCGGCGATCGCGGCGCTGAGGTCGGTGAGGTGCTCTTCCATCGATTGCGCCACCTGCACCGGTCCTCCCTCGGACTCGACGAGATACGCAAAGTGGAACGTCGCGCGCTGGGAGTCGTGAAACTCCGGGACGAGGAGCGTCAGCACCGGGCGGCCGACGATCGAGGCCTCGATCATCGCGCTCGAGTTGATCCCGACGACCGCGCCGGCGTGGAAGATGGAGTCGTAGTAGTCGGCCTTCGACTCCTGATCGATCGGGAACGTCATGCCCTCCCGTGGCCATACCGCCACGTTCGAGAAAGCGGAGTAGTCGGCCTGGGACCACTCGGAGAGGCGCTCCGGGTGCGGGCGGACCAGGACGCCGGCCTCACGGAGGATCGGGTCGTTCGACGAGCGGACTGCGGTAATCCAGGTCGAGACGTACTCCGCCTCGGTGATCTCGGAGTGGTTGAGAGCCCCGCCGATCCACAGGATGACTGGCTTGCTCGGATCGAGGCCGACTCGCGGGAGGAAGTCGCCCCTGGCTCGCGCCTTCCACGAGAACCATTCGTCAAACCGTGGTGCCCCGGTGATGGCGACGCGCGCCGCGGGAATGCCGTGGAAGTCGATCGCTTCCTGCCGCTGACGGTCGTTCCACACGAGGAGCGCGTGCGGGGCGACCCTGGTGCGCTGGCGGTTCGTCAGGTTGTCCCAGCTCGCGACACAGAGCGCTGTCGGAATCCCTCGTTCCTGGGCGGCCTTGACGTAGGCGGAAGAGAGCGATCCCGGGTGACCCTTGTCGCAGACGGCAATGACGTCCGGATGTACGCGCTCGACGTACGCGACGGCGTCGACGGAGGATGGCAGGGTGCGGTCGACTGCTGCGAGGACGGTGTACAACGCACGGAGGCCGCGCGGCGTTCTCAGCAGCGGCATCTTGGCGAGATGCCGGACGACCGCGGGGGCACGTGACAATCGCGCACGTGGAAGCCCGGCCACCCGGTTTGAGTAGGCCGGACCCATCCGTCGCACGTACTCCATCCCGACCCTGAGGGCGATCCGCCGGTCGCGCAACGGATCACTCCTGAAGTGATTGAGTGTCTCGCAGACGAAGTTCGGCCGTTTCTCCGCGTCCGCAAGCCACTGCTGCTCGGTCGAGTCGCGTCGCGGGCTCTCGAGCATGAGACGCACGTTGAAGCCCCGCTCGATCATCAGGTCGAGCGTCGACTGAAAGAAGCGCAGGAAGCTGAGGCGCGGCATGATGAAGAGCACCTCGAGCGGCTTGGACGGCGGGCTCGGGTTCGCTTCAGGATGCGGATCCGCCACCTGGGTCAACGCCACCATTGCGGCCGAATATAGCTTCGTTCTTGGAAAACCGATGCCGACCCCTCCAGGACTGGGGGTTGTTACTCGACATCCTCGAGTCGGATCTGCTCATCCGCATCGAGGTCGCGGCAAAGACGCCGGCCGAGCAACCGGTCGGCCTCGGCTGCAGGCACGCCACCGAACCCGGGCCGCTTGAAAGCGATGTCGGTTGCGGCGAGCGCGTGACCTCGCTCCAGAGGGCGTGACGAGACGACCGCCTGCAGGGCCCAACCGCGCGAGTGAGCGATGCGCTCGTCGTCGTCGGGACGCGCAGCCAGCGCCGCTTCCAGCTCGCGGATCTCACGGACCATCTGGGCGAACTCCTCCGGCTCCAGCGCCCCCGGGTTGTCGAGCGAGCGCGGGTCGGTCTTGTCGAACGTGAGGTGCTTCTCGACCGCCCGTGCGCCGAGGGCGACAGCGGCCAAGGGTATGTGCCACCCGACCGTGTGATCGGAGAGGCCGACGGGAACGCCGAGGAGGTCGCGAAGGCGGGCAATTCGGCCGAGATCTGCGAGCTCCGGCGGGGTCGGGTAGACGCTGGTCGTGTGGAAGGCGACGATCTCCGGCGCGCCCGATTCGCCGAGGAGATCCACGGCTCTCGCCGCCTCGTCGTCGGTCTGGAGCCCGAACGCGATCAAGACCGGCTTCCCGGTCTCTCCGACTCGACGGAGGAAGCTCCAGTTGCTCGCCTCGCCGGAGCCGACCTTCAGGCACGGCACATCGAGCTCGTCCACGAGGAACTCGAGCGAGGCGTCATCGTGGGGCGTCGCGAAGAAGACGAGACCGTATCCGGTAGCAGAGTCCTGCAGCCGGCGCAGCTCGTCGGACGGTAGCTCTCGTTCCTGCATTCGCTGGAACCAGTCGTAGCCAAGCTCGCCGCTCAGCCGTTCGGCGACCGGCCGGCTGACGAGCTGCTCCGTCTGCCACGCCTGGAACTTCACCGCGTCCACTCCGCCTGCGGCTGCCGCGTCGACCTGGCGCTGGGCGAGCTCGGGATCGCCGTAGTTCGTCACGCCCGCCTCGCAGATCACGAAGACTCGGTCCTCGGGCAGGATGCTCACGCCGCTCCCTCCAGCCAGGCCGCAAGCTTCTGGCTGATGTACAGCTGCGTCCGCTCGGTCGCCTCGACTGTTGCGCCGCCGAGGTGCGGCAGCACGATCAGGTTCTCGTGCGTCCGGGCGTACTCGACGAGCGCGTTGCCCACGAGGTGCGAGCCGTCCGGCTGCTCGCCCGCGAGCGTGTCCACGGCGGCGCCGGCGATCGAGCCCGTCTCCAGAGCTTCGAGTAGCGCGCCCTCGTCCGTGATCTCGCCGCGGGCCGTGTTGACGAAGACCGCCTCCTCGCGCATCAACCGAAACTGCGGCGCTCCGATGAGGCCGCGTGTCTCGTCCGACCACGTGCAGAGGATGGCGACCGCGTCGCTCGAGCGAAGCAACGTCTCCAGGGAAACGGACTCGGCCCCGAGGCTCAGGATCGCGGCATCCTCGACGTACGGGTCGTGCGCGAGCACGCGCATCCGGAACGCCCGCGCGTAACCGGCGACCATCCGTCCGAGCCGACCGAAGCCAACGAGCCCGATTGTCTTTCCACGCAGCTCGTGGCCCCCGTAGCGGAAGCGCTCCCAGCGGCCGGCCTTCACCGAGTCGAATCCCCAGGGGATGTTCCGCACCAGCGCAAGGAGCAGAGCCATCGTTTCCTCGGCTGTCGAGCTCGTCTCCTGCAGAGCCGGCGCGTCCGGCTCGATCGAGAGGATCGCGATCTCGCGGCGCGCTGCTTCCGCAACGTCGAGGTGTCGTAGCTGCGACGTCCGGGAGGCGATCACGCGCAAACGCTCCGCGGCCGCCAGCAGGTCTCCCTCGAGCCGGAGCTCGAGACCGACGACGATCGCGTCGGCGTCCGGCAGGCGCTCTCGGAACGCGTCTCTGCTCTCGAAGTCGAGGACGTCCCCGACCTGCTCGAGCACCGCGCGCGCCGTCGGCGAGAACTGCGCCTCGCCCAGAAGAATCGTCGGCCGGCTCACCAGGTGGCGGCAGCGCCGGCGAGCGCCTCCCCGATCGCCCAGTCGGCGGGTGTGTTCAGATCGAGGGCCGTACGCGGGTCGATCGGCAACCCGACCCGGCGTCCGGTCTCGAGCTGGCGCGTCTGCAGGAATGAGTCGCGCCGAAACCAATAGAGATTCGCGAAAGCCCAGCGAGGAGGATCCTGCTGTCGCGTGGGGTGCTCGTAGTGCGCTGTCTCGTCGGCAAACTCGAGCCAGCCCTCGGCGTCGCGAGCCCGCACGTGGAAGGGGTGGTAGTTGCGCGGCACCTCGACGATCGTGATTGCGGAGTCGGCTCCGCGCTCCAGCAGCAGCTCGAGGGCCTCCCGGATCTGGGCCGGCTGGACGAAGGGCTCGGTGGGCTGGACGAGGAGCACCACTTCAGGGCGATAGCCCTCGTGCTCGTCGAGCCACGCCAGCGCATGCTCGATCACGTCGATCGTGGGCGTGGTGTCCCCGGCGAGCTCGGCCGGGCGGTGGAAGGGCACCTCGGCGCCGAACCTCCTGGCAACCTCCGCAATCCGCTCGTCGTCAGTGCTCACGCACGTGCGGTCGACGACGCCGCTCGCCCCGATCGCCGCGAGTACCCATTCGATCAACGGTCGGCCGCCGAGTGGCCGGATGTTCTTGAGTGGGATCGATTTCGAGCCCCCGCGCGCCGGAACGAGCGCGAGCGTCGAAGGCTTCGCCATTGAGCTCAGCCCGTCGGAACAGGCGCGTCCTCGCGCCAGCGCACCGTCGGGAGCAGCGTCGCGTGATCGATCGCGTCGGCGTGGAGCGCGATGCGCCCGAGCATGTCTTCGACGAGCTCTTCCGAGAGCAACCTCGGCTTCAGGCCGAGCGCCAGGAGTGCGTCATTGCGGGGGTTATAGTAGTGCTCCTCGGCCTCGACGCGCGGATTCTCGATGTGCGTCAACTGCACTTCCTTGCCGATGTGGCTCGCGGCCTCGACGACGAGCTGCGCCAGCTCGAGCACGGAGAAGACCTCGGTGAACTGGTTGAAGACGCGGAACTCTCCCACGTCGGCCGGATTCTCGACGGCGAGCCTGACGCACTGCAGCGTATCGCGGATGTTCAGGAAGCCGCGCCTCTGCCCGCCGCCGCCGTAGACCGTCAGCGGCTCGCCGATCACGGCCTGGACGCAGAAGCGGTTGAGCACCGTGCCGAAGACGGAGTCGTAGTGAAACGACGTATGGAGCTCGGGATGGAGCTCCGTCTCGTCGGTCGAGATCCCGTAGACCACACCCTGGTTCAGGTCGGTGGACCGCAGGCCCCAGATCCGGCACGCGAAATGGATGTTGTGCGAGTCGTGCACTTTCGACAGGTGGTAGAAGCTGCCCGGCACCTTCGGGAACGGCAGTCGGTCCTTGCGGCCGTTGTGCTCGATGTCGATCCAGCCTTCCTCGATGTCGATGTTCGGCGTGCCGTACTCGCCCATCGTCCCGAGCTTCACGAGGTGCGCGTCCGGCACGTGCTTCTTCATCGCGTGCAGCAGGTTGAGCGTCCCGAGTACGTTGTTCCGCTGCGTCGAGTACGCGCGGTCGCGGCCGGCCATCGAGTACGGCGCCGACGGCTGCTCCGCGTAGTGGATGATCGCTTCGGGCAGGAAGCCCTCGATCAGGTCGTAGACGAAGCGGTGGTTCTCGGCGATGTCGCCGACGGCGACGGCGATCTCCTTGCCGGAGACCTCCTCCCAGCGGCGGATCCGATGGCGGAGCGTCGGCGGCGGCTGCAGCGGCGCCGCGTCCATCTCGGCCTCCCACTGGCGCTTCGCCAGGTTGTCGGCGACCAGCACCTCATGGCCGAGATTCGAGAAATACATCGCAGTCGGCCACCCGAGGTAGCCGTCGCCGCCGAGAACGAGAACGCGCATCCGCGGGACTCTAACAACAGCTTCGCCGACCCCGAGGAACGCCTGAAGGCGCCGGTATAGTCCCCGGCCGGATGGGGGTAGTTGCTAAGGGGAAGATGGATCCGAGTCAGCCATCCGGTCACACAGGGGCCGGCTCGACGGCGGGCGCTCCGACCCGAACGCTCGACGTGCTGTTCATCATGCGCTCGCTCAAGGGCTACCTGCGCTTCTTCCGGCTGCCGCTGGAGCTGCTCGTGGAACGGGGGCACAACGTGCGTCTGCTCGTGGAGCGCACGAACCACGGTGAGGTCGAGCAGCAGTGGCTCGATCGGATGCTCCAGCGTCCGAACTTTGCCTGCGACATCGTCGACCACCTGGGAGACCCACCGTGGCACAGGCGACGCGTTGCGTTGCGGCGGGGCCTCGAGTACGTGCACGTGCTCCATGTTGGGAACGCGAAGTCGACTGTGCACTTTCGCAAGCGTTTGGGACACGCACCGCCGAAGATCCGGTGGTTGGCGGAGCTGCCGCTGATCCGGACGCGCCGCGGGCTGGGCGGCCTGTACCGCGTGCTATGCGCGCTCGACCGTGCGTTCCCGACGCCCGCACTCGCGGTGGAGTACGTCGAAACGCTGCGTCCGGACGTCCTGGCGCTCTGTGACCACGGCTACGTGGGCTCTCTCCACTCGGCGTATGCGGATGTGGCGAAAGAGCTCGGCATTCCGGTTGCGATCTGCGTCGCGACGTGGGACAATCTCACGAGCCGGCAGCGGATTCGGATGGTGCCGGAGGCCCTCGTGGTCTGGAATCAGCGGCAGCTCCAGGAAGCGGTCGAGCTGCACGGGATGCCCGCCGAACGCGTGGCGGTGACCGGCGCCTCGAGCTTCGACGACCTGTTCTCGTGGCAGCCGCGCGCGAGAAGCGAGTTCCTCGGGCGGGTGGGGCTCGACCCGGAGCGGCCGGTGCTTCTCTGGGTCGGCGGTGCGCTCTACCGATCGGAGCGAACAGAGGCGGAGTACGCGGCCGAATGGCTGGCTGCGCTTCGCTCAGCTGACGATCCGGCGTTGCGCGAGGCAGGGGTGCTGCTGCGCCCGCACCCCCTCCGGTTGAACCAGTGGTTGAGTGTCGACTTCTCCCGTTTCGGCAACGCGGTCGTCTGGCCCGCCGAGAACATGACGTTCCCGGTCGACACCGAGCTACGAGCGGACTTCTTCGACTCGATCTACCACAGCGCTGCGGTCGTCGGCCTGAACACGAGCGCGATGATCGAGGCATCGATCGTCGGCCGCCCGGTGTTGACGGTGCTGGAGCCCGAGTTCCACGATTCGCAGCAAGGCACCTACCACTTCTCGTACCTGCTCGAGTCGAGCGGCGGAGCCGTGCGGGTGGCGCATTCGATCGAGGAGCAGCTCGCCGACCTGAGCGAGATCTTCGCCGGCCGGGACGGCGGTGCGGCGGAGCAGGCGCGACGCTTCGTCGCCGAGTTCGTGCGACCGCAGGGGCTGGAACGTCCCGCAACCCCGATCTTTGCCGAGACACTCGAGCGCGCGGCGGCGGCACCGGTCAGCCCCGAGCGTGATCCGCTCTGGGTTCTCGCCATCCGGGGCACCCTTTTGCTGGAGAACTGGCTCGCCACGAGTCGCAGGCGAACGAAGAAGAGGCTGCGCCTCAAGCGGCGTGGACGCACGCTGGTGAATAGATCCCGGCGACTCTTGCGCTTCGCGCGCCTCAAGCGCCTCAAGCGCCGCGGGCGCGCGCTCGTCAAACAAGCTCGTCGCCTCGAGCGCCGTGGCCGTACGGTCGTGAAGAAGGCTCGGCGATTCGTGGTCTTGTCGCGGTGGGCCACCACTCGCATCAGGCCCGGACGGTTGCCGAACCTCCTTCGCAAAGCACCGCCCACGAAGACGGCGGAGCGGACGGAGAGCACGCACGTCCTGCTTGACGAAGCTGGGTCGGCGAAGGGCTCGTGGCAGGGGGCAGGCCGGGCCAACGACATCTGCCATTGCCGCAACGTCACCTACGACACCGTTCAGGAGTCGATCGACGACGGCGCGCGCACCGTCGCCGAGCTGCAACGCCGAACGACAGCGTGCACACGGTGCTTCGGGTGCCGCTCCGAGCTCGAACGGATGCTCCGCTTGAGCCTCGGCGACGCGTACCGCCACGAGGCAACGGTGACGCTTCCGTCCGAGTACGCCCGTACGCAACCGGCGCGGCCGATGTACATGCCGGTTCTCGCAGGCTTCCGCGGCGCTGAAGTCGACACACGGGTGATCGCCTTCAACTGGGAGGGCGAGGAGAAGCCGGTTCGGGTGCGTGCCGACCTGCTGCGACCCGACGGCGTGCGAGTGAAAGTCTGGACGCAGGAGATTCCCTACGGCTGCTCCGCAGTGCTGGACGTCGACCGGGCCACTGTCGGCGCGCTCTTGCCCGAAGGGGTCGGCGTGCTCAAGCTCGTGCTCGACACGGATGAGATCGGGTCGCTGCGGCCCTATTTCCAGTTCCTCACTCCGACGTGCATCACTTCGACGCACGAGAAGAAGGGGCCCTCGAAGCGCGGCAAGAAGGATCAAGCGACGGGCATCCGCCGCTACGACCGTTCGTACCACTGGATCTTCCCCGTCGGCGTCGGCGAGCGCGACGAGGAGGCGTACTTCTTCTGCACCAACTTGCAGCTGGATCCGATGGAGGGCGAGCTGGTGTGGACCTCGGACGGTGGCGGAACGTCTTCGGTCCCGATCCCCACGCTCGAGCTCGACCAGACCGCGTGCGTGCCTCTGCACGAGAGCTTCGACGACGTCCGCACAGGCGCCCGGGGAGGGTCGGTGTGGCTCACACCGGCGACACACGTCGTCGCCGGCTTCATGATCCGACACGATCGGGAGAGGCAGCTGTGGCGCGTCCAGCATCTCTAGAGGCCTCGCGCTGGCTCCCGTCCTTCGGGTGGTGGCCACACCCGAGCGACTACGCAGTCTCCGTCATCCTCTCGACGCACCACGCGACCGTCGACCCGGGCGGTGAGTTCCACGTGACGCTCAGGGGCTACACCGGCTCATCAGAGCCGGCCTGGGAGCACGAAGTGGGGCACATGCAGCACGGGGAAGAGCGGGTCGTGCCGCTGGCGGAGCTCGACCTTCCCGAGCCCCCGGCCAGCGGCGGCGTGCTCGAGGTCCACACGATCCGTCTCGACCGGATGCCGAAGAAGCCGGTCGCGTTCGTCGGCATGTGGATCGATGCGCAGGGAACGAACGGCGGCGGGTATCTCATTCCCACCATTCCGATCCGCGGCGCCGCCAAGGCCCTGAAACGCGACGATCTGCAGGTGGCTCCGGGTGTGATGTCCTCGCGCGACGTGGAGACCGAGCTTCTCGTCCTCAACGTGATCGAGGAGCCTGTCGACTTCCGCTTCGTCGCGGTCTCGGCCGGCGGTCTGATGGCAGAAGGCGGGTCGATCACGGTCAGCCCGTGGTCGGCCTGGCACGGCGACCTCGGTGACGAGGTTCCTCGAGTTCGCCGGCTGCTCGCGCAGGACGGGGGTGTGGGCAGCCTCGCCGTCTATTCGTCGCACCGGATCCTTCCCTACTTCGGCCTCCGGCGAGCGGGGCAGCCGATCACGTGCCTGGATCACATGGCGCCGATCTTCGCGTGACGACCGAGGCGCCCACGACGACGCCGCTCCGCGTCGTCTTCTTCCTCAACCGGTTCACCTACATCCGCTTCTTCGAGTCGGTGCTGCGAGCCCTCGTCGAGCGCGGTCATGAGGTGGTGCTGCTGGTCGAGCGCGACCCCACGCACGACTACGAGGAGCAATGGGCCGAGGAGCTCGACCGGGATCCGCGGTTCTCCTGGCGCCGGACACGGTCGATGAAACGCGATCCGTTGCGGGAGTTTCGGCGCGGCCTGCGCAAGACCGTCGACTACCTGCACTTCGTCCGGCCGAGGTTCGAGCATGCTCCCGCGCTCACGCGTCGCGCCCGCAACCGCGCGCCCGCGCTCGTCGTCCGGCTCAGTCGGCTGCCGGTCCTTCGCTCAGAGCCGATGCTGCGGATCGCGACGCGGCTGTTGGAGTCGTTCGACCATGCCGTTCCAACGCCTGCTGCGCTGCTCGAGGAGCTGAAGGAGCTCGATCCCGATCTCGTCGTCGTCGCTCCGCACGGCATGCCGGGCTCTCTCGATTCGGAGTACCTCAAGGCGGCGAAGGCGCTGGGAGTTCCCGCCGCGATCGCAGTCGCCAGCTGGGACAACCTCTCGAGCAAGCAGCTCCTGCACGTGCAGCCGCACCGACTGCTGGTGTGGAACGAGATCCAGAAGCGGGAGGCGATCGAGCTCCACGGCATACCCGGCGATCGCGTCGTCGTCACCGGCGCGCAGAACTTCGACCTCTGGTTCGACTGGCAGCCGAGCGCTCGCGACGACTTCTGCCGGAGGCTGGGGCTCGACCCGGACCGTCCGTATGTCCTCTACGTCGGCGGCTCGCTCTACCCCGGCGAGATCACCGAGGCCGAGTGGGCGCGGCGCTGGGTGGCTGCGCTGAAAGCGTCCGAGGTTTCGGTGCTCGCGTCCGCCGGGGTGCTCCTCAGGCCACATCCCTGCCGCATCGACGAGTGGCTCGACGTCCCGTACGACGACTACGAGAACGTCGCCCTCTGGCGCTGCGAGTACAGGGAGATGCCCGTCACACCCGAGGCGCGGGCCGAGTTCTTCGACTCGATCTACCACAGCGCGGCGGTCGTCGGCCTGAACACGAGCGCGATGATCGAGGCCGCGATCGTGGGCCGCAGCGTCCACACGGTCATCGCGGCCGAGTTCGAGACCTCGCAGCGAGGCGTCTTCCATTTCGAGTACCTGCTGAACGTGGGGGGAGGGCTGCCGCGAGTCGCGCATTCGCTCGCCGAGCACTTTTCGCAGCTTGCCGAGACGCTCCAGGGCGCAGACGAAGCGGCCGGAGAGCGACGCCGGCGCTTTCTCGAGGAGTTCGTCCGGCCTCACGGTCTCGAGCGGCCGGCAACGCCCATCTTCATCGAGACGCTCGAGCAGCTCGCGCAGACCTCGGTCGACGTCGAGCGCGCGCCGCGCTGGTTCGCCGCCGTCGAGCCCGCCCTCCTGCTCGCGATCCGAAGCAGGGAAATCGACTCCGGTACCCCCGCGCGCGTGTCGCGGAAGCTGGCGCGACTCGGTCGCAAGCAGCGAAAGACCGCCCGCAAGCTGGCGAAGCGGATGGCGCGCTGACCGAGACGGAGGGCCGCTCCTTCCGAGCTACAGTTGGTCGCCGATGAGACTCGCGGCGACGACCACCACAGACCCCGTCGAACGCGTTCCGGACGAACAACCGCTTCCGACCGCCGGTTCTCCCGGCCGCCCGCAGGCGGGGACACGGGTCTACACGCCGGTCCCCAGGTTTTCGTACCGGCTCGCCGACCTCTGGCGCTACCGCGGGCTGCTGCGCTACTTCGGCAAGGTCTACATCCAGAAGCGGTACCGCCGCACGTGGCTCGGCTGGCTCTGGATCCCGATCCGCCCGACCCTCGACGTGGCCGGCCGAGTCCTCCTGTTCGGGAGCCTGCTCGGCGTCGCGTCGGGAACGCGGCCGTACTTCATGTTCTTCATCGTCGGCGCGACGGCGTGGCGGTTCTTCTCGATCGGCGTCATCTGGGCCGCCCGCGCGTTGGAGCTGAACGCCAACCTCTTCAATCGCGTGCACCTCCCGCGTGTGAGCGCTGTCGCGGCTTCGATCGTTCCGGCGGCGATCGAGGCCGGGATCTTCGCTCTGATCGGGCTCGTCGGCGCGGTCTACTACAAGGTGACTCAGGGCTCGTTCTTCCTCTTCGTCGGGCCGTCGTCGCTCGCGGCTCTGGCCGGCATCGCCCTGCTCGCCCTGTACGTGGTCGCGATCGGCCTCTGGACGGCTCCGATCGGCTACCACGCTCGTGACATCCGCTTCATCCTCACGTACGTGCTCGGCTTCTGGTACGTCATCACGCCGGTCATCTACCCGATCAGCTCGATTCCGGAGAAGTTCCGCCCCCTCGCCGAGTACAACCCGCTCACCGCCCCGGTCGAGTTCGTGAAGTACGGAATCCTGCAGACCGCGCCCCCCACGGATACGTCGATCGTCGTCTCGCTGGTCGTGCTCGGGGCGCTGCTCGTCGGTGGGGTGCTGGTCTTCGCCCGCGCGGAAGCGCGGGCTGCCGCAGCAGTCTGATGGTCGCGATCGAGCCCGCCGACAACCCGGTCGTCGTCTTGGAGGACGTCTGGAAGCGGTACCCGCCCGTCCGCGAGCCAAAAGCGCTCTCGCGGATCCTGGCCCGCCTCGGCGGCGTCGAGCTCGATGGCGGGATTCCGACAGACGACCTCGACGACGAGGAGCTCGAGGACGAGGTCGAGGAGGAGCCGGAGAAAACCGAGCACGAGGAAGCCGCGGTCGACGCGCTCCGCGGCGTGTCGTTGTCAATCGAGGGGGGAGTGTGCTTAGGGCTCGTAGGCCCTGCCGGCGCCGGCAAGTCCGTTCTCCTGCGGCTGATCGCGGGTCTGGCGCCGCCGAGCGGGGGCCGCGTCGTCGTCCACGGCAGGGTCGCACCGGCGCTGTCATCCATCGCCCGGCTCGTGCCGGGACGCGTCGGGGTGCCAAAGACGATCCTCGCTCTGGCGATGATGACGCGGCTCTCCCGGACGGACGCGAAGCGCCGCATTCCCGAGATCCTCGAGCTCGCGGGACTCCCGGACGCCGCGACTCCGGGGACGACGCTGACCCCGGCGCAGATGAGGCGCGTCCTGCTCGCCATGATGCTCTCGGTCGAGGCGGACACCGTGCTCGTGGACGTTCCCCTCGAGCCTGGGCGCTCGCGCGAGCGCTTCGTCGCGCGGATCCACGAGCGCAACCGCGCCGGCGCGACGATCGTGATCGCCGCCGAGAACGAGGACGAGATCGCTGACATCGCAGACCGGTTTGTCTACCTGGAGGAGGGCCGGCTCGTCGTCGAGGGCGTGGACGATGCGGAGGCGGCGGCCCTTATCGACCAAGAGCCCGGGAGTGGCGACCAGGAAGGCGAGAGCGTGGAGGAAGCCGTTGCGGCGCCCCCGGCGCGCGAGCTGCCCCTGTCCCCGGACGCGGAGCGCTATCTGGAGTACATCCGTGTCCTCCTCGGCGACAGGCGAGCCGAGAGAGCGCGGGAGCTCGCGATCACCAAGGCGCCGGACGACGCAGAACGCATCGAATGGACCGGGGTCGCGCAAACCGCGGGCTTCAGCTATGTCGAGCACCTCGGCGTGATGGAACGGCTTCGCCGGCAGCACGGAGTCACCGACGAGGAGCCGATCTTCGGCCCCCAGGGCGCCGAGGCCGACCTGCCGTTGTCGTCGGACGCAACGATCTATCTGGAGTTCATCCGGACCCTCATCGGCGAGGATCGCGCCGAGCAGGCGCATCGCAACGCTGCCGCACACACGCCCGAGCATGCAGTCCGGGTCGAGTGGTCCTGGATCGCTCGCTGGGCGGGTTTCGACTATGCCAAGCAGGTCAAGTTGATCGAACGTCTGCGGGTGTTGAACGGCCTGAACGAGGACGAGCCGATCTTCGGCGCACGCGAGGCGCGGGAGAAGGAGAGGGACCGGTGAACGTGTTCCGGCGACTGCGGACGACGAAAGTGCCGACAATGCCTGCGGCGAGCGTCGACGACACGCGGGTGCGGGAGCTCGAGCAGCAGCTCGACGAGCTGACGCGCGGTTTCGACGCCAAGCTCCTCGACGTGCTCCGGAAGGGGTATGCCGCCGGCCCGCTGCTCGAGATGGGGTATCCCGGGGTGGATCTCAAGCTCGTCGCGGCGGCGAAGAAGAGGCAGAAGGAGCACGAGAGCGAGCCGTACATCTCCGACTGGATCGAGCGCTGCTTCGGGGAGGACGACGTCTTCTACGACGTCGGCGCGAACGTCGGGACGTACTCGCTGATCGCGGCGGGCGTCGGGTTGCCGAGAGGACACGTGTACGCGTTCGAGCCGTCCTTCTCGACGTATGCCGTTCTCTGCGAGAACGTCTTCGTGAACGGGCTCGGGGATCGGATCACGACGCTGCCCGTCGCGCTTGGCGGCGCGACGGCGCTGGAGACGTTTCGGTACTCGAACCTTCGGCCGGGCGCCGCCAAGCACAACTGGCCGACGGGCGAGACCGCGTACACGCACAGGGTTCTCGGCTACCGGCTCGACGACCTCGTTCGTCAGCTCGACCTGCCACTGCCTCACCACATCAAGATAGACATCGACGGTGGCGAGCCCGATCTCCTCCGGGGCGCGACCGAAGTGCTGTCGTCTCCCTCGCTCCAGACGCTGATCGTCGAGCTCCTGACCTGGACCGAGGAGGCCGTCGTCGCGGAACTCGCCGCACACGGCTTCGCGCTCATCTACACCTACGTGCGACCCCCCTCGCCGGTTACCTGCGGCCTCTTCGCGCGATCCGAAGGGAATCTGGTCGAGCTGCTCGGCCTGCACTCTCAAGGCTAGACTGCTGCCTCGATGGAGCTCGCTGGACGCATATTAGGCCCGGGTCACTCCGCCCTTGTCATCGCCGAGATCGGCAACAACCACGATGGCAGCGTGCACCAGGCCGAACGGCTGGTCGACGCGGCGGCGGAGGCCGGCGCGGACGCCGCAAAGTTCCAGACGCACATCGCGGAGGCGGAGATGCATCCGTCGACGCCGACCCCGCCGCACTTCCCCGAGCCGCGGTGGGAGTTCACGAAGCGGATGCAGCTCTCACTCGACGAGCACCGGCACCTGAAGGCCTACACGGAGGAGAAGGGCCTGATCTTCTTCTCGTCGCCCTTCTCAGTCGAGGCGGTCGACCTGCTCGAGGAGGTGGAGGTCCCGCTCTACAAGATCGCGTCGGGCGAGGTCACGAATCCCCCCCTGATCGAGGCGATCGCGGCCACCGGGAAGCCGGTGCTCCTCTCGAGCGGCATGTCGGGGATCCCGGAGCTGGAGGACGCGATGGAGATCCTCGAGCGGGCCGGCAGCGACGTGCTCGTCATGCAGTGCACCTCGAACTACCCGTGCCCGCCCGAGAAGGTCAACCTGCGCGCGATGCCGGCTCTCGGCGAGCGCTTCGGGAGGCCCTACGGTCTCTCCGACCACACGCCCGACATCCACACGTCGATCGCCGCGATCGCGCTCGGAGCGTCGGCGATCGAGAAGCACTACACGCTCTCGAAGCGACTCTACGGCCCCGATCATCACGCCTCGCTGATTCCGGAGGAGCTGGCACGTCTCGTCGACGGCGTCCGCCAGGTCGAGGCAGCCCTCGGGAGCGCCGAGAAGGAGCGCGATCCCGAGCTGGACCCGGCGCGCGCGACGTTCGAGAAGAGCATCGTCGCCGCAACCGCGATTGCGGCGGGGGCGACGATCGAGCGCGAGATGCTGACGACGAAGCGCCCGGGGAACGGCATTCCTGCCGTCAAGCTCGGCGAGGTCGTCGGTCGGCGCGCGGCCCGGACGATCGACCACAACCACATCCTCGAGGTGGCAGACCTTGCCTGAGCGGCGGAAGGTCTGCGTCGTCGTCGCGAGCCGCGCGAACTACGCGCGGATCAAGACCGTCCTCGCGGCGGTGAAGGAGCACCCCGACCTCGAGCTCCAGGTCGTGGCCGGTGCCTCCACGCTGCTCGAGCGGTTCGGCAACGCCGTCGACGTGATGGCGCTCGACGGGTTCTCTCCGGACGCAATGGTTCGCTTCATCATCGAGGGCGAGAACCCGACGACCATGGCGAAGTCCACCGGGCTCGCTTTGCTCGAGCTGCCGACGGTTTTCGAGCTCTTGCAGCCGGACATCGTCGTCACTGTCGCCGACCGCTTCGAGACGATCGCGACCGCCATCGCCGCCGCGTACATGAACATTCCCGTCGCGCACACGCAGGGGGGCGAGGTCTCGGGCTCGATCGACGAGAGCGTCCGCCACGCGGTGACGAAGCTCGCGCACCTTCACTTCCCGGCGACCGAGCTCTCGGCGCGCCGGGTGATCGCGATGGGGGAGGACCCCGAGCACGTCTTCAACGTCGGCTGTCCCTCGATCGACCTCGTTGCGAGCACCGACGTCGGCCTGCCGCGCGACGTCCTGCAGCACTTCGGCGGCACGGGCGCCACGATCGACCCGGACCGGCCCTTCGTGCTCGTCATGCAGCACCCGGTGACGACCGAGTACGGGCACGGGCTCGATCAGATCAACGAGACGCTCGAGGCGGTGTCCGCCGTCGGCATGCAGGCGCTCGTGTTCTGGCCGAACGTGGACGCCGGCTCCGAGCACCTGTCGAAAGGCCTGCGGTTGTTTCGCGAAGAAGGCCGCGCCGATGGGTTCCACTTCTTCCGCAACCTGCCGCCCGAGGACTTCATCAAGCTGATGGCGCACTGCGCGTGCATGGTCGGCAACTCGTCTGCGGCCTTGCGCGAGGGCGCCTTCATCGGCACGCCTGCCGTCTCGATCGGCACGCGGCAGTTCGGACGCGAGTCGGGGAGCAACGTCGTGTTCGTCGACTACGACAAAGCGGCGATCGCGGACGCGATCCGCGAGCAGTCGGCGCGGGGCCACTACGAGCGGGACACGCTGTTCGGTGACGGGTCGGCCGGCGTGAAGATCGCTGAGGTGCTAGCGAGTGCGCGGCCCGAGATCCAGAAGCATCTCCATCTCGACCTCGGCACTCGTGTCGGCGGGGGCGTCGCGCGCAGCGAAAGCTAGAACGGTGAGACGGCGATGATCGAGAACGTAAAGACAA
The DNA here is from genome assembly GCA_037720595.1 of Gaiellaceae bacterium. Classification (GTDB taxonomy): domain Bacteria; phylum Actinomycetota; class Thermoleophilia; order Gaiellales; family Gaiellaceae; genus Gaiellasilicea. Next base: position 10,489 of record JBBJLW010000026.1, on the reverse strand, counting down.
GGATGGGGGATCTCGCCGGACTCTTGCGGCGACCGCGGACGATCGCGGAGATCGACGACGGCCGTGTCGGGCTCGTCTGCCATTGCCGCAAGGTCGAGTACTCGACCTTGCGGCACGCGATCGGCAAAGGCTCGCGTACGGTCGCCGACCTCCAGCGGTCGACGACCGCGTGCACGCGCTGCTTCGGCTGCCGCTCCGAGCTCGAGCGCATGCTCCGGCTCCATCTCGGGGAGGCGTTCCGGCACGAGCCGACGGTGACGCTGCCGCCGGAGTACGCGCGAATCGCGCCGACGCGGCCGATGTACATGCCCGTGCTCGCGGGCTTCCGTGGCGCCGAGGTCGACACGAAGGTGATCGTCTTCAACTGGGAAGGGCCGGAGAAGCCGGTCGCCTTCCGCGCGGACCTGCTCCGGCTCGACGGCGTCCGGGTGCACGTGTGGAATCAGGAGGTCTCGTACGGCTGCTCCGGCGTCCTCGACCTCTCCCGGGAGGCGATCGGCTTGCTCCTACCCGACGGTGTGGGCGTCATCAAGCTGATCCTCGAGATCGACGAGGTGGGCTCGTTGCGCCCGTACTTCCATTTCGTCACCCCGACCTGCGTCAGCTCGACGCACGAGAAGAAGGGGCCTGCCGACCCGAACCGCCGGACCGACCGCAAGTACCACTGGATCTTCCCGATCGGTCTCGGCGAACGCCAGGAGGAGGCGTACTTCTTCTGCACGAACACGCAGATGGAGCCGATGGTGAGCGAGCTCGTCTGGCAGAGCGACGGGAAGGGGAGCGCGTCGGCGCCGGTCCCGACCCTCGAGTTCGACCATTCCGCGTGCGTCCCGCTGCACGAGCACTTTCCGGCGATTGCGACGGGGGCCGAGGGCGGCTCCGTCCGGCTGGCCCCCGCGACCCATGCCGTCGCCGGATTCATCATCCGACACGAGCCGGAAGGACAGTTGTGGCGCGTCCAGCATCTCTAGGGAGCTCCTCCTGGTTGCCGTCCTTCGGGTGGTGGGCGCATCCCCGCGACTACGCGCTCACGGTCGTCCTCTCCACCCACCACGCCACTGTGGATCCCGAGGCAGAGTTCCATGTGACGCTGCGGGGGTACTCCGGTGGCAGCGATCCCGTCTGGCAGCACGAGGTGGGTTACCTCGATCACGGTGCCGAGAAGGCCGTCCTGCTGGACGAGCTCGACCTTCCGGAACCACCCGACGCGGGAGGCGTCCTGGAGGTGCACACGATCCGCCTCGACAGCGAGCCGAGAAACGTGATCGGGTTCGTGGGCATGTGGATCGACGCGCGGGGGCGCGACGGGGGCGGCTACCTGATCCCGACCATCCCGATTCGCGGCGCCAGCAAGGTCGTCAAGCGGGACGACCTGCAGGTCATCCCCGGAATCATGTCGTCACGGGAGATCGAGACCGAGTTGGTCGTCCTGAACGTCGTCGAGAACCCGGTCGAGGTCCGCCTCGTCGCATCGTCCGCCGGCGGTCTCGTGGCCGAGGGCGACTGGTTCACGATCGACCCGTGGGCGGCCTGGCACGGGAAGCTCTCGAACGAGTTGCCCCGGGTCCGCCAACTCCTTGCCCAGGACGGCGGGATCGGCAGCCTGGCCGTGTACTCGTCGCACCGGGTGCTCCCGTACTTCGGTTTTCGGCGCGCCGGGCAGCCGCTGGTCTCGATGGACCACTCCGCGCCGATCTTCGCCTAGGCGAGCGCGAGCTCCTCGATCTCGTCGGCGAGGATCGAGGCCGCCGCCCGCTCCAGCCCATGCGGGCGGACGAACGACGCGACGAAGCGCCGCGTCCGCGCGTTCTCCTCCGGCGACTCCAAGACCGCCGCGAGCTGGGCCAGATGCTCGCCGAACGAATCGGCCTCGTGCAGGAACCCGCCGTTCGCGTGCCGCAGATAGTGGAAGTGGAGCGTCCCGGGCTGGGTGCCCGCGAAACGCGGGTCGAGCACCGTGAAGACGCTTCTGCCCACGATCGCCGCCTCAATCAGCGCGCTCGTGTTGACGCCGACTACGGCGGCGCTGTGAAACAGTGAGTCGAAGAAGTCGGCCCTCGCCTCTCCGGCATCCGGCTGGGCGCCCTCACGCGGCCACATGGCGACGTCGCCGAGGGGAGAGAGGTCGACGTCGCGCCACTGAAAGGCGTTCTGCGGATGTGGCCGGACGAGCACGCCGAGCCCGCGGAGCCGCCCGTCTGGCGCCCCACGGAGCTCGGTGATCCAGTCGCGGACGAAGCCGCTCTCGTCCGGAGCGATGAAGGGCGACGAGCAGAGGTAGAGCACATACGGCCGATCGGCGCGCAGCCCCACCTTCGCCCTGAACTCGGCCGGGGCCGTCGCCGGCCGCCGCTCGAACCACTCGTCGAACTTCGGCGAGCCGGTTGTGATCACGCGCTCGGCGGGAATCCCGTGCAGCTCGACGGCCTCCCGTCGCTGGGTCTCGTTCCAGACGAAGACGCGATCGGGGAGGACGCGGATTAGGCCCTTGCCGGTCAGGTTGTCCCAGCTCGCGACGCACACAGCCGAGGGGACCCCGAGAGCGCGGGCGCTCTTGACGTACTCGACCTGGCTCGAGCCGAAGTCGACGACAGGGGAGACGAGGACGGCATCGGCGCGGAGCTCGCCGAGCCAGCGGTCGATCCGGCCGCTGGTCGGCACCACTCGCTCGGCGGCCGCGAGCACCCGGATCAGGCGCCGCGAGGCCGCCGGCGAGCGCACAGCGACCCAGCGGACGAGGCGGAGACCGAACGCGACCCTGAGTCTGCCGGCTCCCCGCCCACTGCGCACCCGATCGCTCACCTCGCGGGCGGCGCGCGCGCGTAGCTCGGGTGCGTCGGCGTAGCGTGGGCCGGCGTAACGGGCCAGGTCGACCAGGCTGCGAGCAAGGCCGGCGGGGGCCCGCCAGGCGTCATCGCGCTGCGGCGCGAGCCCGATCGTGAGGCCTTCGTGACGTGCCGCCAGCTCCTCCGCGAGGCGCGCGTCCCCTGCGTCCTTCTCCATGCTCGAGAAGGCGACGTGCACCCGGTGACCGCGCGCGGCGAGGAGCTCGAGCACGGAGCGGTAGTGGCGGATGAAGCCTGCGTGCGCCAGGCAGAACACCAGCGTCAATGGTCTCGAGTCGGGCCGCGGTCCCGTCATGCGGGCGCCGGAGCACGCTCGTAGACCAGCACGCGCCCCTTGCCGCCCCAATCCATCCGTTCCTCGAGGTCGACCCGCCGGCTGAAGGCTTCCAGGATGAAGAGCGTCCTCACGAAGTCCTTCGCCAGCAGCGTGATGTGCGTCGGGTCGGTCTCGAAGTCCGTCGCCAGGTCGAGCAGCGCTCCCGGCCGGGGATGAAACCGGGTCGTCACGTAGACGAACCGCGAGCTCGCGCGGCACATCTCGGCCACGGTCCGGCGCACCTGGAGCACGGTCAGATGCTCGAGCACCTCGCGGCAGATCACGAGGTCGTACGCCGCATCCTCCACCGGCAGCTCGGTCACGAGCGCAATCGCGATCCGATCGCGAACCGCGGGAGGGGCGAGCGTCAGGCTGCTGGGGCTGAAGTCGATCCCGTCGGCTTCGACGCCGAGCTCGTCGAGGAACGCCATCAGGAATCCGGGCCCGCACCCCACGTCCAGCACCCGACTGGGCGCAAAGACCTCCAGGATCAGCCGTGGGTTGCGGTCCTCGATCCGTCGTCGCGTCTCGAGGTCATAGCGGTTGTCTCCTTCGCGCCAGTCGGCAGCGAAGTAGTCGTCGTCGTAGTGCTGCTCCCCGACCGGGCGCTGCGCGAGCACCGCACGCTCGAACTCTTCGACGGCGGCCGCGAACTGATCGAAAGGGCTGCTCGACATCGCGGCAACGATAGCGAGGCGATTCGCGCGCCTCGCGAGATCAGCCGTCCGCGAGCCGCTCGAGCTCCGCGACCAGCCGTCGGGTCGAAGGCTCCTCGACGCCGTACGGCCGTATGAACGATCCGACGAACCGCGCGCGCTGCTCGGCGAACCGTTCGGGGCTCTCGAGATCCTCCGCCAGCAGCTGAACGTGCTCCTCGAGCGTTCGGGCCTCCCGCAGGAAGCCGCCGTGAGCGGGGAGCAGGTAGTGGTAGTGGAGGAGATCGTGCTGGAGGGCCCGGAACTCCGGTAGTGCGACCGAATGGGCGGGGCGATCGAGGATCGTCGCCTCGATGAGCGCGGTGCTGTTGATCGCAACGACGGCCGAGGCGTGATGGAGCGCGTCGAAGTACTCGGCGCGGTCGTCCTCGGTGACCGGCAAGCCGTGCTCGCGCAGCCAGACCGCGACGTGAGCGAGGTCGCCGAGATCGGCCCGCCGCCACGCCTCGTCGTTCGTCGGATGCGGCCGGACGAGAATTGCCGCCTCCGCAAGCTCGGGCCGTCCGCTCGAGCGCAGTGCCTCGATCCAGCCGCGCACGAAACGCGGCTCGAGCTCGGGCGCCTCGTTCTGCTTCGTCGAGCCGGCGAAGAGGATCAACCGGCGTCCGGCCGGGAGACCGCGCAGATCCGCAAACTGCTCGGCCGTCGTCGCGGGCCGGCGCCCGAACCAGCGGTCGTACGGCTGCGCGCCCGTCACCACCACGCGCCGCGCGGGCAGTCGGTGGAACTCCACCGCTTCGCGCAGCTGCGTCTCGTTCCAGACGAAGACCCGATCGGGCACGGCGCGCACGAGCCCCTTCGACGAGAGGTTGTCCCAGCTCGCGACGCAGAGCGCGGAGGGGATGCCCAGCGACCTCGCGGCCCTGACGTAGTCGGTCAGATCGGTCCGGGCGTCGACGAGCGGCGAGACGAAGAGCGCAGCCGGTCCGATCCCGGCGACGAAGCGCTCGATCGCCTTCTCGGCCGGGATTGTCCGCTCGGCCGCGGCCAGCACGTGCAGTAGTGCGCCCACGAGCGGCCCAGGCAGCGTCTCTCGCCGGCGGAGCACCGCGAGAGGGCCGGGGAAGCGGGCGAGCGCGCGCCACTTCTCCCTCGAGTAGACCGCGCCTTCGAGGCTGGGATCGAGGTAGTGCACGTAGTCGGCCAGGCGGCGGACGCCACGCGCGACGCGCGCCCGCGAGACCCGGCTCGGGATCTCTTCGTGGACGACGATCCGCGAGCCGGCTCGATCGATCGCCTCGAGCCCGTGCGGCCACTTCTCCGAGCGCGCGAACGCGACGTGGACGATGTGCCCGCGAGCCGCGAGCTCGCCGATCGTCTCGTCGAAGTGCAGCAGGAAGCCCGGATGGTCGAGCACGAAGAGCAGGGTCCGCGCCGAGCCGCCGGCTGGTCGCGCGACCGCGGCCGCCTCTCTCGGCCCGCGGGCGGCGAGCGCCTCCAGTTCGTCGACGAGGAGCGGCGCGGCGGCCCGATCGGCGCCCCGAGGGCGCAGGAACGTCCGGACGAAGTCCTGCTCGCGCGCGCCCCCCGTCGAGCCCCGGCACGCTTCGAGCAGCTGCTCCTCGTGCTCGCCCGGGGTGCGGGCGACGTGCAGGGCGGAGAGATGGGCGAAGTGGAGCGTGCCCTCCTGGGCGCCGCGCTGATCGGGCTCGAGCAGGGTGTAGGAGGGCCGGCCGACGATCGCGCTCTCCACGAGGGCGCTCGTGTTTATCCCGATCACGGCGGCGGCGTGGAAGAGCGAGTCGTAGTAATCGCGCTTGGCCTCGAGGGCGGTGGGCTTCGCCCCACGCGAGGGCCAGACGATCGTGCGGCCGCGCTCCTCGATCCCGGCCCGCGCCCATGGTTGCGGGTTTGCAGGATGCGGCCGGACGACGATCGAGGCCTCGCGCAGGAGCGGCTCCCGGGCGGTGCGGATCCGCTCGACCCAGCGCCGGACCGCCCCGATCTCGTCGGGCGCGATGAACGGGGACGAGCAGGTGTAGAGGAGGAGCGGGCGGGCGGGATCGAGGCCGAGTTCGGCGCAGAACGCCTCTCGCGCACGACTCTCGTGCCAGTCGAACCAGTGGTCGTAGGAATGGGCGCCGGTCACGACGACGCTCTTCTCGGGAAGCCTGTGCAGCACGACCGCCTCCCGGCGCTGGGCCTCGTTCCAGACGACCGTCAGGTCGGGCTCGTCGTGGACGACGCCCTTGTTCGTGAGGTTGTCCCAGCTCGCGACAAGGAACGCCGACGGCACCCCCGCGCGGCGGGCCGCGCGGACGTACTCGCCCTGCGCCGAGCCGAGCATTACGAGCGGCGTGACCGCGACCACGTCTGGAGCCCGATCCTCGACGAACGCGCAGACGGCCGGATCGGGCGGGAGCGACGCCTCGGCGCGCCTCAGGATCGCGCCGGCGAGACGGCGGGCCCGGCCGCTGCGCCTGAGGGGCGAGCGGGCGAGCGCGGCGGCGATCCGCGGGCCCCGCGCGAGCGCGCGCTCGCGGAGCGCTGACGCCTCCGCATACTCCGGCTCGAGATAGCGCAGGAGGTCGATCGTGAGCCGGAGCTGCCGGCGCCACCAGGCACGCCACCGGCGCCGGCGCGCGGGCGCTGCCGACCAGGTCAGGCCCGGATACTCGCCTGCGAGCGCCTCGAAGAGGCGTGTGTCCCCCGAGCGACCTTCCTTGTCCGTCTCGAAGGCGACGTGGACGGCGTGACCGCGGGCGAGGAGCGCGCGCAGAGCGCCCTCGAACAGTCGGTCGTAGTTGACGCTCCACATGAGCAGGAGGACGCGCAACCCGCCGCTCCTAGGACGCGCGGGGTCGCTCAGTGGATCCTCTGGGACGTCGCCGGCTCCTTGTCGAACAGGTGAGCAACTTTCCAGCGGAGCGCCTTCGCGTAGATGTAGCCGGCCAGCGCGGCGCGAACCGGGAGCAGCCGCCACTCCCCCGGTCGGCGACCCGCGGCTCCCTCGGCAGTCAGTTCCTCGATCGCGCCGACGACGAGCGGCGTCGCCTCCTGCGCCAGTCCGCGCGGCCGGACGAATGCCTCGACGAATCGACGGTTCCGCAGCTCAGCGTCCTGATCGCCGCCCGCGAGCGTCTGCCGAAGCTGCGCGAGATGCTCGTCGAGCGAGTTGGCGAGCCGCAGCAGCCCTCCTCCAACGGTGAGCAGGTAGTCGAAATGGAACGTTCCGACTTGCGACTCCTTGAACTCCGGCACGAGGAGGGCGAGCACCGGTCGATTGACGATCGCCGTCTCGATCATCGCGCTCGTGTTCAGGCCGACGACGGCCGTGCTGTGGAAGATCGAGTCGTAGAAGTCGGCCCGCGCAAGCTCGTCCACCGGCATCTCGTTGCCCGCGTGGGGCCAGACCGCGACGCCGTCGAGCTGCTCGAGGCGCGCCGAGATCCACTCCGGCATCCGGCTCGGGTGCGGGCGGACGAGAAGCTGGAGCCGGGCCAGCTCCGGATCCTGGCGCAGAGCGGGGAGCCAGCGGTCGCGAACGTACTCCGCCTCGGTCAGGGCGCCCGGAAAGAGCGAGCCGCCGAGGTAGAGCACGTACCGCTGCTCCGGATCGAGGCCGACTCGCTTCGAGAAGTCGGCGCGCGGGCGGGGCTGCCAGCCGAACCAGTGGTCGAAGCACTGCGCGCCGGTGACGACGACCCGCTCGGCCGGGATGCCGTGGATCTCCTCGGCCTCGCGACGCTGCGTCTCGTTCCAGACGATCACGCGATCGGGCGCCTCACGGAGAAGCTGCTTGCTCGAGAGGTTGTCCCAGCTCGCGATGCAGACGCAGGTCCGAATCCCGAGCGCTCGTGCGCTCTTGATGTACTCGGAGTGGCGCGCCCCCGGCATCAGATGTGGCGAGAGCACGAGCACGTCCGGCGAATGGCCGGCGATCTCCTTCTCCAGGAGACGGCTGCTCGGGATCGCACGCTCGAGCAGGAGCAACGTCCGGAGTAGCCCGCGACGCTCCTGCTCGCCACGAAACGGCGCGAGGTCGATTAGGCGGAGAAACGAGTCGGGCACGCGACCGCGGGCGCGCGAGACGAGGTGCGGGGTGCCGCGGAACTCCGGGCCGAGGAACCGGACGTAATCCGAGGCCCGGCGCAGCTTCGTGGCCACACCACGCCAGCGATCGGTTGCGAGGGCCGTGGTGACGCTGGACGAGAAGCCGGGTCGGAACTCCATCTCAGCGAGCCAGTCCGCCTCGTTCGGCTCGTGATCGTCGCGCTCGATCAAGAGGTGGACGTGATGCCCACGGTCGAGCAGCAGGCGGATCACCGAGTCGAAGAAGCGGAGATAGCCGAGGCTGTGGAGGAAGAAGAGGATTCGCTGCGGACACGCAGCCGCGCCGGCCCGCGTCTCGTCAATTTGGGCGGCTCCCTGCTCCATCGCGCCAGCACTCTAGCGACGGCCCGGGAACGAATCTCCGGCGGAAGCTCGCCTAGAGCGCCGGCAGGCCCAGTAGCGCGGCAAACTCTCCCGGCTCGGGAAGGCCCTCGAGCACGAGCCATGGCTCGCTCACTGCGAGGTCCTCGGCGGTGTACGAGCCGGTCGCAACCGCGATCGTCCTTGCCTCGATCGCCTTGCCGCACTCGACGTCCGACGGGGTGTCGCCGATCACGTACGCCGGGGAGCCGTTCGCGAGCGGAAGCGCGCGGCGCGCTATCTCGGAGCGCTCGCCGGGGCCGACGCAGAAGGCACCGCCGTCGCGGAAGTAGCCGTCGAGCCCGTAGTGGGCGAGTTTCGCGGTCGCACCGGCCTCGGTGTTCCCGGTCAGCAGCAGGTTGATGACGCCGCCGCGGCCGGAGAGATCGTCGAGGATCTCGCGGACGCCGGGCATGACATTGCCCTCGCGCCGGTGCAGATAGTCGGGAAGCTGGCGACCGTGCACCTCGAGGAAGCGCTGCACGACCTCCTCGTCGGTCGCGTGGCCGACCTGCGCGAGCGCCGCCTCGGCAATCGAGTAGTCGGTCATCCCGGCGGTCGCCATCCCGTTCAGGTCCGCGCGTACGCCGCTCACCTCGGCGAGCGCGTCCTCGAGCGAGAAGACTCCCGCGCGCGCCGTTGTCAGGAGGGTGCCGTCGATGTCCCAAAACAAGGCGATCACGCCGGCACGGTCTCCCGCTCGACGAGCGCCGCCCGCGCCGCTTCCTCGATCGAGCCCGCGAGGCGCACGGCGTTCTCGTCCGAACGGTCGACGAGGACGGGCGCACCCGGGACGCAGCGCCGCATCGCGGCGTGGAGGAAGCGCGCGATCCGCTCCGGGTCGGGCCGGAAGCGGAGCAGCTCCGGCACCTTCGCCCGGAGCTCGCGAAACGAGTCGACGTCGAGCGTGATCCCGTAGCCGGAGTAGAACGGCTGGCCGAGCGTCAGCACGGGCTTCTCGTAGAGCAGCGCCTCCAGCCCGACGGTCGAGCTGATGACAGCGATCGCCTCCGCACGCTGGATCAGCTCGTGCGAGGAGGTGTGCGGCGCCACCAGCCGGACGTTCGGACGGGTGCGCAGTCGACGCAGGAGTGCGAGCGAGTTCCGGCCGACCGACATCGGGTGCTCCTTCAGGACGAGATCGTGGCCCGGCGGCAGGGCGTCGGCGACCTGCTCGACGAGCGACGCTTGATCCTCGGTGTGCGGGATCAGCTTGCGGATCTTGTAGTCGTCGGTGACGTGGAGCGGGAAGTAGACGAACGGCCGGTTGCTCTCGAGATCGTCGTAGAACGGCCGGGCCGCCTGCGCGCGCACGGTCTCGGCGACGTTCGAGCCGAGCAGCCGCCAGGGCGCGAGATACTCGTTGTCGGTGTCCTCCCCACGCTTGCGCCGGACGTGCTCGGCGAAGAGCTTCGCGCGCCGCCACTCGACGGGCCAGCGCCGGTACTCGCGGATCGGCTTGGCCCGCTCGGTGAACGAGCGGCGGAACGCCTCGACCTCCTCGCGCTCCTCCGGCGAGAGCTCGCGCACCTCGTTCTGCTCCACGATCGGCGCGTGCAGCGTGTCGATCGAGAGGCGGAGCGGATTCGGGAAGATCGTGTAGAGGAGGAAGAGCACGGGGATCCGCCGCTCCAGACCGATCAGGTGCGCAACCACGCGGATCGTCTCGTTCCCGACCTCCGGCACGAGAACGTCGGGCCGAAGCTCGTCGATGAGCCGCTCAAGCGCACGGAAGTGGCGGACGGTGCGGCGGATCGCCCACTCCTCCGGCTTGCCCGCGTTGACACGATCGGCGTAATAGACCTCCCGGATATGCGGGATCGCATAGGTGGACTCGATCCGGCGTACCTCGTCCTCGAGGGAGGCCGGCTCGTCCATCGCGTCGAGCAGGCAGCACGCCTCCAGCCCGCGCTCGCGCAGCAGGCGGGCCGCCTCGCGGGAGACGCTGACGTGGGCGGTCTCGTGCCCGCGGCGCGCGAGCTCGGCGCCGCCCCTGCGGGAGAACCCCCTCTCGTAGGTGTGGTGCGTCGTGCAGAGAAAGCGCATCAGACGGTGTCGACGGCGCAGAGAGCGTCCCCGAGCAACGAACGGAAGCGTTCCGGAGAGTGCTCGCGCACCACGTAGTCCCGGCCCGCGGCTCGCATCCGCTGGAGGATAGCGGCGTCCCCGAGCAGCTCTGCGACGGTCTCGGCAAGTTC
>JBBJLW010000077.1:0-4847 GCA_037720595.1 Gaiellaceae bacterium | reverse complement strand
CAAGCTCCGCCACGGTCACGGCGGCGATCGCGATCTCCGACGGGAGGGCGTCGGGAGCGATGCGCTCGAGATCGATCACGACCGAGGTGTCTATGAGACCGCGGAACCTACGCGCGTCAGCCACGTGGTGCCGGGTCCTGATCCGCCAGACGGTCGACGTCCGCGCGAAACCGTCCGGCGTCGATGGGCGGAGCGTGAGAGAACGCACCGAGCGCGAGGTCTCGGCTCACGAACCGGTGCCGTCGAACGGGAGTCAGCTCACCGACCTCCACGCCATTTCGCGTCACAAGGAAGCTGTCTCCGGCGTCCAGCCCTCGCATGACCTCGCCACTCTCGTTGCGCAGCTGCCGTTGGGTGATCTTGCGGGCCACGAGGGAACCGTAGCACGAGTGCGACACCTTGAGGGACCCACAAGGTCCGCGCACGGACAGTCCGGTCGCGCGGTATCCTTGCTCTAGCAATCATGTCCAGCCCTCCTGCCACCCGCGCCACCGCCGCTTCCCCGCGCCTCCGCAGCGAGGAGCCCGTGGGCAGCTTCTCGGAGACGGAGACCGGGGTATGGATCGGCCTGCTCGAGACACACAAGCGCCTTACGCGAACCCTCAACGCCGAGCTCGAGGCAGAGCACGGCATCAGCCTGAGCGCGCTCGAGCTGCTGAGCCGCCTCTCCGTGGCGGAGGGCCAGGTGCTGCGACTCACCGACCTCGCTGACCGCTCGGGGCTCAGCCTCAGCCGCGTCTCGCGCATCGTCGACGCTCTCGAGGCGCGGGGCCTTGTCGAACGCCGGCGCTGCCCCGAGGATCGCCGCGCCCGCAACGCCGGACTTACGCCCGCCGGCGGCGCGTTGCTCGCGGCGGCGCAGGTCACTCACTCCGAGATCGTCGAGACGCAGTTCTTCGCGCAGGTCGAGCCGGCCGAGCTGGCCGCGCTCGCCGCGGTGTTCGGGCGCCTTGCGCCCGGCGCCGGCCCCAGCTGCGGCTAAGCACGGCGGCCCAGTCGGGCGGCGCCTGCGCGCCGCGGTTCCTTGCGCGCGCAAGTTTCTGTGCTATGTTTGCCCTAGCAAGCTTGCTAGCGCAAGCAACACACTCATCGAGGAGACCCAATGACAACCGTCACCCCTGTTCCCACCGTCGTACCGACCGGCACGTGGGCCATCGATCCCAAGCACTCCACGGCTGGCTTCGCCGTCAAGCACATGGGTATCGCCACCGTGCGTGGCGAGTTCACCGACTTCGAGGGCACGCTCGAGATCGGCGACGACATCTCCAAAGCCGAGGTTCACGGCACCGTGAAAGTCGCCTCCGTCGACACGAGCGAGGAGAGCCGAGACGGCCACCTGCGCTCGCCCGACTTCTTCGACGCCGACACCTACCCCGAGATGACGTTCGCCTCGACGAGCATCGAGGCGATCGACGACGAACCTTCGCGATCACGGGTGACCTCACCCTCCACGGAGTCACCGAGGAGATCGTCCTGCACGCCGAGGTCGCGGGCACCGACGTCGACCCGTTCGGCAACGAGAGGGTGGGCATCGAGATCTCGGGCCAGCTCTCGCGCGCCGACTACGGGATGAAGTTCAACCAGGCGCTCGGCAGCGGGAACATGCTCGTCGGCGACAAGGTGAAGCTCGCCCTCGATGTTTCGGCGATCAAGCAGGCGTAGCGGCTCGGCACGCGTGATCGGGGGACGGCGGCGCGCAGTGACCGGCGCCGCCGTCCGGTCCGTTCCCAGGGCCCAGCCCTTGCTGACATAGGCGGGTGCCAAGGGGCCGCACCGCATGCGGTCGCCAACTCGCTCGGCCAGCCGTGGCAGGCGACTACGTCGCCAACTCCGGCGACCAGGGCGACGTCGGTGCGCTTGCCCCGCTCCTGGAAGAGCTTGGCGCGCGTGTACCTGGAGATGGGCTCGTCGCCCCAGGCGCCGTAGCCTCGAAGTAGCCGTAGGAGGTGGTCCCGCGCGCGTGCACGACCCGCTCGGGGATGCGCTCGCGATCGAAGTGGCTGATCTTCTCGAGGAACTGGTAGTTCTCGAGCGTCGCCGGCCCGCGGTCGCCGACCGTGCGCTGGTTCTGGTTGTCCGCGACGGGGTGGCCCTGGCGGTTGGTCAGCGTGCGGCGGTCGTCAGCCATGGTCTCTCCGTGTAGTCGTGGGCGGGCCGGCGAGGAGGCGTTCCTCAGTGAGGTGGCACGGGTCAAGCTACCAAGTCCGGCTGCTCGACTTCTAGGATCCGGCCGCTGGTTAAGGCGTATGGCCGCTGTTGCCGATACTCTGATGGAAGGCCCGCCTTGGAAGCTTCCCGAGCCGCACATCTGCCGAATCCGGTCAACTTCGACCGCCCCCCAGTCAACGAGGTGGTGATGGGCGTGCAGTTCTCGACGCCCGTACTCAACGACGTCACCGTCCTCACCGAGTTTTGGCCCCTTGTCCGAGAGGACTTCCCACGGCTTGAGAAGCAGCCCGCCATCCCTCCCGCCACCGAGGATTTCGGAGTTGCGCAGACAGCGCCAAGCTTCCAGATCCAGTTCGGTACAGAGGGGCCATCCCCACGCTACTGGCTGCTCTCGGAGACAGGCACCGAACTCATTCAGCTTCAGCAAGATCGCTTCCTGATTAATTGGCGCCAACTCCAGCCAACTGACGAGTACCCACGGTACGCACACCTCCGCGAGCGCTTTCTGCGTGAGTACGGTTTGCTGCGCACCGCACTTGGAGAAGCGCGCTGGCAGACAGTGAATGTTGACCTATGCGAGATCAGCTATATCAACCATATACCCGCCGAGCTCGACGGCTCGACGATCCAACTTTCGGATGTCTTAACGGCCGTACAGCCTTTCTCGCAAGAGGAGGCCACGGTTCTTCCCCAGCTCGAGGACTCGAATCTTCAGGCGCGCTTCGTCCTTCGCGGATGGGATGGGCGCAGCGCAGCTCCCACGGGGAGAATGTACCTCGGTGCCGGTCACGCAGTGCGAGGTGCTACGCAAGAGAACATCTACGCATTGAATCTCCTAGTCCGTGGACGGCCGAGCGGACAAACGATCGAGGATGCGATCGACTTCTTTGATGAGGCGAGGATGCTAATCGTCCGCGGTTTTCGGGAGCTGACCACTGAAGGCATGCACCAGTTTTGGGGAGCCCGCCCATGAGTGATCTAATTACAAAGCTCGACGCCGGCATCGCCAGCCGGCGCCGTTGCTACTCCGTGAACCCGACCAATGTCGGTTCGGTTGGTTTGATCGACCAGCATGGCGGACTCTCTGAGATCAGAGAGATTCCGATGGGCTCGGTCTTTGTGCAGCCAACCATTGACTGGAGTCCAGTATTTGTTCCCATCGCTACCTATGCATCGTTCCCGCTACGGCAGGGTCAGGAGGGCGCGTCACAGCAAGAACCCGCTCGCTTGACCGAGGGGGAGTCGCCGCCTACGTTTTCGGAGATCTCAGCGCCTAGGTACGTAGGCGTTTTCCCAGCCGAGAGTACTTCCGAACCGGAGAAGCCGGAATGGTGGGCTCCCGTCACAGCTCGAGTCAAAGAGATCGCATCGCTTCGGGCAGGATGGGATACCTATGGCGCTGACCCAGTGGACCGTCGTAACATTGTCGCGGCCCTCAATTTTTTACTTCAGAGCGTTGGCCGACGTGCTCCAGTGCCGGGCATCGTACCGCTGCCCGACGGGGGTCTACAGCTCGAATGGCATCGTGGTGGTATGGATGTCGAGGTCGAGTTCTACGAGGGGGAAGATCAGGGGCTTTACTTCCGTGACGCTCAGTCGGGTGAGTGGGAAGGTCCTAGCCAAGCTGGCTTCGAGGAGTTCGAAATAGCGCAGCGTCTTATCGGAGCCTGACGCCTCTAGCTCCTAGATGACGCCGGACGATGACCCGACCATCGCGGATGCGACGTTACTCTACCGCCGCGTGCATCCAACCTACATCGTCCATGATGACGACGGCGACTGCGAACGAGTCTCAAGCGGCGCTTTCAAGGAGCGGAGCAAGGAGATGTCCGTGCATCTCGGCGACGTACTCGAGGCCTCGGGACGCGAACCAGCCGAGATCGTCGAGGATCTCCCGCATTTTCTCATCTCCTTGACGGCAGAACGAGTCCGGGCCTATTGCCAGGTTGTCGTCCGCTCCCCTACACCGTCCGACGATTCACACGGGGACGTAATCGGCAGCAAGTCGAAGACGACTCGGAAAGGGTTCGCCGAGGCTGCGAGGTGGGTCGTTGCTCCGGATAACGCGTGCGCTGACCCAGCCTGACTGCGTAGCGGGGTCTTGCTTGCGAGCGTGGGCACGGTGCTCACGCATCCTCGCAAGCCTGGACCGGGTTGCGGCTCGCGCCCGGCCCCCGAGTCCATCCATTGGGGGCCTTCAAGCCGGCGCCAGCAACTAGCCTCAGGTGCCGATGCCGCCCGTAGCTTCGTCGACAAAGGACCCCGGCTCGACTCCGACCACCCGCAAAGGCGACGTCGAATGATCGAGCGCGTTGGCCATGGAGTGGAAGCGATCCCGTCGCCCGCAATTGCGATGCAGGTCGGGTCGGATCCTGGCGACCAGCCCGGCGCTCGCGCCGTTCAAGTCACCGCCCTCGTCCGCGACTTCGGCTCCCCCCGCGCCCCCATCCGCGCCGTCGACAACCTCGACCTCACCGTCAACACCGGCGAGATCTACGGCTTCCTCGGCCCCAACGGCGCGGGCAAGACCACGCTCGTCCGCATCCTCACCACCCTCCTCCGCCCCACCTCCGGCACAGCGCTCGTCGCGGGCTACGACGTGGTCCGCCAGGCCGACGCCGTGCGCCGCTCGATCGGCGTGGCGCTCCAGGAGGCGGCGATCGACCCGCTCATGACCG
>JBBJLW010000001.1:0-223212 GCA_037720595.1 Gaiellaceae bacterium | reverse complement strand
CTCGATGACCGGCTTCATGATGCAGCGTGGCCGGCAGATCATTCTCGGCGACGTCGGGCCTGGCCTCGGCGACTCGATGTACGACGGAACGATCTACGTCGGCGGCACCGTGAAGTCGCTCGGGATCGACTGCGTCCCCGGCGAGTGGACGGACGGGGACACGGAGTTCGTCGAGCGCAAGCTCCGGATCCACGGCTTCGGCTCGCCGCCCGAGCTGCAGAAGTTCGTCTGCGGCAAGGTGCTCTACAACTACGACTCGCTCGAGCCTTCCGAGAGAAAGCTGGTGATTTGACGCATGGCTGACGAACCGGGAAGGAAGGAGGTCCTCGGCCGGAGTCGGATCTTCACGCCAGAGGTCGTCAACGACATCCACATGAAGGCCGAGCTCGGCCGCTACCGGATGCGCGGGTTCTCGATCTTCAAAAAGATCCCGCACTGGGACGAGCTCGTCTTCCTGCCCGGGACGCTGACCCGGTTCGTGATCGAGGGCTACCGCGAGAAGTGCGAGACGAAGACCGTCCTGGGTGCGCGCTTCGCGAAGAAGCCGATCGAGCTCGACATCCCGATCTACATCACCGGGATGAGCTTCGGCGCGCTCTCGCTCGAGGCGAAGATGGCGCTCGCGAAGGGCGCCTCGATGGCCGGCACCGCGACGTGCTCGGGCGAGGGCGGGATGATCCCGCCGGAGCGCGACCATTCGACGAAGTGGTACTACCAGTGCATCCAGAGCCGGTACGGGTTCAACCCGCACCACCTGATGCTCGCGGACGCGGTCGAGTTCTTCATCGGGCAGGGCTGCAAGGTCGGGCTCGGAGGTCATCTGATGGGTCAGAAGGTGACCGAGCAGGTCGCCGAGATGCGCTCGTTGCCGGCCGGCATCGATCAGCGCTCCCCCGCCCGGCATCCGGACTGGCTCGGGCCGGACGACCTCTCGCTGAAGATCCAGGAGATTCGCGAGGCCACCGACTACCAGGTCCCGATCCAGCTCAAGCTCGGCGCCGCGCGCGTCTACGACGACGTACGCATGGCTGCGAAGTGCGGCCCGGACATCATCTACCTGGACGGCGCCGAGGGCGGCACCGGGGCGGGACCGCACATCGCGGCCGAGGAGACCGGCATCCCGCTGATGGCGGCGATCCCGGAGGCTCGGCGTGCGCTCGAGGACGTGGGCCTCGCCGACGAGATCGACCTCGTCGTCGCCGGCGGCATCCGCAACGGCGGCGACATCGCCAAGGCGATCGCGCTCGGCGCCAAGGCCGTGGCGATCGGCCACTCCGCGCTGATGGCGCTCAACTGCAACAAGGAGATCCCCGGCGTCACGGACTACGAGGGGACGGTCGGCGTCCCCGCAGGGAAGTGCTATCACTGCCACACGGGCCGCTGCCCGGTCGGGATCACGACGCAGGATCCCGAGCTGCGCAAGCGCCTGATCGTCGAAGAGGCCGCCGAGCGGGTCTACAACTTCCTGCACACGCTCACGCTCGAGGTGCAAATGCTGGCGCGAGCATGCGGCAAGACGGACGTCCACTCGCTCGAGCCCGAGGACCTTTGCGCCCTCACGGTCGAGGCGGCCGCGATGGCGAAGGTGCCGCTCGCCGGCACGAGCTGGATCCCGGGCGTGAGCGAGGAGCGCACGCTCGCGAAGATCGAGCGCATGCTCGAGAAGCACCTCGAGTTCCCGGTCGACTACCTGCCGGCGGAGGCGGAGGTGATGAGCGGTGAGTGAGCGGGCCTACTCCGAGCCGGAGAAGATCACCGGCATCGACGCCGAGTTCCTGGCGGGGAAGCGCTTCCCCTACCAGGAGGACATGGCTCTCGTCGAGGACGTCGACCTCGACGCGGCGACGCCGGGCGACGACATCAACTGGCTCGAGGACATCGAGCTGCTCCAGGAGGACGGCACGCCGGCGGTGTTCGACCGCTACTCGAACTCGTTCATCAAGATCTACTTCCCGATTCCAGCCGGGCGGGAGCACGAGCTCGCCCGGAAGGTGCTGATCACGCACCTGCAGTCGGGCAACTCCTACGGGATCCAGTTGAAGGAGAAGCACTGCAAGTTTCCCCAGCCCGAGCTCGGGCCGTGGGTGGCGGACTCGAAGACCGTCGGCACCGACTGGAAGCCCCCCGTGCTCGAGGGCTGGGAGCCACCGGCGCACTAGCTCGCCGCCCGCAACGCATGAGCGCGCTCGTCGAGTCCTTCACCGCCGCTCAGGTCGACGCCTTCGACCGTGACGGCTTCCTCATCGTCGACGAGGGCCTCGTCTCGGACGGCGCGCTCGAGCTGTTGCGGTCCCGCTACGAGCGACTGTTCCAGGGCGAGTACGAGACGGGGATCAAGCCCGACGAGGTGAACTGGGTGCCGGGCCGCGACCCGGAAGACCGGACCCGGCAGATCTGCAACGGCTGGCGCGCCGATCCGGTGATCGCCGCGCAGGTGCTCAGCGCGCGAACCGGCCGGCTGGGCGCCCAGCTTGCGGGCTACCGGGGCACGCGGATCCTGCAGGACAACGTCCTGTGGAAGCCACCGGGGACGAAGGCGATCGGGTTCCACCAGGACTCCTCCTACGCGGACTACCTCGTGCCGGCCGAGATGCTGACCTGCTGGGTCTCGCTGCACGAGACGACCGCCGACGCGGGCCCGATCGAGTATGTGCGCGGCTCCCACCTGTGGCCGAGATCGCCGCCGGAGCGGTCGCAGTTCCACGCCCCGGACGACTGGCTCGCGCCCGCGCGGAACGCCGCTCCGGAGGGTACGCAGCTCGACGTCGTGCCGGTCGTCGTGAAGCCGGGTGGCGGCTCGTTCCACCACGGCCTCACCTGGCACGGTTCGGCTCCGAACACGAGCGCAACGGTCGCACGGATGGCGCTCGTGACGCACATGCTCCCCGTCGAGGCGCGCTTCCACGAGCGCCATGTCGACCTGATCTACTCGCGCTACCGGAAGCGCGGCGACCTCTCCCTCGACGAGTCGTTCTTCCCCGTCCTCTGGGACGAGAGCGGCTACCGGACACCGTGGCTCACGGAGTTACCGGCGATCGAGTAAAGGCTCTACGCGCGGGGCCGCGTCTTCTCCGGGTCGTAGACCGGCAGCGGGGCCACCGTCGCCGCGACCGTCCCGGCACCGAGGGCGACGTCGACCCGCTCCCCGATCGTCGCGTAGCGGCTCTCGAGCACGGTCAGGCCGATCACCTGTCCGAGCGTCGGGCTCTCGCAGGGACTCGTCAGCGTCCCCGCCGGCTCGCCGTCCTTCGTCACTTCAGCCCCGTACTCCGGCACGTCCGGGCCGTCGAGGACGAGCGAGCCAAGCCGGCGGGGCGGGCTCTGCGCGGTCTCCGTCAGCGCGCGCTTGCCGTGGAAGTCGCCCGTGTCGAGGCGGATGACCTTGTCGAGCGACATGTCGAAGGGGTCGGTCTCGTGCTGGAAGTAGTCGTAGCCGATGAAGATCAGCCCCGACTCGATGCGGAGCGTCTCGACGGCGGAGAGCCCGTACGGGACCGCGCCCGCGCCGGTCAGGGCCGACCAGAGCTCCCTGGCGTGCTCCGGCCGGCAGAAGATCTCATAGCCCTGCTCGCCGGAGTAGCCGGTGCGCGACACGTGGCACGGGACTCCGCCGACCTGCACCGGATCGGGCCAGAAGCGGAAATAGCGCAGCGCACTCGGGTCACGGTCGCACAATCCCGTGAGCAGGTCGCGGGAGCCGGGGCCCTGCAGCTGTACGTGCGGAAGCTGCTCGGTCACTTCCTCGATCGTGACGTCGAGGCCGCGCACGACCTCGCGAAAATGATCGAGGTCGGAGTCGAGCGCGGTTACGACCCAGGCGTGGTCGTCCGCGAGCTTGAGGACGGTTCCGTCGCCGACCATCCTGCCGCGCTCGTCGCAGAACGGCGCATAGCGCACCTGCCCGACCTCGAGCCCCAGCATGTCGTTCGTGAAGATGCGATCGGCCGCGGCGAGCGCGTCCGCCCCCCGGAAGTCCCACTTGCGCAGCGGCGACTCATCCCAGATGCCCACGGCCTCGCGCACCGCGCGGTGCTCGGCGGCGGGGTCGCCGAAGTGGCTCGGCCAGCACCAGCCCTCCCATTCCATGAACTCGCAGCCAAGGTCGCGCTGAACGCGGTCGAACGCCGTGCGGACGGTCTCCGTCGCTGCCATCGATCCTCCTCCGGTTGGTGGCGTCCTTCTATCTCATGACGGCGTCAACGTGTACCGCCGACTGGTACGGCAATGGAACCGCGACCGGCGTCCTACGCGACGTTCAGCGTGAGCGTCTCGCGCGTCGCCTCGGAACCGATCGTCGCGCGTTCGGTACTGGTAAGCGCCGCGAGCCACTCATCGAGCGCGTCACGGATCAGGGCGCGCGCCTCGTCGCGTGTGGGAGCGCAGGTAATGACTCCGGGCAGCTCCTCGATCGTGGCGCGCACCCACCCTGCCTCATCCGGCTCGAAAACGACGTGGAGCTCCATGGCCAGATCGTACTGCGCCGCCAGCCGACTCGGGATACTCCGACGGGTGACCGCGCTCGGCGAACTCGAGCAACATCTCAGTGCCAACGGCTGCGAGAGCATCCGCCACGGCTCCCGGCATGACGTCTGGCGCAGCCCCAGCGCTGAACGTCCCGTACGGTTCCCCGCCATCGCGAGGTCCCGCTGGGGACTGCACGGGCGATCTGCCGGCAGCTCGGGGTCCCGCCCCCGCCTCGCTGAGCCGGTCAGGCGCGGATCAGGAGGCCGCCGTTCTGCATCGCGCCCTCGAGAAACGTGAGCCAGTCGACCCAGAGCTGCCCGTCAGCCAGCGTCAGGGGCGTCTCGCGTGCCGCGGCGAGCACCTGCTCGACCTCGTCGGACTCGACGAGGCCCTCCTCGCCGGCGGCAGGCAGACGGCCGTCCGGCCACGGCATGCCCTGCAAGACCATCTCGCCCGTGAGCGCGCGCATGTCGGCTGTGCTCAGCCAGACGTGCCCGCCGACGCCGTCGTTCCGCCGCCAGTAGATCCGGTAGCTCACGCGTCGGAGGTTGACACAGGGCGGCTCAGGGGGTCTCCTTCGCCCGTCGGCGCTCTTTCTCGTACACAGGGTGCTCGACGACCTCGCCGGCGACGTTCTCGCCGCCGACGCGGGCGGTCACCTTTGTCCCGGGCACCCGCAGATCCTGGCGGATCTTCGCGAGGCCGAGGGTCTTCCCCCCGAGGAACGGCGACTCGACGGCCTGGGTGACGAGGCCGATCTCGGCGTCGTCGACGAGGAGAGGCGCGCCGCTCGCTGCATCGCCGCCGGAGTCCAGCACGACGCTCCCGAGCCGAAGCTCCGTCGCGTCACGGTCGCGCGCGAGGCCCTCTCGCCCCTGGAAATCCCCCTTGTCGAGGGCGACCGACCAGCCGAGCCCGCATTCGTACGGCGAGACGGTCGGGTCGTACTCGACCCCGCCGATGATGAACCCGCCCTCGATCCGGAACAGGTCGAGCGCGACCATGCCGATCACCTTCATCCCCTGCGGTGCGAGTACCTCGACGAGAGCGTCCCAGAGCTCGAGAGCACGCGCGCGCTCGACCCAGAGCTCGTAGCCGAGCTCGGCCGTGTAGCCGAGCCGGGTCATGAAGACCGGGACGCCGGCGATCTCGATGTCCTCGCGGAAGGTGTAGTAGGGGAACGCCGCGTTCCCGAGGTCTCCGTTCGCGAGCGGCTGGAGCATGGCGCGGCTCTGCGGCCCCTGCAGGCAGAGGTGGGGCATCGCGTCCGTGAACTCGCGCACGACGATCCCCGCCGGCGCCTTGGCGGAGAAGATCTCGGCGTCGCGATCGTTGGCGCCGCAGAAGCGGATGCGGTCTGCCGAGCGCACCGTCACCGTGCAGTCGTCCACCATCTTGCCGTTCTCGTCGCAGAGCGCCCCGTAGCCGATCTGGCCTACCTCGAGCTTCGAGACGTCCCGGGTGACGATCGTGTTGACGAACTCCTGCGCCCCGGGCCCGTCGATATCGACCTTGCGCAGCATCGTGAAGTCCATCAAAGCGGCGGCCTCACGGCAGGCGCGGTACTCCTCGAGCGTGTCCGTGACCACCGACGGGGCCCAGTAGCCGAACAGGTCCATCCACTCGTCGGTCATCGCCTGCAGGCGAGGGTAGAACGGCGTCTCCTTGCTCATGCCTTCTCCTCTAGCTCGACTTGCACGACGGAAACGCCGGCGGGTTGCGGCTCGAGTGCCTCGAGCACGAGCTCTGTGAGCTCGCGGAGCTCGATCTCGCCCTCGTGCCCGGACGTCTTGATCGCGTCCTCGTACATCGTCACGTCCTTGGGGCAGCAGACGACGAAGTAGTCGATCTGCCCGAGGGCGGTCGCCTCGTGGATGCGCGACTCGGACGGCCGCGGCACGTCGACCTGCTTCAGCTCGGACATCCAGATCCTGCCGCCCCCGGCGCCGCAGCAGAAGGTGTTGTCGCGGATGCGCTGCATCTCGACGAGCTCGCAGCCGGTCGCGGCGAGCAGGCGGCGTGGCTCGTCGTAGACGCCGTTGTAGCGCCCGAGCGTGCAGGGGTCGTGGTAGGTGACGCGGTAGCCGAGCTCCTTCCCAGGGGTGAGCGCACCCGACTCGATCAGCTCGAGCAGGAACTGCGAGTGATGGACCACGTCCCAGGTGCCCCCGAGGGCCGGGTACTCGTTCTTCAGCGTGTTGAACGAGTGCGGGTCGGTCGTGAGGATGCGTTCGAACCGGCACGACGAGATCGCCTCGATGTTGCTCGCGGCGAGATCGGTGAAGAGCCCTTCTTCGCCGCAGCGCCGCACGTCGTTGCCGGCGTTGCGCTCGGCCTCGTAGAGGATCCCGAAGTCGATCCCTGCGTGGTGGAGGATGCGGGCGAGCGTCTGCGTGACGCGGATGTTGCGCGGGTCGAGCGACGCATAGTCGCCGACGAACCAGAGCAGGTCGACCGGCTCCTTGCGTGCGTCCTTAACGTCGAACTCGAGCGCCTTCGTCCACCGGGCGCGCTTGCGCTTCGGCTCGCCGAAGGAGTTGCCCGTCTCGTAGATCGTCTCGAGCGTCGACTGGAGCTGCGGGTCGAGCTCGCCCCGATCGACGAGTCGGCGCCGGAGGTGGTTGATGATTGGCACGTGCTCGATCCCGACCGGGCAGATCTCCACGCAGGCCATGCACGACATGCACGACCACACCGTCTCCGGCCTGATCGGGTTGCCGAGCAGGTTCGAATCCGAGGCGAACAACGGCTCGACCCCGAGCGAGGCCCGGACGCCGAACGTCCCCTCCGCCTGCTCACGGAGGTCGAGCACGAGGTCGCGAGGCGAGAGCGGGTAGCCCGATGCGGCGGCGGGGCAGGCGACGTGGCACTTGCCGCATTTCGTGCAGGCGTCGAGCTGGAGCAGATGCGCCGGCGTGAGATCGGAGACGACGCCGTACCCGACCTCCTCCGGCGCCGGGTTCGGCGGCAGCCCGACGAGCCGGTTCCTCGCGGCGTCGTTCCGGGTCGCGACGCTGGCCGGGCCGGCGAGCATGTGCACCGCCTTCGTGAACGGGATCGCGGCCACGAAGGCGAGCGCGGCGACGCCGTGCACCCACCAGCCGCCGAAGTGCGCGCTCGCGGCGGTCTCGCCGTCGACGCCGATCGCCTGCAGGCCCTGTCCGGCGATCCAGCCGAACGGCGCCCACCGCTCGAACGAGGGGTCGGTCTCCGCGATCCGCAGCGCCTCGAGCAGGAACCCTGTGACGCCGAGGAAGAGCAGCGAGCCGACGAACGCCCAGTCGCCGACGGCGTAGCGCCAGCGCTCGTAGCGGCTCTTGACGCCGTCCACGCGGCCGTAGTCGAGCCGGGCGGGGTTGCGAGCGCGCTTCGTCGCCATGATCAGCAGGCCGACGATCAGGCCCGCGCCGAAGACGTCGAGGAAGAGCGAGTAGCCGAGATAAAACGGCCCTCGCCAGAAGTCCCAGCCGAGCACGGGCTTGGCGAAGTCGTCCTGGAACGCGAGGATCGCCGTGCCGATGAAGAGGACGACGAAGCCGTAGAAGATCAGCGCATGCGCCAGCCCGGCGACGCCGTCGCGGCGCCTGATCCAGGTGTGCGTGAGCACGATCCACGCCGTGCGGGCGACCCGCCGGAAGAGGTTGTCGGTTGGGAACGCGCCCCGGCCGCGCCGGTACTTGAGCACGAGGCGGAGCGCGCCCCAGACGAAGATCGCCACCGAGACGGCGACCAGGGCGTACCAGAGGCCGACCTGCCAGTCGGACAGGCCCGCGAACGTCTCGCGCGTCTGCACTAGGCCCCTAGAAGAGCTTCTCCAGCTCTTCGGCGACTCCGAACATGTCGGCGCTCGCGCCGTAGTGCGCCACGCTGAAGATGGCTGCCTCGGGGTCGGTGTTGACCGCGATGATCGTCCCGGACGTCTTCATGCCCGCGAGGTGCTGTACGGCGCCCGAGATCCCGAACGCGAGGTACACCGAGGGCTTCACTGTCTTCCCCGACTGGCCGACCTGACGTGCGGCGGGCACCCAGCCGGCGTCGACGAGGGGTCGTGAGACCGTGAGCGTCGCGCCCATCTTCCCGGCGAGGCCTGCGAAGCGCTCGACGTTCTCCTGCTCGCCGATGCCGCGGCCGATCGAGAGCAGGAAGTCCGCCTGCGTGATGTCCACATCGGTAGAGCCGGCCGGCTCGACGAGCTCGAGGTGGCGGGCTCGCGAGGGCGCTGCCGGCACCTCGACGCTCGACACGCGAGCGCTCCCCGGCCCCTCTGCCGGGGCCCACGTCGTCGGTCGCAGCAGGAGCAGCACCCCCTCTGCCCCCGGGAACTCGAGCTCCGCGCTCACCTTGGAGCCGTAGAACGAGCGTGTCGCGATCACCGCGTCGCCCTCGAGCACGACGCCGTGGACGTCGCTCGCGAAGCCGAGGCCGAGCTTTGCCGCCACTGCGGGGCCGTAGCCCATGCTGTTGACGGTGAATCCGAGCAGCGTCACGCGCGGCTGCCGGGAGGCGACGAGCGCCTCCACGGCAGCCTGATAGGCGTCGTTCTCGAACTCGGCCGCCGCCACCTCGACGGTCACGATCTCCTCGACGCCCTCGACGTCGACGGCGCCGACGAGCGCGGACGGATCGCGCGCGATCACGGCGACCGTGACGGGGCCGAGCTCACGCCCCGCCGCGATCAGCTCGCGGGTGACGTCGCGGACCTGACCGCGGATGTGCTCGGCCACCACCAAAACGCTCACGCCAGCCGCTCCTTCACGATCGCCGCGATCCGCGCTGCTATCTCCGCGGGGCTGCCGTCGAGCATCTCCGCGCCGCCTCCCCGCGCGGGCAGGAACATCCTGCGGACGCGATACGCGGGCGTCCCGCCGCCGGCGGTGCTGCGGACGTCGATCTCCACCTGCTCCGCCTGCTTGATCGCGCGCAGGTTGGCGTAACGGGGCTGGTTGATGCCGGTCTGGATCGTCAGCACGGCAGGCGTGTCGACCTCGACGCGGTCCCTCAGCCCGCCCTCGAGCTCCCGGTCGACAACGGCTTTCCGCGAGCCCTCGTCGTAGTCGACGCTCGTGACGACCGCTGTGCGCGGGAGGCCGAGCAGCTCGGCCAGCGCCGTGCCGGTCGCTGCCTGCACCGCGTCGCTTGACTGGACGCCGCAGAGGACGAGGTCCGGGCTCTCCGCCCGCACGACCTCGGCGAGCGCCCGTGCGACCGAGAACGGGTCCCCGCCGGCGCCCTCGATGCGGATCGCCCGGTCGGCGCCCATCGCGAGACAACGGCGCAGCGCCGGCTCGGATTCCTTCGCGCCGCACGTGACGAGCACCACTTCGCCGCCGAGGCGCTCCCGCAGCTGGAGAGCCTCCTCGGTGGCGAAGCTGTCCCACTCGTTCAGCGCGGCGTCGAGGTAGTCCGGGTCGACGTCGAGCCCGTCTGCGGTGAACTCGACCTCGTCCCCGAGCTGCAGCACCTGCTTGACGCACACGACGACACGCATTTAGTGCGGCCGCACTAGGCCGTCGCCCCCGCGAACGATGCCTCGTACGCAGACCGTTCCGCGGCCACCTCGTCCGCGTTGACCATGCGCCGCTCGCGCTTGAACGGAAGCGGGATCGAGGGATCCGGCGAGTCGATCTCCCGGGCAAGCCGGTGGCCGGAGAAGACGGCGTCCGCGGTGAGCCGCGGGGCCTCACAGTCGCCGATCCGGTAGAGCGCGCTCACCCCCTCTGCTTCCAGCCCGGCAAGGCCGATCTCGTCCTTGAGCGCCCGGAAGAGCGCCTCGTTCGACCGCCGCTGCGAGACGAGCACGACGCCGTCGGCCTCGAACGTGTGCTCGTGGCCGTCTTCGTCGTAGATGTGGGTCGCCACGACGGCGCCCTCCTCGATCCGGCTCGGCAGGTGGTAGGTGACTACCTCGACGCCGAGCTTGTGCAGCCGGCGGTGCTGGTTCGGGGCCTCGAGCGTGAAGTGCATATACGGCCCGATCGTTGCCATCGGCGTCATCAGCGTGACCTGCTTGCCCTCCATCGCGAGCTTCTCGGCGAGAGAGACCCCCATGTAGTAGCCGTCGTTCTCGAACACGACGATCCGCTCGCCGGCGAGCTGCTTCCCCTCGCCCATGATCTGGTCGGGTGTCGCCTGCCAGGCGAGGCTCGCGTCGGCGCCCGGGATGGGGCAGTGCGTGGCGCCGTTGAGGCCGTCCGTCGCCCAGGTCGAACCGGTCGCGATCACGACGATCTCCGCCCCGTACTCGGCCACATCCTTCGCCGACAGCGTCGTTGCCGGGACGAACTCGACGTTCGGGAGCTTGTCGATCTGGATCTTGCGGTAGTTGATGATGCGACCCCACTCGCCGAGCCCCGGCAGCTGCGAGATCCAGCGGATCGTCCCGCCCATGTCGTCCTGGGCCTCGACCAGGTGCACGCGGCGCATACCGCGCTTGCCGAGGATCATCGCGCACTCCATGCCGGCGGGCCCGGCGCCGACGATCAGGACGTCGTTGTCGGCGTTGGCCGCCTTGGAGAAGCGCTCCGGGTGCCAGCCGCGGCGGTACTCCTCGCCGGCGGTCGCGTTCTGCGTGCAGATCAGCGGCGGGCCGCCGATCTCCCAGCGTGAGATGCAGATGTTGCAGCCGATGCACTCCCGGATGTCGTCGAGCCGACCCTCGTCGATCTTCAGCGGCAGGAACGGGTCGGATGTCGACGGCCGGCACGTGGCGATGATGTCGAGCTTGCCCTCGTTGATCGCCGCGGCCATCAGGTCGGGATCCGTCCAGCGGCCGACACCGAGCACCGGCTTCTTCGAGATCGCCTTCACCGCGGCCTGCCAGGGCAGCGCTCGGCCCTGCGGGTAGAAGCGCGAGGGGGTTGCGTCCTCGCCCCACTCGGCGATCCCGGAGAGGTTGATGTCCCAGCAGTCGACGAGGTCGTCGACGTGCTCGACGAACGGCAGGCAGTCGCGGGTGAGCTGCGTGCCGGCCTCGCCCATGAACATATCGGTGGACATGCGCACGAAGATCGCGCAGTCGTCACCGACGGCCTCCTTCACGAGCTCGATCGTCTCCCGCCAGAACCGGGCCCGGTTCTCGAAGGAGCCGCCGTACTCGTCGGTGCGATGGTTGTAGAACGGCGTCAGGAACTGCTGCGGCAGATACGAGTGCGAGCCGTACACGTAGACGATGTCGAAGCCCGCGCTGCGCGCCCGCTTCGCCGCGTCGACGTAGAGCTTCTGCAGGTGGCGGATGTCGTCCTTGTCCGCCTCGATCGCGTAGGTGAGATACTCGAAGTCGCTCGGGATCTGCGTCGGGCCGCGCGCGACGCTCCGGGACTCCAAGTTCGGCGAATGCGGGCCGCCGTACCACAGCTCGCAGGCGGCAAGCGCGTCGCGCTCGTGCAGCATGTCGCACATCAGCGACAGGTTCTTGATGTCGCCGTCGTCCCAGATGCGGGCCGACACGCGGTGCGTGTCGTCCGACTCGGGGGAGATGGAGCAGTACTCGGTCGAGACCGCCGAGTACCCCCCCTCGGCCTTCAGCGCTCGGAAGTACGCCTGGCTGAACGGCTTCTCAGAGCCGAAGCCGTTGCAGTGGGGAACCTGGTAGAAGCGGTTCCGCATCGTTTTCGGGCCGACCTTGATCGGCTCGAACAGGATGTCGTGCTTCGGGTCACGTGCCATCTAGGAAGGCCTCCTCTGGGAGCAGTACGGCTCGAGGATACTCCACCCCTGCCGGTGGAGATGCAAACGACAGCGGCAGAGGGCGGGCAGCCCGCCCTCTGCCGCTGTCAGATGGGAGGTCAGTGCGCCCGGACGCCCGTCGGCGCCGCCGTCTCCGGCATCGTCGGGGTGTCTTCACGCCACTGCGGCGTCTCCCCGTCCTGCACGATCCGCCGGAAGAAGAAGAGCAGGATCGAGATGCCCAGCACCGCGAGACCGATGATCTTCTCCTTCGTGCCGCCGTAGCCGCCGGCCGCGGTCTGGAACCAGCCGAAGCCGACGACCGTGAACACGGCCGTGACCGCCGCGAGCACGCCCGCGATCGGCACCCAGATCGCCGACAGCCTGATCGGCCGTGGCCAGTCAGGCCGATCCCTGCGAAGCAGGATGAATGCGGTCAGCGCGAAGAAGTGGCTCAGCACGTAGCCGAGGTTGCTCGCGGCGAGGATGCCGAAGATGTTCCCGATGAACAGCACGAACAGGATGTTGATCGTCATGTCGAGCGTCATCGCCAAGCCCGGCACGTGGAAGCGGTTCAGCGTCCCGAGCTGCTTGACCGTCATCCCGTCCCTGCTGATCCCAAAGAGCGCCCGCCCGCCGTCTGCCGTCGCCGTGTTCATCGAGATCAGGAAGCTGATGCAGATGCAGACGACGAAGAAGTCGGCTAGCGCGGTCGAGCCGACGAGCTGGTTGAGGGCGCCGACGTAGTCGTACGCGGCGACCGTCTCCTCGCCGACACTGCCAACGAGGCCGAGCGGGAGAAGGATGTACACAGCGAGCGAGAACAACGCCGCCGACCGTAACGCGAGCTTCGTGTCGCGGACGGTGTCCTTGTACTCGGGGGCGAACGTGGCGCAGGCGTCCACCCCCCAGGCAGACCAGGACATCAACCACAACCAGACGATCGCGAGCTGCAGCCCACCCCAGGCCGAACCGGAATCACCGAGCGTCCCCCACGACATGTTGCTCGTGCTGAAGTCGCCGCTGATGTAACCGGCGAACATCATGATCACGAGCGGGACCATCAGCAGAATCCCGCCGAGATATCCGAACGTGACTCCGATCCGGGCTCCGAAGATGTTGAAGAGCCAGACAGCGACGATCAATCCGACCGCGATCAGCTGCGGCAGGCCGATCTCGGCACCGCCGGTCGAGAAGTAGCCGTCGCCGAGCGGGCTCCCGATCGGCTCGCCCGCAAACCACGCCCCCTGAACGATCTGGCCGATGAAGATCCCGAGGAACGAGAGCACGACCGACCAGCCGATCCAGTAGCCGAACGTCGCGATCGGCCCCACCATCGTCGTGTACTTGCGCCAGCCCTCGTGGGCATAGAGCGCCAGGCCGCCGGACTTCTGCGGAAACATCGTCGCGAGCTCGGAGTAGATCGTGTTCAAAAACACGGCGATGCCTGCCGAGATGCCCCACAGGAGCAGAGCGCCCCAGCCGCCGAGATCACCCACCGAGAACCCCAACGAGCCGAGCAGGAAGCCCGGGTTCGCCAGCGCGATCACGAACCCGTCGTACCAGCGCAGCGTCTTCAGCAGCTGTCGTTCCTCGATCACGGCTTCGGCCACGGAGCACCTCCCTGCCAGACGTAGTGCCCGGCCGCATCGCGATCGGTTCCGGGTCGGACGTGCGAGATATACCAGTCGCTCCGGCAAAATTCAACGGCGCCGCTCGACCCGGCCCGGCGCGGCTCGCGGGCGAGGGGTACGATCGGAGTCGTGAAGGGGCCGCCGATCACGATCACCTGTGAGTGCGGCGAGTCCCGCCAGGTTCCCTACGGCGAGACCTGGGCGTGCGAAACGTGCGGGCGCCGCTGGAATACTGGCCAGATCCCCGAGGCCGAGTACGCCGGCCTGCTGCGCAGTCTGCGCCGCTACAAGATCGAGCTGCTGGTGCTCACAGGCGGCACGGTCGCGGTGTTCCTGCCGCTGATCGTCCTCGTGAACGGCTCGTACGTGTTTCTCGCCGCGATCGCCGCCTTCGCGCTCCTGTTCGTCTACCTCCCGTTCTGGCGGCAGCGGATCCGGCGGGCGGCGCGTGCCGCGCCACGCTGGCAGCTCAGCCCCGAGTAGCGCGCGTGCAGACGCTTCGCCTCCGACGCCCGAGCCCCCCGACGACCGTCGAGCGCTCTGCGGCGCGGCCGGTGATGCTCGTCACCTTCGACGTCCCCTTCGACCCGGAGGCCGCCTCGTTCGCGGTCGACACGTCGGTCGAGTCCGGTCAGCGGCTGCTCGTCGTCAACATCGCGCCGGTACCGCTTCTGCCCGCCTCGCTCGTGCTCGGCTACGAGTACCTCCCGAACGAGGAGCTCGACGCAGCGCTCCGCGCCCCCGCCGAGCTCGCTCACTCGCTCGGGGTCGACGTGGAGCGGCTGCGCGTCTGCAGCCCGCATCCGGTGGACGCGCTGCTCGAGGTCGTGACCGAGAGAGACCCCGGGCTGCTCGTGATCGGGCCGGATCGGAGCACGCTGAGGCGGCGCATGTACCGCAAGGCGGCTCGCGCCGTCCGCGATCGCGCGGCGTGCCTCGTCTGGCTCGCGTCTTGAAGCTCTAGGCGCCACGCGGCGCGCTGTCGACGAGCGCGACGCGCACGAGATCGCGGATCGAGAGGACGCCGACGATGGCGGCGCCGTCTACGACCGGAAGATGCCGGAAGCCGCCGTGGATCATCAGCACGGCCGCCTCGTCGATTGTGTCACCGGGCTCGATCGTCTCCGGTCGGCGTGTCATCCAGTGGGACACGAGCGCGGTCTCCACGCCACCGGCCGCCACCGCGTTGAGCACGTCGCGCTCGGTCAGGATCCCGACCAGCCGCTCCCCGTCGAGCACGAGGGCGGCGCCGACGAGGCGCTCCGCCATCCTCGCCGCCGCGGCGCCGAGACGCTCGTCCTCGACGGCCGTGACGAGGTCGCGCGACATGTGGGCCTCGACCGACGCCATCGCCGCGATCGTACTCGTCGCCGGGCGCCCGGGCGAGGCCTCCCAGGGCGTCGAGATGGACGCAGGCGCGCTCCGCAGCACCTCTCGCGCGGCAAAGGGCGCTGGGTGACGCCCGCGCGAGGCTCTACACCGGGGGGCTTTGCACGAACTCGATCGTGATCGCATCCCCGTCGCCCAGTCCGACAGAACCAGGCCGGTGGCGGCCCGTCTCCTCGACGCGCGCGAGCCGGCCGCCGCCAGGGTCGCGAGCTGGCGCGGCGCGGTGCTCGCGTTCAGCCCCGGCGCGCCGGGCGACCTCGGCCCAGCTCGCCGGCGTCCGCGGCGCCTCGGGCGCGGCGACCCGCTCGACGTCGGCGACATGACGGGTGGCTGGAATCGAGTGGGCCATGATACGGTGGCATGCAGATCAATGACGCTTCCCGCTTCCGCCCGCCGTCCTCGTCAGCGCCGGGATTCACGGGCTCTCGACCGCGTACCACCTCGCGAAGGAGCTGCGGGAGCGCGGTCTCGGATCCGGCCGGGACATCGCCGTCCTCGACAAGACGGGGCCGGGAGCCGGAGCCTCCGGCATCGCCTGCGGCGTCGTCCGCAACAACTACTTCCAGCCGGCGATGAGCGAGCTGATGCAAGCGTGCGTCGAGGTCTGGGAATCGGATCCGGCGGCCTATCACTACAACCCGGTCGGCTACATCGCGCTCGGCGCGGCCGTGCAGGAGTCGGATCTCGTCGCGACCTACGAGCGACAGGAGGCGATCGGCTACCGCTCGGAGCTGATCCTCGGCGAGGCCGAGGTCGACGCGCACATGAAGAGGCTCTTCCCCGACTGGCGCGCGCAGGGAACGACCGTCTGCCTCCACGAGCACCAAGGCGGCTTCGCGTTCAACCTCGACTCGGTGCTCGGGCTCGCGGGCAAGTGCGAGTCCGAGGGCGTGACCGTGTACTCGGGCGTCGAGGTCACCGGCTTCGAGCTCGCCGGCGACGACTCGGTCACCGCCGTCTCGACGAGCGGGGGCAGGATCGAGGTCGGCGAGCAGCTCGTGATCGCTCCCGGGCCGTGGGCGAGGGTGTTCTGGGCGATGCTCGGTCTGCCCGAGACGATCGACGTGCGCACGCCCTCCGGCGAGGTCGTCCGGGACCGGCCGATGTGGACGTACTGGAACCTCCAGGAGGGCGAGATCACAGTCGACCCGCTCTCGTTCGCGACCGCCGACGGCGGACCGCCGCCGGTGATCCACCTCGACACCGATGCGCCGCTTTGGACGGACGACGGCAGGCTCGTGAGCGACGAGCTCTGGGGCATCTACTTCAAGCGGGATCGCCACGGCGTCCAGGGCGGTGCGGCCCCGCTCGTCGTCGAGAGCGACGTCGAGCTGGATCCATACCCCTCGACCACGAACGTCGACCCCGACTTCGCCGACATGTGGTGTGCCGGGCTCTCGCATGCAATGAGCCGCTTCGAGGGCTGCCGCGCCTCCTACAAGGACGCGCGCTCAGGCGGTGTGGGCGCTTTCACCGCGGACAACTTCCCGGTCTTCGACTATCTCCGCCCGAACGTCTACGGCATCCTCGACTCGAACCACGGCTACAAGATGATCGGCGTGGGGCGAGAGGTCGCCAGGGTGCTCGTGGGCGAGCACTCGCAGCTCCTCTATCCCTTCCGCTTCGAGCGCTTCGCGACCGGCGACCTGCACCCGGTCTCGCACTCGCCTTACCCCTGGTCTTAGGGGAGTGTCGGTGTCAGCCGCTCGCCGCCTCTGACATCGACAGTCAGCCTGTTCGCGGCCGGCGCGAGCGGGCAGATCCAGCGTGCGTCGTAGGCGCAGGACGGGTTGTAGGCGAAGTTGAAGTCGAGCACGAGCCGCTCGCCGTCCATCCCGAGGTCGGCGCCCTTGACCGAGTCGAGCACGTAACGACCGCCGCCGTAGGTCTCCGAGCCGCTCGTTCCGTCGGCGAACGCGAGGAAGATGCCGCCGCCGTAGCCCTCGAGCCAGTGGAGCTCGAGCGCCTGCTCCTCTCCGTCGAGCTCGAACGAGGCAACCGCGAAACGGCGGAACAGCACGGACTCGTCGCCGCTCGCGCCGATCGACCGCGGTTCCTGCCCGGCCGCCGACACGTCGGCGAGCACGCGCAGGCTTGGGTCGTACTCGAAGTACTCGAGACCGGCGAAGTCCCCGCGCGAACCCTCCGAAAGGGGAGATTGCGAGTGGCTGCGATACAGCTCGTCGCGTGTATCGCGCCACAGGCCCCAGGCCTCCTCCGGGTCGGCCGCCGAGCGCACCGACTGGTAGAGCGCAAAGACGCGTCGCTTCCAGTCGAGCAGCGTGAGGATCTCGTCCATCGCAGCGGCCGACTGTACCGAGGGATGCAGGTGATGGAAGAGGTCGAGACCGGCCAACTCGCCGACCCGCGAGGGCCACCGCGCGCTAGCGTTCGGCCGATGGCCGACCGTTCCTTCTCCGAGCGACTCGCGCGGGAGAGCGAGCTGTGGGTCGCCGAGGGGCTCGTCTCGGCCGAGCAGGCCGCTGCCCTCCGCAGCAGGTATGCCGAGGCCGGCGTCGCCGCGCAGGAGGAGCCGCGAAGCCGGGCCGTCGCCGCGCTCGCGCTGATCGGCGCGATCGCCGTCGGGCTCGGCGTGATCGGCTTCTTCGCCGCGAACTGGGACGCGATGAGTCACGGCGTGCGGCTCACGCTCCTCACCGGCGCGATCGTCGCTTCCTATGCCGGCGCTTTTTATCTGCGGGAGCGGACGGGCCGGTTGCCGAGAGTCGGCGAGGCGCTCTACCTCCTCGGCGTGATCCTCTTCGGCTCGGCGCTCTTCCTGGTCGGGCAGATGTACAACGTCGAGGCTCACGATCCGCTTGCGTTGCTGATCTGGGGGGCCGGCGCGACCGCGACCGCGCTCGTCGTCCGCTCGCGGCCGGTCGCCTGGGCGTCTCTCCTGATCCTCACCGGCTGGGTCGGCTTCGAGCTCGGAACCGCGATCGACGACTCGGGAGACAACTGGGCCGCGTTCCCGGTCGTCGCGGTCTTCTACGGCTGCGCGCTCTACGGGCTCGCGACGGCCGCCCTCGGACGGCTCCCACCCGGATGGTTCCTGGTGAGCGGCTTCGCTCCCGCGGGCCGTCGGCTCGGCGCGCTGCTCGCGCCGAGCGGTCTCTTCGTCTTCACGTTCTCCGAGGCGGCCGACGAGCTGGGCGAGGCGGGCGACTCGGTCGGCGCCGGCCTGAAGGTGGGCCTGTTCCTCTTCGCCCTCGTCGCGTTGGGAAGCGCTGCCGTACTTGCGCTGACGCGCAGGCGAAGCGCCCTCTACGAGGCGGCCGCGGTCGCCGTCGCGGTGGTCAGCCTGCTCTTCGCTGTACTCGTGGGCGGAGACGGCACCGCCTACGCGCTCCTCTTCAACCTGATCCTGGCCGTCGTCGTCCTCGGCGCGATCTACGCCGGCTACGTCACCGACGAGCCGTGGCTCGTCAACCTCGGGGTCGCGTTCGTCGCGATCGACCTGATCGGCCGCTACTTCGACGTCTTCTGGTCGGCGCTCCCTCGCTCAGCCGGGATGATCGGCGCGGGAGTTCTGATCCTCGCTATCGCCTATCTACTCGAGCGCCAGCGCAAGCAGCTGCTCGCCGGGATGAGCGGATGAGCCACCGGCGGAAACTTGCGCTTCTCGCCGTCGTCCTGGCGCAGGTTGCCATTCCGCTCGGGCTGGCCGGACTCGCCGCCGCCGACCTCGCCTTCGGCCGCGAGATTCGCCTGAAGGCCCAGCCGGTCGATCCGCTGGACATCTTCCGCGGCAACTACGTGGTTCTCCGTTACGAGATCTCGTCGCTCCCGGTCAGTTTCGACGTCACTCGTGGCGAGCGGATGTGCGCGCTGCTCTACGAGGCGGGCGAGAACGAGTGGCGGGCCGGTTCCGCACTCGCCGAGCGACCGTCGAGCGGCGACGCAATCTGCGGTCGCGCCCGCAGCGATGCGACGGCCGGCGGCTCCGTCGCTGTCGAGTACGGGATCGAGACCTACTACGCGAGCACAGACCGGGCGGAGGAGATCGAGAGCTCGATCAGTCGCGGACAGCTCTACGCCGTGATCGACCTCGACGAGGACGGGAGCGCCCGGATCGAGCGGCTCGAGACCGAGGAGAAGGGGTGATGTCCTCGGGTTAGACGATCGTGCGCGCGAGCTCGGTCGCTCGAGCCGTCAACAGCTCGGCTGGCCGGCGCAACCCGTCTGCTCCGAGCTCGGCGACGGCATCGAAGGGATCACCGGCTCCGTCCTCGAGCCGCCCCGCGATTGCGAGCACCTTCAGCCCTCGGGGGCGGGCGAGACTCAGCACGTAGGCGGGCACCTTGCCCGTCGCGGTCTGGCGGTCGAGCGCGCCCTCGCCGGTGACCACGAGCGAAGCGCCGTCGAGCGCAGCGGCCAGTCCGACGAACTCCGCGACGATTGCCGCCCCCGGTGCGATCCGGGCGCCGCAGAACGCTGCCAGCCCGAAGCCGAGCCCGCCGGCTGCGCCGGCGCCCGGCAGATCGCGCCATGGGCCGCCGTCGAGGTCGCGCTCGACGATGTCGGCGAGCCGCTCGAGCGAGCGCTCGAGCACCGGCAGATCAGCCGCCGACGCGCCCTTCTGGGGCGCGAAGCACGCAACCGCCCCGTCCGACCCGAGCAGGGGAGAGCTCACGTCCGCAGCGGCGACGACGGTCGCGCCGAGCGGCTCCCCTCTGTGAACACGCTCTAACGCGCCGGAGCGGCTTACCAAGCCGTGGCCGAGCGCATGGGCGGCTCCCGCGCCACCGTCGACGGTCGCGCTTCCGCCGAGGCCGACGACGACCTCGCGGTGGCCTGCGGTACGCGCTGCGAGTATGAGCTGGCCGATGCCAAAGGAGGTCGCGGTCACAGGATCTCGATCCTCGGGCGCAAGCTGGGAGAGACCGCAGGCTCGCGCCACCTCGATGAGAGCGCGGCCTCCCGGTAGCGCGAGCCAGCCGGCCGAGATCGGACGGCCGCGCGCGTCGAGCACCGCGGTCTCGTGCCGTTGCGCACCGGGGACGGCCGCTGCGACCACTTCGATCGTTCCCTCGCCGCCGTCGGCCATCGGCACGAGCATGAGTTCGTCGTCGGGCCGGATCGAGCTCCAACCGAAGGCGATCGCCTTCGCCGCATCGGCCGCTGCAAGCGTGCCCGTGAACGAGTCGGGCGAGACGACGACCTTCACGCGCGCGAGCATAGGCTGTTAACGCGGTCGTTAGATCCTCTGTGCGAGGATCGGCGCGTGGATCGCGCCTTCGATGTCGTCGTTCTCGGCGCAGGCCCGGCCGGCGAGGTCGTCGCCGGCCGGCTCGGCGAGGCCGGGCTCGGCGTCGCTCTCGTCGAGTCGCACCTCGTCGGAGGCGAATGCTCCTACTACGCGTGCATGCCCTCGAAGGCGTTGCTCCGGCCGGGCGAGTTGGCGGCAGAAGTCCGGCGAGTTCCGGGGCTGACCGTAACGGGCCCGGATCCTGCTGTAGTGCTTGCTCGGCGAGACGAGGTGATTCACGAGCTCGACGATGTGTCGCAGCTGCCGTGGCTCGAGGAGCGCGGCGTGATGCTCGTCCGCGGGTTTGGTCGATTCGTGGGCGAGCGGCGAGTCGAGGTCGGAGACGACGTCCTCGAGGCGCGCAAGGCCGTCGTCGTCGCGACCGGGAGCGGGGCGGCCATGCCGCCGATTCCCGGGCTCGCGGAATCGCGGCCGTGGACGAACCGCGAAGCGACCACGGCAGCGGCGGTGCCGGCCAGCCTCGTGATCCTGGGCGGCGGCGTGGTCGGAGTTGAGCTCGCGCAGGCCTGGGCCTCGCTGGGGTCGCGGGTGACCGTGGTCGAAGGGCTGCCGCGCTTGATCTCGCGCGAGGAGGAATTCGCGTCCGAGCAGGTCGAGGCGGCGCTGCGTGCCGCAGGCGTCGACGTTCGAACCGGCAAGAAGGCAGTCTCGGTCACGCGAAACGGCGAGGTGACGGTCGAGCTCGAGGACGGGACGGAGGCGCGCGGCTCCGAGCTCCTGGTCGCCGTCGGCCGCAAGCCGGCCACGCAGGATCTTGGGCTCGAGACGATCGGACTCGAGCCGAGTACGTCGATCGAGGTCGGTGGCGATCTTCGCTCGAGCAGGCACGACTGGCTCTTTGCGATCGGCGACGTGAACGGGCGCTCGCTGCTCACGCACATGGGCAAGTACCAGGCACGGCTCGCAGCCGATGCGATTCTCGGCAAGCAGGTCGAGATCCGCTCGGACGGCGCACTCTCGCCGCGCGTGATCTTCACCGACCCGCAGGTTGCCGCGGTCGGCTACACGTTCGCGGGGGCGAGGGAGGCCGGATTGAACGTCAGCGCCGTCGATGTCGGCACGAGCGAGAACGCTGGAAGCAGCTTCGTCGGCCGGGACACGCCCGGGACGGCGCGGCTCGTCGTCGACGAGGATCGCGGCGTGATCGTCGGCGCGACCTTCACTGGCGCGGTGGTGGCCGATGCGCTGCACGCCGCGACGATCGCCGTCGTCGCCGAGCTGCCGCTCGAGACGCTCTGGCATGCGGTGCCGGCGTTTCCGACACGCAGCGAGCTCTGGCTCCGGCTGCTCGAGACGTACGGGCTCTAGCGCTCCGCGAAGCCGCACTTCGAGGGACGGTCCCTCGGTGGCGGCCGCGAGGCTCATGATGTCGTCATGGCTGGCTTCGACGAGCTTCTCGCTCGGCTCTTTGCCGAAGGACAACTCACGCGCGCGGTACTGTCGAAACCGCGCGGATCAGGGTTGCCGGCGCGCATCGTCGTCGAGCCCGTCGAGCTGCGAGACCAGGACTTCTACCGTTTCACGAGCCACCTCGTCGACAGAGCGACACACGAGAATCTCGGTGTGACGGCGGCGCGTGAGCGCATCGAGGAGCTGCTCGCCGAGTACGGCCAGGCGCTGCTCCAGAGCCCCGAGGCCGATTGGCAGATACTCGGAGAGAAGGTGCTCCGGCACGCGCCGACGCGCCCGAATGCGAGCCGCATTCACGACCGCCGCAAGCGCTACCTCCTCGAGGAGGGGACACCCGTGCCGTTTCTCGTCGAGCTCGGGGTGATGACCGCGGCAGGTCAGGTGCGGAAGAGCCGCTACGACAAGTTCCGTCAGGTGAACCGCTTCCTCGAGCTCGTCGAGGATGTCGTGCCGTCGCTTCCCGCCGGGGGAACGCTCCGGATCGTCGATTT
This sequence comes from Gaiellaceae bacterium, assembly GCA_037720595.1. Lineage (GTDB taxonomy): Bacteria > Actinomycetota > Thermoleophilia > Gaiellales > Gaiellaceae > Gaiellasilicea. Next base: position 200,887 of record JBBJLW010000001.1, on the reverse strand, counting down.
CGGCTGCGGCAAGTCGTATCTGACGTTCGCGCTCCACCACTTGCTCACCGTGATCCACGGACGGGAAGTCGAGATCGTAGGCCTCGACCTGAAGCAAGACGTGATCGAGGCGTGCACGGTGCTCGCTGACCGTTCCGCCGCCGCCGGGCTGCGCTTCCAGCTCGGCGAGATCGCGAGCTTCGACGCGGAGGAGAAGGTCGATCTCGTGGTCAGCTTGCACGCGTGCGATACGGCGACGGACGACGCGCTCGCGCAGGCCGTGCGCTGGGGGGCAGACGTGATCCTCGCCGTCCCGTGCTGCCAGAAGGAGGCTTACGGGCAGATCCGCAGCGATCTGCTGGCGCCGCTTCTCCGTCACGGCCTCGCGAAGGAGCGCTTTGCGGCGCTCGTGACCGACGCTTTACGGGCGCAGTTGCTCGAGCTCGCGGGGTACCGGACGCAGCTCGTCGAATTCGTCGAGCTCGAGCACACGCCGAAGAACGTGCTCATCCGAGCCGTTCGAGGCCGGCGGCCCGGACCGGACGCGCGGCGTTCGTACGAGGCTCTGCGCGACTCCTTCGGGCTCGACCCTGCGTTAGAACGGCTGCTCTCGACCTCATGACTGTCGCGATCTCCGGCGGCGCTGGTTTCCTCGGCCTGCATCTCGCGCGACGTCTGCTCGTGGACGGCGAGACGGTGCGCACGCTCGACGTCGTTCCCCTCGACGATCGCGGTCTCGAGGCGGCTGTCGAGGAGCTGCGGGGAGATGTCCGCGACCCGGCGGCGGTACGGGAGCTCGTCGCCGGCGCCGAGATCGTCGTGCATGCCGCAGCCGCGCTTCCGATTCAGGCATCGCGCGAGTCGATCTTCTCGGTCAACGTAGACGGCACTGCAAACGTCCTGGCGGCAGCGCTCGAAGCAGGCGTCCGGCGCGTCGTCTTCGTCTCCACAACGGCGGTCTACGGCATTCCCGTTCGCCATCCGATCGTCGAGAGCGACCCGCTCGTCGGCGTCGGCTGGTACGGCGCGTCGAAGATCCGGGCCGAGGAAGTAGCCCGCGCGTTCGCGGGCCGCGGGCTGGAGACGGTGATCGTTCGTCCGAAGACGTTTGTCGGAGCCGAGCGGCTCGGCGTCTTCGAGATTCTCTTCGACTGGGTGCGCGAGAGCCGGCGGATCTACACGCTCGGAGCGGGGGCTAACCGCTATCAGCTGCTCGCCGTCGAGGATCTGGTCGACGCGATCGTCCGCTCGTTCTCGGCGGCCGGCGTCGGCGGCGAAGCGCTGAACGTCGGAGCGAGCGACTTCGGAACCGTGCGGCAGGATCTGCAGGCGCTGATCGATCACGCCGGCTCCGACTCGCGGTTGACGCCCGTCCCGGTGCGACCGGCCGAGTTCGCGTTGCATGTCCTCGAGCGATTACGCGTCTCGCCTCTCGCCGAGTGGCACTACAAGACCGCGCACAAGGACTCCTTCGTCTCGACCGAGAAGGCGGAGCGGTTGCTCGGCTGGACGCCGCAGCGGTCGAATGCGCGGACGCTGATCGAGACGTACGACTGGTATCTCGCGAACCGCGACCGCGCGGGCTCGGCCGGAACGACCCACCGGGTCCCGTGGAACCAGCAGGCGCTCGGGCTGCTGAAGCGGCTGAGCTGACTTCGAGGCTGACGGGCGTGCAACACTCCGGCGCATGCCCGCGAAGGTCGTAGTCGGCGCGCAGTGGGGCGACGAGGGCAAGGGCAAGATCGTCGACCTGCTCGCCCAGGAGTCGGACGTCGTCTGCCGCTACCAGGGCGGTCCGAACGCGGGGCACACCGTGATCGTCGGCGGGGAGACGTTCAAGTTCCGCCAGCTCCCGTCGGGGATCGTCTCCGGGAAGCTGAGCGTGCTCGGCAACGGCTGCGTCGTCGACCCGGAGGTGTTGCTCGCGGAGATGGACGACCTCGAGAAGCGCGGGCTCTCGACCGAGCCGCTGAAGGTCTCGGGGAACGCGCACCTGATCATGCCGTGGCACATTGCGCTCGACGGCGCCAGCGAGAAGCGGCTCGGCAAGCTCCAGATCGGAACGACGCGGCGTGGGATCGGTCCTGCGTACGCCGACAAGGCCGCGCGAATCGGGATCCGCGTCCAGGATCTGCTCGACGCGAAGATCCTCCGCCAGAAGATCGAGACCGCGCTCGCGGAGAAGAACTCCTGGTTGACGCGGATCTACGAGCTGGAGCCGTTCGAGCTCGAGGAGGTGGCAGGCCGCTACGAGGAGTACGCGCGGAGGCTGCGGCCGTTCGTGGCGGACACCTCCTTGCTCGTCGACCGGGCGCTCAACGACGGCAAGCGCGTCCTGCTCGAGGGGGCGCAGGGGACGCTCCTTGACCTCGACCACGGCACCTATCCGTTCGTCACCTCGTCCAACCCGGTTGCAGGCGCCGCGTGCACCGGGATCGGGATCGGTCCGACCCGGATCGACGAGGTGCTGGGCGTCGCCAAGGCCTACGTGACGCGCGTCGGCGAGGGACCTTTCCCGAGCGAGATGAACGAGGGGGTGGGCGGCCGCGTCCGCGAGCTCGGCCAGGAGTACGGCACGGTCACCGGTCGCTTGCGTCGACCGGGGTGGCTCGACCTCGTCGCGCTGCGCTACGCCGTGCGCCTGAACGGGATCACGTCGCTCGCGCTGACGAAGCTCGACGTCCTTTCGAGCTTCGACGAGCTACAGGTGTGCGTTCGCTACCGGCTCCCTGATGGATCGGAGACGCCCGACTTCCCGGCACATCAGAGCGACTTCCATCACTCCGAGCCTGTGTTCGAGCCGGTTCGGGGCTGGGGCGAGACGCTCGACGAATGCGCGAGCGTCGCCGATCTGCCCGCTGCCGCTCGCGCCTATGTCGAGCTCGTCGAGCGCGAGCTCGACGTCACCGTCGACCTGATCGGCACCGGCGCGGCACGCGAGCAGGTCCTCGCCAGGTAGCTGCCCGGCGTTCGCGCCCGGGCTGTTCGGGTCAGCCGGGGCGGGTGGCGCGCAGCGTGTCGTAGACCGCGCGGAGGTTCTCGATTGCGGCGCCGATGTCGCCGGGGTCGACGTCTTCGCCGCGCTCGATCCGGTTCGCGGTCTCACGGGCCGCCGCGTACGCGCTCTGGAGCTCGCCGGGCTCGGCCGTGGTGGACTCGGGATCGAGCTCGCTCTCGCGGAGCGTCTGCTCGACGAAGTCGCAGGCCTCCGGCAGCGCGCCCGCAGGATCCTCCTCGAACGTCGTTTCGAGCTCCTGCCAGCGGGTTTCCCACCCGTGCAGCTCGAGACCTGGCTCGTTCTGGCTCATGCGCCACCTCATGCGCCGGCTGTGCCGGCTCCAAACACAGTCTGGCTCCGGGAGTAGACTCGGCCCGCCTTGAGAGTTCTCGTCGTCGGGTCGGGCGGACGCGAGCACGCGCTCGTCTGGAAGCTCGCCCAGGCAGGAGAGGTCGACGCGCTGCACGCGGCTCCGGGGAATCCGGGAATCGCTGCGCTGGGCAGCTGCCACCCGGTGCGCGGCGAGGACGGAGAGAGCCTGCTCGCTCTCGCCCGGGAGCTCGCTGTCGACCTCGTCGTGATCGGGCCGGAAGGGCCGCTCGTGGCGGGCGTAGCCGACGTGTTGCGGCATGCGGGGATCGCCGTCTTCGGACCGGGACGCGCGGCTGCGCGCATCGAAGGATCGAAGACGTTCGCGAAGGAGGTACTGGCAGCGGCGTCGGTTCCGACCGCGGCGACGCTCGCGGTGGCGCGCGCTCCCTGTGTCGTCAAGGTCGACGGTCTCGCAGCCGGAAAGGGCGTCTTCGTGTGCCGGACGGCGGCGGAGGTCGATGCCGCACTCGTTGCCGCTGCGGCGTTCGAGGGGCCGCTCGTGATCGAGGAGCTCCTCGAGGGCGAGGAGGTTTCGGTCTTCGCCCTCTCCGACGGTCGCACCGTGATTCCGCTCGCGGCCGCGCAGGACTTCAAGCGGCTCGGCGACGGCGACAGTGGTCCGAACACGGGCGGGATGGGCTCGTACTCGCCGGTTGCGGGTTTCGGCCTCGCCGAGGTTGAGGAGCTCGTCGAACTGGTGCACCGGCCCGTGATCGAGGAGCTCGCGCGGCGCGGGGCGCCGTTCGTGGGAGTGCTCTTCGCCGGGCTGATGCTGACCGAGGAGGGGCCGAAGGTGCTCGAGTTCAACTGCCGCTTCGGCGATCCGGAGACGCAGTCGATCCTGCCTCTGCTCGGCGGCGGCTTCGTCGGTGCGCTCAGGGCTGCGGCAACCGGCGATCTTTCGGGCGTCGAGCTCTCGGCGGGAGAGGGGTCGGCGGTGACCGTCGTCCTGGCGGCGAAGGGTTACCCGGCAAGCGCCGACCACGGCTCGGAGATAACGGGCGTCGAGGAGGCCGAAAGTCTCGGAGCGCTCGTCTTCCACGCAGGCACGGCGCGCTATGGAGACAAGCTCGTCACGAACGGCGGCCGGATCCTGAACGTGACCGCGACCGGGCCGACGATCGCCGTTGCGCGGCAGCGCGCCTACGCTGGATGCGAGCGGATCGCTTTCGACGGCGCGCGCCTGCGGTACGACGTCGCGCTTACGGCGACGGAAGTCCAGGCGCCTGTGCCGCCGGAGGGCTCCGTACACTCCGAAACGTGATCGCCCGCTACTCCCGCCCGGCCATGGCCCGGATCTGGTCGGACGAGACGAAGCTCGCGCGCTGGCTCGAGGTGGAGCTGGCGGCGCTCGACGGCTGGGCCGAGCACGGGGCGGTGCCGCGGGCGACAGTCGACTCGATCCGCGCCGCCGCGGTGCCTCCTTCGGCCGCCCGCGTGGCTGAGATCGAGGCGGAAACCCACCACGATGTCGCCGCGTTTGTCGACGCAGTCGCCGAGCAGCTCGGCGCGGAAGGTCGCTACTTCCACTTTGGGCTCACGTCCTCCGATGTCGTCGACACGGCACTGGCACTGCAGATCGGCGAGGCGGGTGCGCTCATCCTCACGGGAGTCGAGCGCGCTCTCGCGGCCGTGGTAGGGCGCGCCGAGGAGCATCGGGAGACGCTCACGATCGGCCGGACGCACGGCGTCCACGCGGAGCCGACGACGTTCGGCCTGAAGCTGGCCGGCTGGGCCTTCGCGCTCGAGCGCGACCGGGTGCGCGTCGACCGCGCGCTGGAGGGAATGCGCGTCGGCAAGCTCTCCGGCGCGGTCGGGACCTATTCGGCCACCGATCCGGAGGTCGAGCGGATCGCCTGCGAGCGGCTCGGGCTCGAGCCTGCGCCGAGCTCGACGCAGATCCTTCAGCGCGACCGGCACGCCGAGGTCGTGAGCGCCTTGGCGCTGCTCGCGGCCTCGCTCGAGCGCTTCGCGCTGGAAATCCGCCACCTGGCGCGAACCGAGGTGCGCGAGGTCGAGGAACCGTTCGGTCGTGGCCAGAAGGGCTCGTCGGCGATGCCGCACAAGCGCAATCCGATCGTCGCCGAGCGGATCTGCGGGCTGGCGCGGGTCGTCCGCGGCTACGCCGTGGTCGGGCTCGAGAACGTCGCTCTCTGGCACGAGCGCGACATCTCGCATTCGTCTGCCGAGCGGGTCGTGCTCCCGGATGCGTTTCTCGCCGTCGACTACATGCTCGACCGGTTCACGTGGCTGGTCGAAGGGCTCATCGTTCGCACCGAGCGGATGCGTGAGAACCTCGGCACGAGCCACGGTCTCTACTTCAGCCAGCGGCTGTTGCTCGCGCTCGTCGAGTCGGGTCTTGCGCGCGACCAGGCATACCGGCTCGTGCAGCGGCACGCGATGCGGGCGTGGGACGAAGGGCTCGACTTTCCGACGCTCGTCCGAGCCGACGCGGCGCTGGCGGGGCGCGTGATGGTGGACGCTGTCTTCGAGCTCGACGCGTATACATGCCATGTGGACGTCGTCTTCGAGCGGTTGCGAGCGCTCGTGAGTAAGCGGGAGCACGCGCATGCCTGAGGCGAGGGTGCATCTCGGTAGCGGCAAGGTGCGGGAGCTCTATGCCCTCGACGACGAGCGGTTGCTCCTGACCGCCTCCGACCGCATCTCCACTTTCGACGTGATCCTGCCAACCGAGATCCCCGACAAGGGCCGGGTGTTGACCGGCCTCTCGGCCTTCTGGTTCGCACGTACGAGCGAGCTCGTCCCGAACCACCTGCTGGCGCTGTACGGCGACGGCCGCTCGCTCGAGTGTCGCCGGCTCGAGATGCTCCCGATCGAGTGTGTAGTGCGCGGCTACCTCGCCGGCTCGGGTTGGAAGGACTATCGCGCGACCGGCTCGGTTTGCGGGCACGCGCTTCCTGCCGGGCTGCGCGAATCCGACCGGCTGCCCGAACCGCTGCTCACCGCGGCAACGAAGGCGCCCAGCGGCCACGACGAGAACATCGATAGGCACGCTGCCGCAGCCCTCGTCGGCTCGGATCTCTACGAAGAGGTCGAGCGGATCGCGCTTGCGCTCTACCGCTTCGGCGCAGCCCATACCGAGACGCGCGGGATCATCCTCGCGGACACGAAGTTCGAGCTCGGGCTCGATTCCGAGGGCACGCTCGTGCTCGGCGACGAGGTGCTGACGCCCGACTCCTCGCGTTTCTGGCCCGCTTCTGAGTACGCGCCGGGAGGTCCGCAACCGTCGTACGACAAGCAGTACGTCCGCGACTACTGCGAGAGCCTCGGCTGGGACAAGACCGATCCCGGCCCGGACGTTCCCGACGACGTAGTTGCGGGCACCCGCGCGCGCTACGTCGAGGCGTTCGAGTTGTTGACCGGAATCGCGTTCGCGGCGTATCTCGCCGATCCGCAGGTGGTGCTCCGCTGAGGGCGACCGTGTTCGTCCGACCGAAGGCGGGCATTCTCGATCCCGAGGGGGAGGCGGTCAGTCGCTCACTGCGAACGCTCGGTTTTGAGGTCGGAGGCGCGCGTGTGGGTCGCCTCATCGACCTCGATGTCGAGGCGCCGACCTCGCAGGAGGCCCGACTCCAGGTCGAGGAGATGTGCGAGCAACTGCTCGCCAACCCGCTGATCGAGAGCTTCGAGATCGAGATCGAGGGTGGCACAGCGTGAGCATCCGCCCGCGGATCGCAGTCCTCGTCTTTCCGGGCTCCAACGACGACCGCGACGCGGCGTGGGCGCTCGGTGCGCTCGGCGCGGACGCGCGCCTTGTCTGGCACGCCGAGACGGAGCTGCCGCGAGAGACGGGCGCGGTCGTCCTCCCCGGCGGATTCTCCTATGGCGATTACCTTCGCTGTGGCGCGATTGCCCGCGCGGCCCCGATCATGGGTGCGGTACGCGCGTTCGCCGCAGACGGGGGCCCGGTTCTCGGAATCTGCAACGGCTTTCAAATCCTGTGCGAGGCCGGACTCCTCCCGGGGGTCCTGCGACGAAACCGCGATCTCGAGTTCGTCTGCCGCGACGTGGCGATCCGGGTCGAGCAGGCCGGTACGCTCCTGACGCGCCGGTGCGAGCCCGGCCAGACGCTGACGATCCCCGTGAAGCACGGAGAGGGCTCGTGGTATGCGGACGAGGATCTCTACGCCGAGCTCGACGCGGCCGGCCAGCTCGTGCTTCGCTACGCGGAGGATTGCAACGGCTCGGTGGGCGACGTGGCGGGCGTGTGCGACGAGGCCGGCAACGTCTTCGGCCTCATGCCCCACCCCGAGCACGCCGTCGATCCGTTGCTCGGCTCCGGCGACGGCGCCCTGCTCCTCGCGGCGCTCGTCGACGCCGCGCGCGAGCACGTCCTTGCCGGCTCCCGTTCGTAGCGCGCTCACAGCCTCAGCGTCTCCTGCAGGCCGGGGTGCTTCGAGAGCAGGACGCGCAGGCGCTCGAGGTCGCGAGCCCGGAGGGTCACCGGCCCGCGTCGTGCGGTGCCGTCGGTCGCGTAGGCAAAGCGGACGAGGCGCTCGCCCTTCTTCGTCTCAAGGAGCTGGATGAACGAGGAGAAGCGCTTCTCGCCGGCCTGCTGCGGGAGCCGCAACTCCTCGAGCAGCCGCGCCGGACCCCAAGGCGTACTCGCCGTTGCGGGCGCCGCTTTCGTCTGAGCGCTCATGGAGATGACCCTAGAGCGCCAGTCGTCACAGGTGTGTGACGGTTTCGTGCCGAAACTGTCACGTTCGCTCCACCCTTCTCTCCTCATGCCACGCGCGATACTGGTCGGGCTCGATCTCGTTCGGTCTCGTCAACGTCCCCGTGCGGATGTTCAGCGCGATCGACGAAAACGATTTGCGCTTCCATCTCATCCATGAGCCCGACGGCAGCCGGATCGGCTACCAGAAAATCTGCAAGACCGAGGAGAAACCGGTTCCGGACGACGAGATCGTGAAGGCGTTCGAGTTCGAGAAGGGCGAGTTCGTCGTCCTCGCAGACCAAGACTTCGAAGCGGCCCGCGCCTAGGGCGTGAAGACGATCGAGATCTCCGACTTCGTTCCCTATGACGAGATCGACCCGATCTACTTCGAGCGCACGTATTACCTCGGGCCACAGCAGGGCAGCGAGAAGGTCTACGCGCTCCTGCGCAACGCGATGGAGAAGACGGGTCTCGCCGCGATCGCGAAATACGTGATGCGCGACCGGCAGAGCCTCGGCTGCCTGCGCGTGCGAGAGGGGTCGCTCACGCTCGAGAAGATGTTCTTCCACGACGAGCTCCGACCGGTCGACGAGATCGCTCCCAAAGGCGTCCGGATCGCGAAGAGCGAGCTCGAGCTGGCGACCGCGTTAATCGAGCAGTTCACAGGCACATTCGAGCCGGAACGGCTACAAGGACACCTATCGCGAGACGCTCTGCAAGGTGATCAAGGCGAAGCGGAAGGGCGAGACGATCACGGTCCCCGATCCGGAGGCCGACGAGGAGCCTGCCGACCTGCTCGCCGCGCTCAAGGCCTCGGTCGAGGCGACGAAGCAGACGAAAGCCACGCGCGCCAAGCGCCCGGCTGCCCGCAAGCCCGCGCGCAAGCGGAAGAGCTCGAAGCGCTAGATGATTGATGCCACGATCTCGGTCTCGTTTCGTGACATCCCAGCCCGGGTCGCCGAGATAGGCGCGGATCTCGCCCGCGTAGGAGCGCGAGAAGTCGTCGTGCGCTGCGCGCCACTGCGCTACCGACTCGAAGCCCTCCCCTCGTCGCGCGCAAACTGGAGGTCGCAGGCGCCTACCCGGAGTACGCGCACCTCGGTCGTCTCGATCACGGCGACGCTGCGGTCGTCGTTGTCGAGCACGAGAAGGCGCTCGCCGACTTCCGGCAGCTCGTCTCCGTCGCGCTCGTAGTCGACGAGCAAACCGGCCGTCGCGGTCTTCTCACCCCGGCAGAACCGCTGTTACGAGCTCCTCGCGAAGCGGCGTTCCCACGAACCCGAACTCTGCGTTCCGCACCGGAACCAGCCTAACGCGCGCCGCCGAGGCGTGGCCGGTGCCTCGCCGGTGGACGAGTCTGAGCGAGGAGCTACGTCTGAGCGTCGAGCCCGCTGACGCCCCAGGTGTCCGGCAGCAGGTAGCCCTCCGGAAACGGATCGTCCGGGTCGACGTAGAGCTGGGTCACTCCCGTGATCCAGCCACTGCCGCGGATCGCCGGCACGATCGCTGAGAGCTCGCCGACGCGGGTCTCCGAGAGGATCCGCCCGTCGAAGGTGGAGCCGAGCACAGAGGCGTGGGTCATCGTCTCGCCGACCCGCATCAGACCCCGGGCGTGGAGGACGGCCAGGCGCGCCGAGAGGCCCGTGCCGCACGGCGAGCGGTCGAGCCGCCCGGGCGCCACCACGACTGCGTTGCGGCTCACCTTCCCGACCCCCTGCCACGGCTCCGCGATCTGGACGATGCTGACGCCCGCGATTGCGGGATTCTCCGGGTGCGCGCATGGAAGCTGCTCGCGCGCGGCGGCGCGGATCCGCTCTCCGGCGAGGGAAAGATCTCGTGCCTCGTGGGGCTCGAGCGCGAACCCGAGCGCCTGCGCGTCGGCGATCGCGTACCACATCCCGCCGTAGGCGACGTCAACAGTCAGAGTGCCGAGTCCCTCCACCTCGACTGGCGCGTCGAGACGGTCGGCGAAGCAGGCGACGTTTGTGAGCTCGACGCTCTCGCAGCGGCCGTCGCGGCACCTTGCGCGCGCCTCGACGACGCCGCCCGGCGCCTCCAGCCGCACGACCGTCTCGGGCTCGCGCAGCTCGAGCATCCCGGTCTCGAGGAGGACGGTCACGGTGCAGATCGTGTTCGAGCCCGACATCGCCGGATACTCGGTCGGCTCCATGATGATGAAGCCCGCGTCGCAGTCCGGACGTGTCGGCGGGACGACGAGGTTCGCGTGGCAGGCGACGCTGCCGCGCGGCTCTCGCAGCAGGAGCCGCCGCAGCGAGTCGCCGTCGCGCCGCAACGTCTGCATCTGCTCGAAGACGGTCGCGCCCGCCGGCGGCAGGACACCCCCGACGACGACGTTGCCGATCTCGCCGCCGGCGTGACAGCCGACCACGGTGATCATTCGCCGCGTCCGCATCAGGCTGTGGTCAGAGCTTGCGGATCGTGTCGCCGCTGCCCACAGTGCCGGGCGCGACCACCTTCGCGTTGAGCCCGCGCAGGCGCAGATGCCGGTGCATCTTCGTGTTCACGAATCGATGGGCGTCCCCGCCGAAGCGGGCGCTGAACTTCGCACAACCCGTATGAGGCTCCGCCGTCACTTCGATCACAGCCGAGCCGAGCGCGAGCCGCGTGCCCGGCGGCAGGTTCGCCTCCGAGAGGTCGAGATCGACGTAGAGCTGATCGCCGGCGAGAGCCCAGCGCGTCCGATCCCCGGCCGCCACGAGGTCGACGACACGCGCGTTCATCAGGTTGAGCTGCATGTCCGGGTGCGCTGAGCCGTCGGGAGTGCGCTTGCTCCCGCGGGCACTCCACGAGTCGCCGACGAGCCCGTCGGCCAGGTCGAGAATCCCCTCCGCGAGCACCTCCCGCTCCCCTTCGGCGGGCCGCCTCACGATCAGCGCGACGATGCCCTCGTCGCGCGGCGCCTGCCGGATCTCGCTGAGCCCGGCCTCGAGCTCCTCCGTCGTCAGGTGCTTCGCGACATGCGTGACCATGAGCCTCTTCTATCACGAAGCTCTCGAATCGATGAGTTTCGCCGTCGTCCACGGTCTGAGCTGACGACTCGACGAACGGGAGGAGGATCAAATGGCAGTTGCGTTAGCGGAGCGGTTCACGGCCGTACTGCAAAAGAGTTCCGCCAAGGGCGGCTGGACCTATGTTGTGTGGCCCGCCCCGGTCGAGTTCTTCGGGACTCGCAGGCTCGTGAAGGTGCGAGGCTCGATCGACGGGCACCCATTCCGAAGCTCGTTCATGGCCATGGGCGACGGCACCCACAAGCTTCCGATCAAGGCCGAGATTTGCCGGGCGATCGGCAAGGAAGCAGGAGACACCGCAACGGTGCAGCTGGACGCGCGCCTCGATTAACAAGAGGTGTGCGCGGTCTTTCTTGCTGCGACTGCGCCAGGGCGGGGCGTGCGCGGCAGGTGTCCCGCCAGACGCGCCTTCCGCGCGATAGAACACGTCATGCGAATCGGTCTGCTCGGCGACACGCACGGGCACGTTCCAGCGCTCGAGGTATCGATCCGCGGCTGCCGTCGGGCCGGCGTAGATCTCATCGTCCACTGCGGCGACTTCGTGAACACACCGTTCTCGCCCGACCCGCCCGACGAGATGGTCGCGCTGCTGCGCGCGGAGAAGGTGGCGGCGGTATACGGCAACGGCGAGATCTACCTGCGCGACTGGGGGACTCCGCGTTGGCCAGCCACCCTCGCACAACGACTCCGCCGGCCCGACTCGCCCGACCACTTCCTGCCGTTTGTCGCCGCGGGTCAAGCCGCCCTCAGCGCGGACAGCCTCGCGTGGTTGCGGGAGCTGCCCGGCGAGCTGAAGCTCGACTGCGCACGTCCGCGCGATGTCTACGTCTGTCACTCCATGCCCGGCGACCCGTTCTCCGGCATCTGGGACAGCACGGTTCGCTCGGGCATCTTCCACGGCCCGGATCCGGCGTACGCGGTGGAGTTCACCGACGACGAGATCGACGAGGCGCTCGCGCGCGTCGGCGACGCCGACCTGATCCTGTGCGGGCACCTGCCGTCTCCGCTCGTGCAGCGCACGCCGGTGCCCGGAGGGCGGCACGCCCTCGTCGTGCGCGGCGTCGGCTGGACGCAGGGCGAGCCGGACGGCACGGGCTGGACGATCGACTATTGCGTACTCGACCACGTCGGACCTTCTCGCCTGGGGTTTATCGCGTGGGAGGTCCACCGTCACATCTGCGAGTTCCGGCCCCGTGACCCGAGCTGGACGACGGGCCGTGCCGCTGCGGCTGCTGGGCTCTAGTGCGGACGCAACAGGTTTCCCTGGGTCATGCTGGAAACGTCGGGTGGGCGAACGTGCTCTCTCGCCACGCGCGAGCGGCTCGCCCTACGAGCAGCTGCTCCGCCGCTGCGAGTTTGGAGTCGAGCGGGCCGGACGGATCGCTCGGTTGGCAGCTACGTCGCGCTGGGCTCGATCAGCTCGATGCGGTAGCCGTCGGGGTTCAAAACGAAGCGTGTCGTGATACCCGGTGGTAGCCGGATTCTCGCCGGGACCGCCGTTGCCGCGGCGGCAGGCCCCGGTCGCCGCTCGGTAGAACGCGTGGACGGTGGATTCTCACGGGGAAGGCCAGGCACATATGTTCGGTAGGCGTGCCGGAGACGACTGAGAACGAGCCCAGCCCGGCGGCGGGAGCTGAGCGCTCCCGCCGCCGCATCGGCTTCCGCTACTCCTTGCCGGTGTAGCGGAGGATCCAGAGACCGCTGTCGCGGTCGCTCATGAGGAGCAGCGGCCGCTTGGCATTGTCCCGGCCGCGCCCCTGGTCGCGGTCGTTGAGCTCGCATTGCCCCACGCAGATCGGGAACACGCCCCAGAAGTCGTTACCGCCCTGGGCGATGTAGTGGCCGACCTCACTCAGTCCGCCGGGGCCGAAGGTGGCCACGCGCAGGCCCGCGTCGTAGTACGAGAAGTACGCGAGGTCCTTGCGGTGCCGGGGGTCAGTCTTGACCTCGTGCACGGTGAGGTTGCCGAAACCAGACTGGAAGGCCGGGTCCTTGGACTCGGCAACCGCGTAGGTGTCCACGATCGGCAGGTCTGGTTGGCGTGCGTCGTGCAGGTTGACGTAACCCCAGCCGTCGAAGCGCGGCTGGGCGAAGACGCCGGCCCCGCGCGTGCCGATGGCTGGCAGGTCGCCGCCGGCGGCGTAGCCCTCGACGCCCGTGTAGGCGGGCGTGTCATTGAACAGCAGGTGCATGGCGCGGTGGCCGGTGCAGACGCCGTGCGCGGTTCGGAGCACGGGACTCCCCAGGGCGCCGCAGAGGAAGCCGTCCTTGAGCAGGCCGTTACGGGTGCCCGAGTGGCTCTGGCCGATCACGACGATCAGGTAGCCGGCCTCCTCGCCGGTTCGGACCTTGTCGGAGAAGAAGCAGGCGCCACGGCTGAAGACCACGGTGTTGGCGCCGGTCGAAGCCGCGCTCGGCACTTCGGTGCGGTCCGAGACACCGTTCCCGTTTTGGTCGGTCGGACAGCCCGAGCCGCCGAAGACCGAGCCGCCCTGCGAGCTGACGCCGTCGCCGGGGATGCGCAAGGTGAACGAGAACTCGCCTGCGCCATACTGGCCGGCGTTTGGCCCGTCGGTGATCCGGAACAGCGTCCGCGTGGGCGAGAAGTCCTCGTCCGTGGAGATCAGCCAGTCGCCGTCCTGGTCGAAGTAGCTCTGATGGCTGTTGCCCTCCGACTGCGCGAACGTCGGGAACTCCGGGTCGGGGCTGAGGAAGTCGGAGTCGCCGAGGAAGAGCGGGTTGGCCGGGTTGTCGATGTTGAGCAGCACCTGTCCGGCGTCCCAGTAGGAGACCGCGAGCAGGTTGCGGCCGTCGACGACCTTCTGCTGCATGTCGTGATGGAAGACCGTGTCCCCGTTGGCGTAGCTCGACTGCGCGCCCGGCCAGTCCTCCAAGCCGCGTTCGGCGATCAACTGCGCGGGACCGGTGCTCGTGAGCAGCGGGGTGATGTCGAAGATGTCGACGTCCTTGAGATCCTGGTTGTCCGAGGCGACGACATAGGCGCGGCCCTGCCAAGTGAATGCCTGGACGGAGTGCGTCGTGTGGAACGTCTGCCCGGTTACGGCCGGCAAGCTGTCGCCAAACTGGCCGAGCTGGGCCGGCGCCAGCGGGTTGGTGACATCCCAGACCGAGAAGCCGGAGGTAACCTGCTTGGTGGTGTCGCACGTCTCGTTGTTGTGGACGAGGATGTCGCGCGGCCCAAAGTCGATCACGTGGATGCCCTCGCCCGGGTACGAGTTCGACTCGGCGGGGAGGAAGCCGACCTTCCGCGGGTTGGCCGGGTCGCGAACGTCGACCACATGGACGCCTGTGCCCTGGGCGCCAGGCCGGCCCACGCACTCGGGCCTGAACGCGTTCAGGTACGCGTAGCCGGCGTGGTAACCAACGTCGGCGATGCCGCTCTCGACGTTGGTCAGATTGTCGAGCTTGCCGACAAGCTCGACGTTCTCGGCCGAGGCGGGCAAATGGCCCGCTTCGCCCCCGTGCTGGTCGTCCTCGGCGGCGGGGAGGGGGCCATCGATCGGGTCGTCGCTCTGCGGGGTGCCACTGTCCGGATGATTGGCAAGCGCAGGCGCCGCGAGCACCAGCGTCGCAAACAGCACTCCGAGCAGCAGCCGCACGGCTACACCCCCGTTGCCACCACCTTGCGGGGCGACCCTCCGCTGCCGCGCGCCAGCGTTACGAGGCGCCTCATCTCCCAGTCTGTTGCCCATACCTAACCTTTCGTCAGTAACTGTCCGCCACGTGTTGTGGTCGGGTGATCAGACCCTCTGGCCGCAATCTAGGCCCTTTTGGCAGACAACTCAAGCGTATTTTGGTCTCCTGTTGGCGCCAGCCTCGAGCGGTGCATTTCGGTGTTCAGCAAAGAACGGATCGACTGTTGTAAACGGCTGAACTTCACGGACATGAGCGGCGGGAGGGATTCGCATCGAGAGGATGCTTGCGCGTCTACCGGTTCGAAGCCTGCGGCGCGCGTGGATTCAGAGTTCGCGCGCGGCTCGTTCAGCCGCTCGCCGATCTTTCTATAACTTCAACACGGTAACCGTCCGGGTCGCGGACGAAGCAGAGCAGCGAGCCGCCCTCGCGCAGCCGATAGGGTGCCCGCTCCGGCTCGATCCCCTGCTCGGCCAGGCCCGCGAGCGTCTGCGCCAAATCGTCGACCGTGAGCGCGATGTGCCCGTAGCCCGTCCCAAGCTGGTACGAGTCGACGCCGTGGTTGTACGTCAACTCGAGCTGGTCGCCCCCGCCAGGCAGGCCCATGAAGACGTTGATCGCCTCCTCGCGGATCGGCATTCGCCGCCGCTCCTCGAAGCCGAGGGCGGTGTAGAACGCGATCGAGCGGTCGATCTCCGTAATCCGGTAGCACGTGTGGATCAGCTCCATAAGCGCAGCCTACGGGGTAGGCCAACCCTCTGAAGTGCTACCATGTCGCACATGGAGCGGATTGGGATCCGGGAGCTGAGGCAACACGCCAGTCGCTGGGTACGGCGCGCCGCCGCAGGCGAGAGCTTCGAAGTGACTGACCGGGGGCGCCCTGTTGCGCGCCTTCAGCCGATCCCTGCGCCTGCTCAGGGCGTGGAGCTGCTCGCTGCCGAAGGACGGATCAGCGAAGCGGAGGGCGATCTGCTTGCACTCGGGCTCCCTCTGCAACCCAAGCCGGGAGTGAAGCTCCCATCGGAGGTTCTGGCCGAGTTGCGAGCCGACGAGCGGTGAGGTTCGCGTATCTGGACACCTCCGCCTTCGTGAAGACAATCGTTCGAGAGGCGGAGTCAGCTCGACTGTTCGAATGGCTCCAGCAGTGGCCCAATCGTGCGTCCTGCGCGCTCCTTCGCACCGAGGCGATCAGGGCAGTGCTGCCCTCCGGACCGGACGCCGTCGCGGCGGCCCGAACCGCTTTTCGCACGCTCCGTCTCGTAAGACTCTCCGACCGCTTGCTCGACGACGCTGGCGAGCTCGAAGGGGAGCTCCGTTCGCTCGACGCCATTCACGTCTCGGCTGCACGAGCGCTCGGACCGGATCTCGGCGTCTTGATCACGTACGACCTGCGGATGGCGTCAATCGCCCGCGGGCTCGGACTTCCCGTCGCGAGTCCCTGAGTTCAGATCCTCGGCGATCAGCGCGTAGCAGACGCTGTCGACCCAGCCGTCGCCGCGCCTGTAGGCCTGGCGCTTGACGCCCTCGCGGACGAAGCCGGCGCGCTCGGCGTGCCGTTGGGCCCGCTCGTTGAAGGCGTAGACCTCGAGCTCGAGGCGATGGAATCCGAGTTCGAGGATCAGCTCGCGTTGGAGCAGCCGCGCCGCCTCCTCGGCGATGCCGCGACCGCGGAAGTCCGGGTGGATCGCGAGCCCGCCGAGCTGCGCGATCCGGCTCCGCTCGTAGACGAGTTTCCAGGCGCACACGCCGGCTCTTTCGCCGCCGACCTCGATCTGGATCAGCCCGCCCGAAGCGGGCTCGCGCTCGAAGCGCTCGAGGTCGGCGTGCACAGCCTCTCGGTCGTAGCGACCTGCCGCTGCAAGCCAGGGACGGACATCCTCGTCCGCGTAGAGGTCTGCGACGAAGTCGGCGTCGGCCGTTGTCGCGCGGCGGAGAGTCACGCTCATTGGCGGGCGGTGACTCCCGATCGTCGAGGCAGGTGGAGCGTCCCCGACGCAAGCGCGACACCGCCGAGGATGAGAGCGCCTCCGAGGAGGGTCGAGGCCGTGATCGCCTCGTCCAGGATCAGCGCCCCGTAGACGAGCGCGAAGCCGGGCATCAGGTAGGTGACGAGTGAGAGCCGCGCCGACCCGTAGAGCGCCAGTATCCGGAAGAGCACGAGCTGTGCGAGGGCCGTGCCGAGAAGCGACAGAGCGAGCACCGACGAGGTTGCCTCCCAGCCGGGTGCGCTCGTCGGCAGCTGGAAGAGCGCGATCGGGAGCAGGAGCAGCCCGCCTACGAGCATCGAGCCGGTCGCGAGCACCGGGCCGGCGGTTCCCGAGACCGCTTTCTGGCCGTAGACGCCTGCTCCGGCATAGGCGAGCGAGGAGGCGACGATCGCGAGCGCGCCTGCCCCGGCGATCCCGCCGCCGTCGGGATGGAGCCCGGTGACGCCGCCGACGCCGACGCTGCCGACCGCGAGGCCGAGCGCGCGCGTGGTGCTCAGCCGCTCGTGGGGGAGGAAGCGGAGCACGAGCAGCGCGTTGAAGATCGGCACCGAGGCCTGGACGACAGCGGCGAGCCCCGAGTCGATGTGCTTCTCGCCCCAGGCGATCAGCCAGAACGGAAGGGCCGCGTTCAGCACGCCGAGCACGAGGCAGTGCCGCCAGGCGGCGTGGACGTCGGCGGCCGCGCGCTTCCAGCCGATCCGAAGCCCGAGGTACGTCGCCAGCACCGCCGCCGCGAGCAGCGTCCGCACGGCCATCATCGGCGCGGGCTCGATCTCCTCGACCGCGACCTTGATGAAGAGGTAGGACGCACCCCAGACCGCCGCGAGCAGCAGGATATTCGGCCAATACCGAGTCACGCGCGCCTCTCGCCGACGACGGCTCCCGCCCGGCAGAGCCAGGCTCCGCCGCCGCCTGGCGCCGCTCGCAGCACCCGGCTCGCCGGGGCCGTACTACTCGTACTCTCCCCTCCGGCCAGGCACTGCCGGTATCTCATCTGGGAGCGACGCCCGAGGTACGCGCGGGCGTTCAAGGTCGCTACTACGGCCATCTCACGAAGCTACCGGCGCCCGGCGTGTCCCGAGCGCGACCCCCGAGAGCACGAGCGCGAGCCCGACGAGCGCGAGCGCGGAGATCTGCTCGTCGAGCGCGAGCGCGGAGATCTGCGCGCTCGCGTTCGCCGCTCCGAGCGGGAGCGCGAACACCGATGCGAAGCAGAGGCTGCCGAAGGCGACGAGCTCTGGACGAAGCCCGACGAACCGCCGGCCGGCGTAGAGGCCGCCCAGGGCGTAGCAGACCGTCGCGCCGACCACGGCGAGCGACCCCCAGATCGCGCGATCGCCGCCGCCCGGCTCGAAGCCGACGAGCGCGACGATCCCGACGAAGCCGAGGACGATCCCGACGAGCCGCAATCCCGTGACG
Source organism: Gaiellaceae bacterium (assembly GCA_037720595.1). Lineage (GTDB taxonomy): Bacteria > Actinomycetota > Thermoleophilia > Gaiellales > Gaiellaceae > Gaiellasilicea. The sequence goes on along the minus strand of JBBJLW010000001.1, from coordinate 182,767 downwards.
CGCTGGCTGCGGTCGACCCCGAGCGCGAAGACCGCGGTGAAGATCGGTGCGGACGCATTGAGGATCGCCGCCAGCCCCGAGTCGATGTACTGCTGACCCCACGTGATCAGGAAGAACGGAAACGCGGTGTTGAAGGCGCCCATCAGCGCCAGCGAGCCGAGGTAGGCGCGTAGACCGCCGAAGCCGTGGCCGCGGAGCGCGACATAGATCCCCAGAGCGAGCGCCCCGGCGGCGATCCGGAAGAGGATCACGGTTGTCGGCGCCAGCTCGCGGAGCGCGATCTCGATGAAGAGAAACGACACTCCCCAGACCGCGGCGAGCGCGAGCAGCATGATCACGTGGCGGCGGCTCACGCTTCTTCCCAACGCGGCGGGCGTCGTCGGCGTTCCCGGTTAGAGTGACAGACCTGAGCTCTGTCGCCGACAAGCCTCTCCATCGAGCCCTCGGCCTCACCGACGGAGAGCTCGCGCGAATCGTCGAGCTGCTCGAGCGCGAGCCAAATCATTTCGAGCTTGCGGTCTTCTCGTTGCTTTGGTCCGAGCACTGCGGCTACAAGCATTCGGCGCTCCTCCTGAAGCGGTTGCCCTCCACGGGTAAACGCGTCTTGCAGGGACCCGGTGAGAATGCGGGCGTGATCGACCTCGGCGAGGGGGAGGCGGTCTGCTTCAAGGTCGAGAGCCACAATCACCCTTCGGCGGTCGAGCCCTTCCAGGGCGCAGCGACCGGGGTGGGTGGGATCCTGCGCGACATCATCGCGATGGGCGCGCGGCCGGTGGCGCTGCTCGACGGCCTTCGCTTTGCCGAGGGCGACCCGCGGTTCGACCGGGCGGTCGCCGGGATCGGCGCCTACGGGAACTCGGTGGGCGTTCCAACCGTCGGCGGAGAGGCGGTCTTCGACGACGCGTACGCCGACAACGTGCTCGTGAACGCGATGTGCGTCGGGCTCCTCCCGGCCGACCGGATCGCGACCGCCCGCGCAAGCGGCCCGGGCAACCTGGTCGTCCTCTACGGCGCCACGACCGGGCGCGACGGGATCGGCGGCGCCTCCGTGCTCGCGAGCGCCGAGCTCGGCGAGGACGACGCCGACAAGCGGCCCACGGTTCAGGTCGGCGATCCGTTCACGGGCAAGAAGCTGATCGAGGTCTCGGTCGAGCTCGTCGAGTCGGGGCTCGTCGAGTCGCTGCAGGACTGCGGCGCCGCCGGCCTCGCGTCCTCGCTCTCCGAGATGGCGCGCGAGACGGGGATCGACCTCGAGCTCGATCGCGTTCCGCTGAGGGAGGAGGGGATGGAGCCGTGGGAGGTGATGATCTCCGAGAGTCAGGAGCGGATGGTCGCGGTCGTGCGGCCGCAGATGCTGGCGGCGGTGGAGTCCCTCTGCGAGCGCTGGGAGCTGGCGCACGCCGTGATCGGGGAGGTCACGGACACCGGCCTCCTGCGCGCGCTCTGGGACGGCGAGGTCGTCGGCGAGATCCCGGCGCGGCTGCTCACCGACGAGTGCCCGCGCTACCGGATCAAGCCACGACCTCGGAAGCCACGTAACAGCCCGTTACTCGGCTCGATCGACGCGCCCGAGCTGCCGCGCGCTCTCCTCGAGCTGCTCGGCTCGCCGAACGTGTGCAGCCGGGCGCCGATCTATCGCCGCTACGACCATCTCGTCGGCTCGCGGACGGTGCGCCGTCCCGGGCTCGACGCGGCCGTCCTGCGCCTGCGCCCCGGGTATCGCGGGCTGGCGGTCTCGCTCGACGGTCAGGGGCGGATGACGAGCCTCGATCCGCGCACCGGCGGCTCCCTCGCCGTGCTCGAAGCCGCGCGCAACGTCGCCTGCGCCGGCGGCGAGCCCGTCGGATTCACGGACTGCCTCAACTTCGGCAACCCGGAGAAGCCCGAGATCGCCTGGGAGCTCGCCGAGGCGATCGAGGGAATGGCGCTCGCCTGCGATGCCCTCGGCGTCCCGATCGTCTCCGGCAACGTCTCGCTCTACAACGAGACGGACGGCCGCGCGATCCACCCGACCCCGTTCGTCGGCTGCGTGGGCCTCGTCCCGGACGTCCGCGCCGTTCCCGCGGCGTGGCGTGAAGGCGACGTGATCCTGCTCGCCGGCGCCTCGCCGGTGTCGCTCACTGGCTCCGAGTATCAGGCCCGCTACGGCGAGGTCGGCGGCACGCTGCCGCGGCTCGAGCTCGCGGCGGAGGTCTCGCTCGTCGAGTTCCTCTGGCGGGCCGCCCCTTCCTGCTCGCTCGTCCACGACGCCTCCGACGGCGGCCTCGCCGTCTGCGTGGCGGAGGCGGCGATCTTCAGCGGGCTCGGCGCGAAGCTGGAGTTGCCCGAGGACGCGCGCGCCTGGTTCGGCGAGGCCGGGGGCCAGGCGGTGGTCGCGTGCGCGCCCGAGACGGTCGACCGGCTCGATGGCTTCCCGCTACGGCGGCTCGGCGTCGTCGGCGGCGAGCGGCTGCTCGGAATCCCAGTCGCGGAGCTGGCGGAGGCACATTCCTGATGTGTGGCGTCTTCGGAATCCGCTCGAGCGACCGCGACGTGGCCCGGCTCACGTACTTCGGGCTCTTCGCGCTCCAGCACCGCGGCCAGGAGTCGGCTGGGATCGCGGTCTCGAACCGGGGCCGACTGACGGTCGTCCGCGAGATGGGGCTCGTCGCGCAGGTCTTCGACGAGGACAAGCTGCAGGCACTCCCCGGCGACGTCGCGATCGGGCACGCCCGCTACTCGACGACGGGCTCGAGCAGGTGGTCGAACGCGCAACCGCTCGTCCAGCACGGAAGCGCGCGCACGGTCGCGCTCGGCCACAACGGCAACCTGACGAACTCGAGCGAATTACGCGCGGCGCTCGCGGCGGAGCGGATCGCGCTCGACACGACCTCCGATACCGAGGCGATCGGCGCCCTGATCGCCCACGACCCCGCGCCGCTCTCGCAGGCCGTCGCGCGCACGATGGCCCGGCTCGAGGGCGCGTACTCGGTCGTCCTGCTCTCGGAGGGGAAGCTTGTCGGCTTCCGCGACCCGCACGGGATCCGGCCGCTCGCGCTCGGCCGCCTCGCCAACGAGCAGGGCGGCGACGACTGGGTTCTGGCCTCCGAATCGTGCGCGCTCGACCTGATCGGCGCCCGCTTCGACCGCGAGGTCCGGCCCGGCGAGCTCGTCGTGATCGACGAGCACGGGCTCGATTCCGTGCAGGCGCTCTCCGAGGGGAGGCAGGCGCTCTGCATCTTCGAGCACGTCTACTTCGCCCGACCCGACTCCACGCTCGCGGGGTCCGAGGTACATGGGGTTCGCGTCCGGATGGGAGAGCGGCTCGCAGCCGAGGCTCCAGTCGAGGCCGATCTCGTGATGCCGATCCCCGACTCGGGCACGCCGGCGGCCGTCGGCTACTCGCGTGCGTCCGGGATCGCGTTCACCGAGGGGCTGATCAAGAACCGCTACGTCGGCCGCACCTTCATCGAGCCCGACCAGGGGCTGCGCGAGCAGGGAATCAAGCTCAAGTTCAACCCGCTTGCCGAGGTGAGCGGCCAGCGACTCGTGATCGTCGACGACTCGATCGTCCGCGGCTCGACCATGCGCCAGCTCGTCGCGATGCTCTTCGACGCGGGCGCGCGCGAGGTGCACGTGCGGATCTCCTCGCCGCCGATCGTCTCCCCCTGCTACTACGGGATCGACTTCGCCGACGTCGAGCAGCTTGCGGCCTCGAACCGCTCGCCCGAGGAGATGCGCGAGCTGATCGGTGCGACCTCGCTCTACCACCTCTCGCTCGACGGGATGCAGGCTGCGACTCGCCTCCCGGAGCAGTCGGTCTGCCGCGCCTGCTTCACGCGCTCCTATCCGACCCGCGTCCCGCTCGACGAGAACGTCGCGAAGCTGCGTTTCGAGCGCGTCTAGCGGGAGCGTTTCATGCGGCGGGGGGCCCGTCTCGAAGGGGCGAACCGGGAGCGAAGCGACCCTTGAGCGCCTTTCAGAATGAAGCCTTGAGCCGTCGGGCCGTGCTGTGCGGCACGATCGCGGCGTCCTCAGTCGCCTCGATAGCTGGACTATCGAGGCTCCCTGCGTCCTTGCGCTCGCACCACCCAGCACACCCCGCCGACGAAACATCATTCTGAAAGGCGCTCTCAGGGGTCTTCGCGCAGCGAGCGATCCGCTTCCGCCGATCGCTCGCTGCTTGCAGACAATTCAGTGAAGCTCTAGCTCGAACCAGACGCGGTGCTCGCTTGAGCGGGTGACGCCCCAGCGGTCGGCGAGCGAGTCGAGGAGCGCGAGGCCGCGCCCGGACGTTGCCTTCTCGTCCGGCATCGAGACGCCCGTGGGGTCGAAGCCGTCGCCGCGGTCGCCGATCTCGACGTGGACGCAGTCGTCGCGAACCTCCAGCTCGAGTGATTAGGCCGCCGCCGCCTCCGTACTTGATCCCGTTCGCGAAGAGCTCGCTCACGAGCACCCGCAGCGCGAACTGCGCCTCCGGGAAGTCGTTTAGAGCATCGACGTTCTCGACGGCGCGTCGCGCCTCGACGAGGGCCGCCGTCTCGGCCGGAAGCGTCAGTCGAAACCGCTCGTGCTCTGCGCGCCGATCCATGCCTACACAACGTCGGATCGGCGCGACGGTTACGCCGCTCAGGTCCGTCCGGTTCGTTGCCGATGCTACGAGGGTGCGGATCGTCGTCGGACATGACAACGAAGGGCAATGGTGGTGGAAGGCCGTCGGCGAAGACGGCACGGTCGTCGCGACGTCGATCGTCCACGCAAGCCGCCCAGAATGCCTTCGCTCAATCGCAGAGCTGAAGGTCGAGGGGCCGGCCGCGCCCATCGCCTACGACGAGTCGGCCGACGCGACGCCCTTCGGCCGTCTCGGCGCCTGAACGCTAACGCCGCTCGGCGAGTTCCCTGGCTCGGCCGTAGCGGACGGCGCGGCGCACCGTCCGCGGGTCGAGGCCGCGCTCGAGGAGTTCCTGCCGCACCTCTCCTTCGCGCGCGAGCCGCAGGAAGAGCAAACCCAGCGCCGCGATCGTGACGAGCGAACCCTCGAGCATCATCACGGCGCCCGCGAGGCCCTGGTCGCGCAGCGGCGAGATCCCCCAAAGCTCGTCCCCCGTGGCGTAGATGCCGTAGAAAACGGCGCCCGACCAGAGAAAGACGTTGCCGAGCACCGTCTCGATGAGCCGCACCGCCGCGATATATGCGAGCTTCGCGCCCGTGCCGAACCATTCCGGAGCCGGAAGCGTCTCCAGCACCGGCAACCACATGATCGCGCCCGCGGTGAAGAACGCGACGTGCTCCAGCGCGTGCACCGAGCTGTGCCGGACGGCCGCCTCGTAGAGGAACGGCAGGTGCCAGACGTAGAGATTGACCGCCCAGAGCGGCAGCGCGAGCGCAGGGTTCGCGAGCACGCGCAGCCGCTCGACCGGCCGGAGCGCCAGCAGCGGGCGCAGGATCGGCCCCGTCAGCCCGACCAGCAGGCAGAGCGGTGCCAGGTCGCCGATCAGTACGTGCTGGAGCATGTGGAAGCTGAAGAGCTCGCGCTCGCCGATCTCGGCGATGGGGGAGGTAAAGGCGAGCAGCAGGAGCCCGATCCCGAGCGCGAAGACGAGCACCCGCCAGCGCGGGACGGGCGTACCCCGGTCGTGGAGAGTTCGCACTCGACGCCCGTAGGCGAACGCGAGCAGGAGCACCGGCAGGAGTTGGAGCGGATCGAGCGTCCAGCTCGTCAGGAGCGACGGTTGCATTTTTTCCACTGTAGAGCTGCGTTCCGCAACTCCCCTGGACTCTGCGGGCGTCCAACCGCGCCTAGCGGCACCCGGCCCATCCCCGAGTGCACCCGAATTTCACATCAAGCCTCTAGAATCGGCCGCCTGTGGAGCTCTTCCACTACCACCTAGTCACGAGCCGGATCCGCGAGGTGGAGGCCCGATACGTGGGCAAGCTGGGATTCGGGCTCGTCGCGCGTCACGGCCGAATCGGTGAGGACTACCAATCCGTCGAGCCGGGTGTTCCGTGGGACGAGCTCGACCGGCTCGGCTTCAGGCTGCGACTCTCCGAGCTCGAGCGGGGATCTGTCAACGTCGTCGTCCAGCCGGGCCAGTGGGATCTGCCGCGGGTCGATCACGTCGGCCTCGCGCTCGACGAGGAGGAGTTCGGCGACGTGATCGACCGTGCCACGACGAGGGAGCTGCGGATCCAGACCCACGGCGGCCGGCGCACGTTCGTGGCGACGAACGTGGGGTACCGGCTCGAGATCCACCCGCCGCGTGAGTGGCTCGGCGAGCTGCTCGCCTCGAGCGCCGCGTTCGCCCTCACGGAGCTGCACCTGCTCTCCGAGGATCCGGGAACCAAGGCGACCGTCCTGGCGGAGTTGTTCCACCTCGAGCGCGACGGCGGCGACGTCCAGGTCGGCGGCACGCTCGTCCGCTTCCTGCCCGGCGGCCCGCCCGGCCGCCCGCAGCTGCACGCAGAGCTGTTCACGTAGATCGACCGGCGTACCTCGTAGACTCGCCCAGTGAGGGGAGGCACGTGAGGGGAGACCGAACGTATGCCGCCGCCGGCGTCTCGCTCGCGACCGCCGGCGATGTCGTCGAGCGGCTGCGCGCGGCGGTTGCGGCAACCGCCACGCCCGGCGTCGTTGGCTCGATCGGCGGCTTCGCAGGCCTCTACGCGCTCGACGAGCACCGGCTCCTCGCCGCCTCCACCGACGGCGTCGGCTCGAAGCTTGTCCTCGCGCGGCGGGCAGGCAAGCTCCGGTGGTGCGGAGCGGACCTCGCGGCGCACTGCATCAACGACGTTCTCACCACCGGAGCCGAGCCGCTGTTCCTGCTCGACTACGTCGCCGCGAACCGGATCGAGCTCGAGCAGGTGGCCGAGCTCGTCGAAGGTGCGGCCGAGGTCTGTCGCGAGGCCGGCTGCGCGATTCTCGGCGGCGAGACCGCCGAGCTGCCGGGGATCTACAAGAAGGACGAGCTCGACTTCGCGGGCACGTGCGTCGGGATCGTCGACCGGCGCGACCTGATCGACGGCTCGCGGGTCGAGCCGGGCGACGTCGTCGTCGGGTTTCCGTCCGCCGGGATCCACGCGAACGGGTTCACGCTCGTTCGCCGGCTCGTCGGCGAGGACGATTTCGATGCCGAGCTGCTGCTGCTGCCGACGCGCCTCTATCTCGAAGACGTGCACGCGCTTCGGGCGAGCGCCGACGTTCGCGCGCTCGCGCACGTGACCGGCGGTGGGCTCATGGGCAACCTGCCGCGCGCCCTGCCCGACGGCGTTCGCGTCGAGCTTGACTGGGACTCCTGGGAGCGCCCGCCCGTCTTCGCCTGGCTCGCCGACCTGGGCGTCGAGGAAGAGGAGCTGCGACGCGTCTTCAACTGCGGGATCGGGATGTGCGCGGTCGTCCCTGCTTCCGCCGCGGCCGGCGGGCTCGTCATCGGCCGGGTCGTCGACGCATGATCGGCGTACTCGTCTCGGGCGAGGGAACGAACCTGCAGGCGCTCCTCGACGCGCAGTTGCCTGTCGTCGCGGTGGCCTCGAGCTGTGACGACGCGCCGGCGCTCGAGCGCGCGACGAGGGCAGGCGTCGTTGTTGCCGCCTTCCCGCTCCCGGACTTCGCCGATCGCGAGCAGCGCGACCGGACGATGGCGAACTGGCTCCAGGAGCACGGGGTCAGGCTGGTCGTCTGCGCGGGCTACATGCACCTCCTGACGCCGGTCTTTCTCGAGCGCTTCCCGGATCGGATCGTCAACGTCCACCCGTCGCTCCTCCCGGACTTCCCCGGCGCGTGCGCAATCGACGACGCACTCGCGGCCGGCGTCGCGATCACGGGCGTCACCGTCCACCTCGTCGACGAAGGGCTCGACACGGGGGCGGTCGTGAGGCAAGTACCCGTGCCGGTCGAGCCGCGCGAGTCGCTCGTCGAGCGGATCCAGGACGCCGAGCACCGACTTCTCCCGGAGGTGGTGCGGGAGCTATGCGTGCGCTGATCTCCGTTTACGACAAGGCGGACTTGGCGCCGTTCGCACGAGGGCTCCACGAGCTGGGCTTCGAGCTCGTGGCGAGCGGCGGAACGGCCGAGTTTCTCCAGACCGAAGGTCTCGCCGTCACCTCGGTCGAGAGCGTCACCGAGTTTCCCGAGCTCCTCGGCGGTCGCGTGAAGACGCTGCACCCGCTGGTCCACGGCGGAATCCTCGCCCGGCTCGGCTCGGAATCTGATGCGGCCGAGCTCGAGCGGGAAGGTGTCGAGCCGATCGACCTCGTCTGCGTCAACCTCTACCCGTTCGAGCGCGCCGCCGCGAGCCGCGACGCGACGGAGGCCGACGTGATCGAGCTGATCGACGTCGGTGGCCCGGCGCTCCTGCGTGCCGCTGCGAAGAACCACGCTCGCGTGATCGCCGTCACGCGGCCCCAGGACTACGACGACGTCCTCGATGAGCTGCGCGCTCACGCGGGCGAGTGCTCGCTCGAGACCCGCCGCCATCTCGCCGGGATCGCGTTCGCCACGACCGCGGCCTACGAGGCCGCGATCGCGCGCTGGTTCGGCGAGGACGAGCAGTTCCCACAGACGCTGATCCCCGTCTTCGAGAAGGTGCGCGATCTCGCCTACGGCGAGAATCCCCACCAGGCGGCTGCGCTGTACGCCGAGCGCGGAGGCCGCTCGCACCTGCTCTCGATGGTCGAGCAGCTCCACGGTCGCGAGCTCTCGTTCAACAACCTGAACGATCTGGACGCCGCCCGGATGCTTGTCCGCGAGTTCACGCTCCCCGCCTGCGTGATCGTCAAGCACGCGAACCCGTGCGGGGTGGCCGTCGGAGCCACGATCGAGGAAGCCTACGAGCGCTCGCTCGCGGCCGACCCCCTATCTGCGTACGGCGGCGTCGTCGTTCTCAACCGGTCAGTCACCGCTGGGCTCGGAGCACGACTCACAGACCAGTTCGTAGAGGTGCTGTTCGCACCTGGATTCGACGAGAGCGCGCTCTCCGCGCTCGTCGCGAAACCCGCCATGCGAATCCTGAACGACCTGGAGCGCCGCCACGCCGTTGCAGCCGAGCCCGACTTCAAGCGCGTGCTCGGCGGCCTGCTCGTCCAGGAGCGCGACGCGGACGTGGCCGACCGGGAGGGGATGAGTGTCGTCGCCGGCAAGCCGTCGGAGGCTCTCTGGGGCGACCTGCTCTTCGCCTGGCGTGTCTGCAAGCACGTTGCCTCGAACGCGATCGTGATCGTGCGAGACCTGCAGACGGTCGGGATCGGCGCCGGCCAGATGAGCCGGGTCGACGCCGTTCGGATCGCCGTCGAAAAGGCGCGCGAGCACGGGCATGTGCTCGAGGGCGCCGCGCTCGCGTCCGACGCGTTCTTCCCTTTTCCGGACGGACCGCGACTCGCGCTCGACGCCGGTGTCGCCGCTCTCATCCAGCCGGGCGGCTCGAAGCGCGACGCAGACGTGATCGACGCGGTCGAGAGCGCCGGCGCCACGATGATCCTCACCGGGCGCCGGCACTTTCGTCATTAGCGCAAGCCGAGCCTACGTCGTGTCGTTGCGGTCTCTCGTGCTGTTGAACGTGCGGTCGGCGAAGCCCAGCGCGTCGCTGAGGAATGCGCCTGCGAACACCGCCAGGCCGAGGCCGATGAAGTCGGGCCAACGGGTATCGGAGAAGACGGCGAGGACGAAGAGAACAACGGCGACGAGCAGGAGAATCGTGCGCAATCCGAGATTCATTCTGGCTCCTTGACGATGGCTACTCGTCTCATGGACGAGCTCGACGTGCGTATTCGCAATTACCTCGACGCATCCTTCGTGCGGGACGGGAATGCGCCCACCCCGGTCGAGGCCGCCTCGGCTCGACTATGGGCTGCCGCGCGCTCTGTAGGGTTGGCCCCCGATGGCGCGCGCGTACCCAACTCTCCTCGAGCTGGTCGGCTCGACGCCGATCGTGCGGCTCGACCGGATCGGCCGCGACGTGCAGCCGCGCCTACTCGCGAAGCTCGAGTATCTGAACCCCGGCGGCTCGAACAAGGATCGGATCGGGATGGCGATGATCGACGCGGCGGAGCGGGCGGGGAAGCTCCGGCCGGGCGGCACGATCGTCGAGCCGACCTCGGGCAACACCGGGGTCGGGCTCGCCATCGCCGCGGCCAAGCGAGGCTACCGCTGCATCTTCGTGATGCCCGACAAGATGAGCCAGGAGAAGATTTCGATGCTGCGCGCGTACGGCGCCGAGGTCGTGATCACTCCGACGGCGGTCGAGCACGATTCGCCGGAGAGCTACTACTCCGTCTCCGACCGGCTCGCGGAGGAGATTCCCGGCGGCTTCAAGCCCGACCAGTACTCGAACCTGGCGAACCCGGAAGCCCACTATGCGACGACGGGACCGGAGATCTGGGAGCAGACCGGCGGCGAGCTCGACGCGGTCGTGATCTCGGTCGGGACCGGCGGAACCGTCTCAGGCGTCGGCCGCTTTCTGAAGGAGCAGAATTCGCAGATCCAGATCGTGGGGGCGGATCCCGAGGGCTCGGTCTACACGTCCGAGGAGACGCATCCGTACCTCGTCGAGGGGATCGGCAAGGACATGTGGCCCGAGACGATGGATCGGAACGTCGTCGACCGCTGGGTGCGTGTCTCCGACCGCGACTCGTTCGTCACCGCGCGTAGCCTCGCTCGCGAGGAAGGAATTCTCGCCGGCGGCTCGGCCGGGACGACGGTGTGGGCGGCGCTCGAGATCGCTCGGGACTTCGGTTCGGATGCGACCATTCTGACCGTCCTGCCCGACAGCGGCCGCTCGTATCTCTCGAAGTTCTACGACGACAACTGGATGCTCCAGTACGGCTTCCTGGAGCGGAAGCTGCCGGCCCCCACGATCGACGAGGTGCTGCGGTTCAAGCGTCGCGAGGAGCACGATGTGCCCGATTTCGTCACGATCGAGTCGCACCAGAAGGTGGGTGCGGCGATCGATCTGATGCAGCGCTACTCGATCTCACAGCTCCCGGTCGTGCGTAGCGACGGTGCCGATTCGCTCGCGGACGTGATCGGCTCGCTCCAGGAACGCGGCGTGCTGGAACGCGTCTTCAAGAACCCGGATGCGATGAACGACGATGTCGCCGTCGCGATGCAGCCGCCGCTCGCGACCGTCGACGTGACCGATTCGCTCGACCAGGTGTTCGCCGACCTCTCGGGTCCGAGCGCGGCGGTCGTGGTCGCGAGCGCCGGCCGGCCGACGGCGATTCTCACGCGGTCCGATCTGCTGGAGTACCTTTCACATCAGCGCTCTCAGGTGAACGGCGGCTAGGGCCCTTCTCCCGGACGGCGACGAAGACGGACCCGACGATCAGGGCGGCACCGAGGCCGGTTGCGAGGCCGAGCTGCTCGTCCAGCAGCGCAGCACCGAGCACGATCGCGACCAGGGGGTTCACGTACTGGTGCGTAACCACTTTCGAGATCGGCGCGTTCCGCAACAGCCAGGCGTAGGCGGTGAAGCCGATCAGCGAGCCGGCAAAGAGGAGGTAGATCCAGGCGGCGGCCGACTCGAGGCTGAAGCCGCCCGGATCGACGGTGCCGCCCTCGCCGGTCAGAAGCGCGAGCACGACGAGGAACACCCCTCCGCAGAGCATCTCCCACGTCGTCGCCACGAAGCCATCCTGCGGCAGGGGCAGCCGCTGGCCGAAGAAGGATCCGAGCGACCAGGAGACGGTTGCGCCGAGGGCGAGCGCGAGGCCCGCGGCGCTCGCTGCACCCTCGCCTCCGGGACCGACGACCAGTGCCAGCCCGGCGAGCCCGGCGAGAACGCTCAGCCGCGTCCAAAGAGCGACGCGCTCGCGCGCGAGCGTGCGCAGGAGGATCACCTGCAGCGGCACGGAGCCGACGATCATCGCGGCGACGCTCGAGTCGATCCTCGTCTCCGCGAGCGTGACGAGGCCGACCCCGAGCGTCAGCAGCGCGAGCCCGACGAGCGCCGAAGCGCCGAGCTCGCGGCGGGTCACCCGGATGCTGCGGCCCCGGAGCGAGAGGACGAGCGCGAGCAAGGCGCCGGCTAGGAGGAATCGGAGCCCGGCGGAGAGGAGCGCCGGCAGCGTTCGCACCGAGATCTTGATCGCGAAGTACGTCGAGCCCCAGAGCAGGTAGACGCTCCAGAGCGCGATCAGGAACTTCCAGCGGGCGGACAGGACTCCTGATGCAACGCCCCGCACGCTCACGAGATTCCGCCAGGCACCGAGTGCGCGCGGGCGGTGACGGCGGCCGACTTCCGGCGCGCCCCTTGCCCGAACCGTCCAGGAGGGACGTGTCGGGGGTCAAAGCCCGGACGTGCCTGGGCCGGACAGGTCTCATGCGAAGAACCGCCGCTTGGGCGGCTCCCGGCGTCTGCGAGGGACATGCCCGGGCTTTGACCCCCGACGTGTCCGGAACGATCAGGGGATGAAGCTGGCCTCGTGGCCGCGGCGATTCGCACTCTCGAGCTCCTCGGCCGTGAGCGCCCCGATTCGCTCGAGCAGCTCGAGCTCGTCCCGGAGGTGCGTGTGCATCATCTCCGGCCCGTCCGTCGCGATCGTGAAGGCGACCCCGTGCTCGACGAACGTGCGAAAGGTCTCGCGCACCGCGGCCTCGTCGGGCAGGGCCTTCGTCAGCAGGTTCGAGGTGGGGCAGATCTCGAGCACGGTGCCGGCCTCTCGGAGCAGTCGCATCAGCTCCGGGTCGCGAGCCGCGAGGATCCCGTGGCCGATCCGCTCGGGGCGCAGGTGCTCGACGACCTCGCCGATCTCCTCGGCACCAGTGACGCCCTCCTCGCCCACGTGGATCGTGATCCCGAGCCCGGCCGCGCGTGCGGCCTCCGTCATCGGCTTGATCTGCGTGTAGTCGTAGCGGCCGCCACCCGGTCGAGGACCGGCGATGTCGATCCCGATCACGCCGCGCGAGGCCCAGCGGATCGCCTTCTCGACGACGATCTCGTTCTGCCGGGCGGTGAACGTCCGATCCATCATCAGGATCAGCCCGCAGCGCACCTGCGGGTACTCGATCGAGGCGCGATCGAGCCCACGGATCGCCGCCAGGATCACGTGGTCGAGGTCGCGCTCGCCGCCGCGGTTGCGCTTCATCGGATTGAAGCGGAGCTCGAGCGTCGTGATCCGCTGCGAGCGATAGGCGCCGCCGATCGCGCCGTGCACCGAGCGCTCGACGGCGATGGGGGAGGACTGGATCAGCTCCGTCCAGTGGTAGATCCGGTCGAGTGCGTCGAGGTTCTCAACCCCGCGTGGATCCGAGACGGTGACGAGCGCGTCGAACTCCCAGAAGTCCTTGACCGGGAGCGCGATCCCCTGCTCGTGCGCGAGCGACCAGAGGATGTCGGAGGCGACCGAGCCGCCGAGGTGAGTGTGAAGCTCGGCGAGACCCTCAGTCGTCGGCATCGAGGCGAGCTTACCTGCCTCGTAACAGCCCGTTAACTGGCTGGCACAGCTCGGCTGACGAAGTCGCGGAGCTCCCCGAGAAAGCCGGGATCGATCGTGTGTGGGAGGGCGTACTCGCGGTAGAGCAGCCCGGTGCCGGCCGGCTCGACTAGCTCTCGCGCCTCCCGGCCGAAGCGGACGTCGATCACCGGGTCGAGACTGCCGTGGCCGATCGCGATCGGGAAGCCGTCGAGGTCGGAGAGGTCGAGCTCGAGGCCCTCCAGCTGCGGCATGAAGCCCGAGAGCGCCACGATCGCCGCGGGCCGCTTCGTGGCGCCGCGGCTGAGGCCGAGTGCCCAGCTCAGCACGGCACCCTGGGAAAAGCCGCCAAGCACGGTCCGCTCCAGCGGGATGGTAAGAGCATCGAGCCAGGCGGATGCCGCCTCGAAGGTGGGCCAGAAGGTTGCGGGGTCCGGTGTCGGGATCCCCCCGAGCGCATACCAATGCGCGCCTCCGGGAGGCAGCGAGAGCGGTCCTCGCGGACACACCCCGAGCAGCCGCCGCTCCGGATCGAGCGCGTCGAGGAGCGGGTAGAGGTCGCGCTCGTCCGCGCCGCGGCCGTGAAAGAGGACGAGGGCGCCGTTGGCTTCGCCGGCTGGTTCGCGGACGAGGGCTTCGATCACGAGCTCTTCCACGTGTCCCTCGGGTCCGGCAGCTTCGTCAACGCGGGCTCGATCCGCTCGCGCAGATGCTCGAAGGTGGGCGGCAGCGAGAGCCGCTCGCCGAGGTGCGCCGGATCCTCGTCGGTTCCGAAGCCGGGCCCAAGCGTTGCGATCTCGAAGAGGACGCCGTTCGGCTCGCGGAAGTAGACCGAGCGGAAGTAGAAGCGGTCGATCACGGGCGTCGGTTGCATGCCGGCCCCGGCCACGCGCCGCTGCCACGCGTCGTGCTCCTCGAGCGTGGAGGAGAAGGCGACGTGATGGACGGTGCCGGCCCCACCGACGCCGCGCTCGGCCGGTGCTGACTCGAAGGAGAACCAGCCGCCTCGCCGCTCGCCGCGCACCTCCCAGCGGCCATCGCCGTGCGGCTCGAAGCCGAGCGTCTCCTCGAAGAGCTGCCGGCTCAGCTCGGGCTCGGCGGCATACGCGCGCACGCCATCGAAGCCCTGAAGCGCCAGCTCTCGGGGGATCTCTGGGTGCTCGGCGACGAGCGGCTCGTCGTCCGACTCGACGACCGCGAGCTCTGCTCCCACCCCCTCCGGATCCTCGAACCGAAGCCGCCCCTTGCTGCGCTCGATCGCACCGGCCTCACCCGCGAGCCGCTGCTCCCAGAAATCGAGCGCCGCCTCCGAGGCGACGCGCCAGACGATCGTGTGGACCATTCCCGCGCCCTGCCTGCCGCGGCGCGCGCCCGGATACTCGAAGAAGGTGATGTCCGAGCCCGCGCTGCCGCGCTCGTCGGCGTAGAAGAGGTGGTAGACCGTCGGATCGTCCTGATTGACGGTCTTCTTGACGAGCCGCAGCCCGAGCACGCGGGTGTAGAAGTCGACGTTCGCCGGCGCGTCGCCGGTGATCAGGGTGATGTGGTGGATGCCTTCGAAGCGCATCGTGTCCTCCGTCGCTCGTTCGCGGTTGCTGTAGAAGGTTTCTACATGGAGGAAGCCGCCATCAGAGTCGCGGGGATCGCCGGCAGCCTGCGCGCCGCCTCCTACAACCGGGCGTTGCTCGCCGCGTGTGTCGAGCTGGCTCCCGGCGCGATGACGATCGAGCCGTTCGACCTGCGCAGGATTCCCCTCTACGACCGCGACGTCGAGGAGCGCGGCTTTCCCGAGACCGTGACCGCCTTGCGCAGCGCGATCGCGACCGCCGACGCCCTCCTGGTCGTGACCCCGGAGTACAACGCGGGCCTTCCGGCCGTGATGAAGAACGCCGTCGACTGGGCCTCGCGCCGTCCGGCTCCGACGCCGCTCGACGGCAAGCCGACGCTCGTCCTGGGGGCGACGCCGGGGCGTCTGGGAACGGCGCGCGCGCAGGCGCAGCTCCGGCAATCGCTCGCGCATGCTGGAGCGTTCGTGCTCCCGCGGCCGCAGGTCTTCGTCGCGAGCGCCGACGAGAAGCTCGTGAACGGCGTGCTCGTGGACGACGAGACCCGGGAGCGGCTCACGACCGCGCTCGCGGCCTTCGCGGCGTTCGTCGCGCGACTCGGTCCTTAGACTGACCCGAGATGAAGATAGGGATCGTCGTGCCGTTTTCGTGGTCCTTCTGGGGTGCGGTCGTCGAGCACGCCGAGCTCCAGGCCGCGGCCCTGCGCCGGCTCGGCCTCGACGTTCGGCTGATCATGGGGAACGATCCGCCGGGCCAGTTCACCCGCATTCTCCATCCCAGGGTGGGCCGGCACGGTACGCCGCCACCCGAGGTGATCGCGATCGGTCGCTCGGTGATCGTGCCGGCGAACGGCTCGCTCCCGAACATCATTCTCAGCCCTCGCTCGATCCTCCGCATCCGTAGCGTCCTCGCCCGTGAGCGTTTCGACCTGCTCCACCTGCACGAGCCGATGACCCCGACGCCGTGCATCGCGGCGCTCGCCTTCTGGGACGGCCCGACCGTCGCAACGCACCACGCGAGCGGCGACCTCGGCTGGATGCGGCTCGCGACGCCGGTTTGGGGCTTCCTGGAGGAGCGTGTCGACCGGCGGATCGCCGTCTCGGAGCAGGCGCGGGTATCCGCACAACGCTGGCTGCCGGGCGAGTACGAGATCGTGCCGAACGGCGTCCTGATCCCGGACGACGTCGAGCCCGGCGGCCGCGAGCACCGAGTGATCTTCGCCGGACGTCAGGAGCAGCGAAAGGGCGTCCAGGTGCTGTTGCGCGCGTGGCCCGAGATTCGGCGCCGGACGGGAGCGCGATTGCGCGTCGCCGGCGCCGACCCGCTCGCTGTGCGGCTGCTGCTGACGCGCCTGCGCGTCTCCGACGACGGAATCGATGTGCTCGGCTTTCTCACGCAGGAGGATCTGACCGCCGAGCTCGCGAGCGCGAAGGCGCTCGTTGCGCCCTCGCTCGGCGGCGAGAGCTTCGGGATGGTGCTCACGCGCGCGTTCGCCTGCGCGACGCCCGTCGTCGCCTCCGACATCACCGGCTACCGCGATGTGATGACGCCCGAGACGTCCGTGGCGGTGCCGCCCGACGACTCGGCTGCCCTGGCGGACGCGGTGTGCGCGCTCGTCGATGACGAGCCTCGCCGCCTTGCTCTCGGCACGGCGGCCCGCGCGCACGCGATCGCGCACTATTCGTGGGACGATGTCGCCGGCCGTCTGGTCGAGATCTACGAGGCCGTTGCCGGCGTTGCCGCTCGATCGGAAGCCGCGTGAGCCTTCGGCACAACCGGTTCGTCCAGGTCACTCTCGCACTGCTGATGCTCGCCGCGATGGGGACGCTGCTCTACTGGCGCGGACCGGACTGGAACGTCGTCTACCACGCCTTCGACTTCGTCAACTGGGCGTGGATCGTCTTCGCGCTCGGGCTCAACCTCGCCTCGGTGCTCGTGCGAGCGTCCGCGTGGCGGCTGACCATCCACCAGGCTCTCGAGCCGCCGCAGCCGCCGTTCAACCAGGTGTTCTCCGCGTTCGCGGTCGGCCTGCTCGGCAACGCCGCGCTGCCGGGCCGGATCGGCGAGCTCGCGCGGGTCGCCGTGCTCCGCCGGCGCCTTCCCCACGGCTCGGGGACGAGCGCGGCGCTCGTCGGGACCGTGTTCGCTCATCGCCTCTTCGACGTCTTCCCGGCCCTGATCCTCGTCGGCTACGTGCTGACGACGGCGAAGATTCCCTCGTGGGCGGTGACGAGCCTCGAGATCGTCTCGGTGATCGGAGTCGGGCTCTTCGTGCTCGGCGTGATCGGAGCGCGCCGTGGCGATAGAACCGTGCTCGAAGGCGCGAAACCGCTGAAGCGGCTGCTTGCGATGGCCCGACAGGGGCTCTCGGTCCTGCGTTCGCCGCTCCCGGCCGCTGCCGCGATCCTGCTCCAGTGCCTCGGCTGGACGCTGCAGCTGCTCGCCGTCTACGTGGCGATGCGAGCCTTCGACGTTCACGCGCCCCTGCCCGCCGCAGGGCTGGTGCTGCTGCTGATGAACGTCGCGACGATCTTTCCGCTCTGGCCGGGCAACATCGGCCTGCTCCAGGCGGCGGTTGCGCTCCCGCTCGTTCAGTACGGCGTCGCCTACTCGACCGGCTTCGCCTACGGGCTCGTGCTTCAGGTGGTCGAGATGTCGGTCGGCGTCGGGGTGGGGCTGATCTTCCTGGCGCGGGAGGGTCTCTCGTTCGCAACGCTCCGCGACATGCCCGAGCCCGTCGACCTCCTGACCGAGGAGCCCGAACCCGAGCCGCAGCGGAAACGAGCGGGAGCCCTCAGCTAATTCGGAGAGAACTTCGCTCGGAGCGAGGGAGCCCGGGAGCGAAGCGACCCTTCAGGGGTCTTCACGCGAGGAGCGTCCGCTCCTGCAAATGCTCCTCCTGCGCAGCAAATGCGAGCCCGGGAGCGAAGCGACCCTTCAGGGGTCTTAGCGCGGCCGGAATCCGCTTCTGCGGATTCTGGCCGCTGCAAAAGGATCAGCGCGCTTCGGCGGCGCGGAGCTTGCGGGCGAGCGCCTGGAGGAGCTTCCAGGCGATGCGCGCATCCGATTCGACGATCGGGCGGAACTCCCAGAACGTCATCCCGTAGCACGTCATGTCGGTCTCGGCGGTGAGCGTCGCGGTGCGCGCGCCCTCGTCGATCAGCGCGATCTCGCCGAAGTACTCGCCAGGACCGAGCGAACCGCGCTCCACGCCTTTGACGGTCACGGTGGCGGTGCCCTCGCCGATCACGAAGAAGCCTGCGCCCGACTTCCCTTCGCTCGAGATCGTGTCACCGGCCGAGAACTCGCGTTCCTTGAACGAGTCCGCGATCCGTCGCAGCTCGCGCGGCTCCAGGTCGGAGAAGAGCGGGATCTTCGCGATCGTCTCGGCGGAGGGACGGGCCATCGCGCGATTCTATGCGCCGGAGCCGGGCTCCGAGAAGGGTGTCTCCGACTCGGCTCGCCTGGCCAGCTCCTCGATCTTTCCGTGCGCGGCGTCGAGGCGCGCGAGGCAGAGCCGGAGCAGCTCCTCGCCGCGCTCCCAGAGCGCGATCGCCTCGTCGAGGCTCGGCTGGCCGCGCTCGAGCCTCTCGACGATTCCCTCGAGCTCCTTCTGCGCCTGCTCGAAGGTCGGCTCCGTCGCTGATTCGTTCACGGGCGGATCTCCTCCACGAGCGCATCGAAGCCTCCGGCGGCGAGCTCGATCTCGACCCGCTCGCCCCGCGCCAAGGAGTGCGACGAGCGCAGGATCTCCTTCCGGGCACGCACGATCGCGTAGCCGCGCTCGAGCGTCGCGCGTGGCGAGAGTGCCGCGAGCCTCGCACCTGACCGCTCGACACCGGCCCGTCGACGCTCGACGAGCAGGATCGGCTCCCGTCGGAGTCGTCCGCGCAGCAGCGCCATCTGTTGCGCGTCGCGCTCGAGTGCTCGCCTCGCGCCTCGCTCGAGGCTTCCGTGCGCGCGTCGGAGCACCGCGCGGTCGCGCTCGAAGGCCCGTCGGACGCAGCGCTCGAGCGAGTCGCGTGCGCGGTAGAGCTCGCCGTGGAGCTCGCGGAGATCCGGGACGACGAGCTTTCCGGCCGCGGTCGGCGTCGAGGCGCGAACGTCGGCCGCGAGGTCGCAGAGCGGAGCGTCCTGCTCGTGGCCGACCGCCGAGACGATCGGAACGGGGCAGGCGGCGACCGCGCGGACGACCCGCTCGTCGCTGAACGCGAGGAGGTCGTCGAAGCTCCCGCCGCCGCGGGCGAGCACGACGACGTCGATTTCGTCCTCGCCGGCGACGGCCTTCAGCGCCGCCACGATTCCGGCTGCAGCGCGCGGCCCCTGCACGAGGGTCTCGGCGACGAGGATCCGCGCGGCCGGGAACCGCGCGGTGATCGTCGCCAGCACATCGCGTTTCGCGGCGGCGTCGTTGCCGGTGACGAGCCCGATCCGGCGCGGGAAGCGCGGGAGCGATCGCTTGCGGGCGTCGTCGAAGAGGCCGCCGGCGGCCAGCGTCGCCTTCAGGCGCTCGATTGCCGCGAGATGGGCGCCGAGGCCGAAGCGCTCGATCGAGAGGACGCGGAGCCGAAACTCGCCCTTCGCGGCATAGAGCTCGGGCCGCCCGTAGACGTGCACGCGCTCTCCGTCCGCCAGCTCGAGCGCCAGCGCATCGAAGGTGCGGCGGGGAAGCGACGCAGGTACGCACGCGCCGTCGGCCGGATCCTTGAGGGTGAAGAAGACGCTCGCCCAGCGGTCGTGGCGCCGCAGCTCCGTCACCTCACCCTCGATCCAGAGCGTAGGCAGCCGGCCCAGCCAGTCGGCGACGCCGCGGTTGAAGCCTGCCACGGTGTAGACCTTCCGATCGCCGTAGAGGAGCGGCTCGACCTTCACGCTCCCAGGTTAGGAGATGCGGGCGCGAGTAGGAGGCAGCCGGCTGCGAAGCGGCCCTTCAGGGGTCTTCGCGCGATCGAAAGCCGCTCCTGCGGATTCCGATCTTGCGCACAACTACAGCAGGATCGCGGCTGCGGTCCGTGGGTCGCAGCCCTTGCCGACGAGATCGACGGCCTCGTGGAGATCGGCGTCGAGTGCGGCGGCCAGCTTCTCGGCCAGCGGGAGCGGATATCCCGCCTCGATCAGGACATGCAGACGCCAGGACTCAACCTTCGCCCGTTCGCTCCCTCGGTCGATGAGTTCGGTCGTCTCAGCCATTGTGCGTCGAGTGTTCGTGCTGCACTAGACGAACCCTCTCGGCGAAAGTTGGCCCGAGCTTGGGCGAATTCAGATCTGGCCGAGCCCCGTGCGGGCGTCGTCGATCTTCCGCGCGAGCTCGAGCAGCCGAGCCTCGAGCACCGAGCGCTCGGACTCCGCGTCGGCGACGAGCGAGCCGAGCGTGCGCCGGAGCTCCGCGTCGGCGTCGGCGATGCGGCGCCCGAACGACTCGGTGAGCTGGGCGCGCTGCCGGTCGAAAGCGGACTGGGACTGACGCAGCCGTGTCTCGAGCCGCTTTTGTTCGGCCTCGCCCGCGTGAGCGATCCGCTCCGCGAAGAGGGCGTCAGCCTGGCGCACGAACGTATCCACGGCGCGGTCGAGCTCGCGCGCAAGGCGGCCCGCGGCTTCCTCGCGTGCACCTTTCATCATCTGCTCGAATTGCTGTCCCGCGGCCTCGGCGTAACGCTCTCCCTCCCGCGAGATCAGTCGCTGCAGTTGCTCCACCTGGCGGCGCTCGATGTCGGCGAACGACGCCTCGATCCGCCGGACCGCTTCGCTCTCGCCGCGCTCGATCTGCTCCCCCAGCGCCTGCTCGCGCAACCGCAGCCGCTCGGCGATCTGCTCTATCACCCGTCGGCGCTCTCCGGTGTGGGCTTCCAGCTCGTCCAGAGCCTCGGCGACCGCAGCCTGCGCCGACTGCTCCAACTCCTCTCGGAGCCGGATCACCGACGCCCGCTGGACTTCTGAGGTCGTGAAGAGATCGGCCGCCTCGGCCTCGATCCTGGCCTCGGCGTCGCCGATCGACTGCCGCTGGCGTTGCTCGAGGCGCTCGAGCTGTGAACCGAGCGACTGCTGTGCGCGATCGAGATCGTCCGACCACGCCCGCACACGCTCGTCGACCCGGCGCTCGACAGTGGCCAAGGCCTCGGCGAGGTCGGCGGCCACACGCCTCTCCCGCTCCACCAGCTCGCCGCGCCGCTCCTCGGCGATTCGGCGCTCCTCGTCCGCGAGCAGCGAGAGCGAGTCCGCCCGAACCCGAGCGATCCAGCGCTGGAGATCGCCGCTGACCTGCTCGGTCTCCTCCGCGATCATCCCGTCGATGGTCTCGCGCGCGCGGGCGAACGTCGCTTCGTCGGTGCGAAGCCGGCGCATCGCTCCCGCGAGCGCGGCGGCACCGGCCTCGGCGATCGCGGTCCCGAGCAGCGCCGTCGAGACGATCGCGATCTCCCGCTCGGGGCGAAACGCGAAGACGATCCAGCCCGCGACCGCGGTCGAGCCGAGCACGCCGGTCAGAACGAGGAGCACTCGGAGTCGGATCGGGGTCAGAGCGGCCAGGAAGATCGACACCGCCGAGACGACGACTGTGACCGCGAACGTCGCTTGAAGTGCGGTTTCGAGCACCGTCGCATCGTAGGCATCCTGTCGCGATGACGCTCGTGGACGACCTCGCGCGGATAGCAGAGGCCGCGGCCCGT
Source organism: Gaiellaceae bacterium (assembly GCA_037720595.1). Classification (GTDB taxonomy): domain Bacteria; phylum Actinomycetota; class Thermoleophilia; order Gaiellales; family Gaiellaceae; genus Gaiellasilicea. The sequence continues at coordinate 161,154 of JBBJLW010000001.1, read as the reverse complement.
CGAGCGGCGCCCGGCGAGCAGGTCGCGGCCGTTCTTCCCACCGAGCCGCACCCCGGTCGCAGGCTCTATCTCTGCGCGTTCGAGACGGCGGCGGGAGAGCGGAGCTGGCTCGGACTCGGAGACGACGCCGTCGCGGTAGCGGAACGACAGGCAGTTCGAGATGCAGTCTCGATCGCGGCACTCTGCGAGGTTGCGGAGGAGATCGCGGCGGGAGGCGACCTCGACGAGCTGCACTCGAAGCTCGTAGCGCTGCGCTTGACCGAGAACCCCGCAGGGATCGACGAGGCCGAGGAATCGCTGCTCGAGCTGCAGCGCGTGATCGGCACGCCGCCCATGCTGGCGACGCCGGCGCGCCTGGATGCGATCGGATTCGCGACGAGGCGCCTCGAGCTCGCACTCGGCGGGGCGCTGCACGGCTCTCCGTTCGCCGATGCGATGCGCGGCGCGGGCGAGGTCGTAGACGCGCTCGCGACCGACGTCGAGCGCACCTACCGGGCTGCTTTGATCGGCGCAAGCTGAGCATCCGCAGGAGCGGATGCTCAGCGCGCGAAGACCTGAAGGGTCGCTTCGCTCCCGGCTTGCTCGATCCGGAGTCAGCTCAGACGACGCTTCGTCGGCGGGACGCACAGCAACGCGTGGCGAGTCGCTAACCTCGAGGTATGGAAGGCGGAATGGGCTTCCCGTTCGGCGGCGATCCAGAGGATCTGCTCCGCGGCATCCAGGAGTTCGCGGCGCAGCAAGCCGAGTCGGTGCAGGAGGCCCAACGTGAGCAGTTCGCGACGCTGACCCTGAACACCGCGGTCGAGTTGACGGCGGCTGCGCTCCAGCGGCTGCAGCCAACGGGCTCGGTCGACGAGCAGGCAATCGCGCTCCGCGACTCGATGCGCGTGCTCTTCCCCGAAGCGGTCGCGCTCGTCTCCGCGGCCCGCCAGGGCTTCATGCGCGAGAAATGAGCAACCTCGTCTAGGCTGGCGCGCCGTGAGCCTGTTCGACCGCGCCATCGTCCGAGTTCTGCCGGCCGTCCCGCGCGCGGTGGTCGAGCGCCTCTCCTCGCGCTACATCGCCGGGTCGTCGCTCGCCGATGCGCAGCGGGTGGTTGCGGAGCTGAACGAGCAGGGCAAAATGGCGACCGTCGACGTCCTCGGCGAGGAGATCACCCAGTCGTTCGAGGCGGAGGCGATCGCCGGCGAGTACGTCGCTGCGCTCGAGGCCTTCGAGCGTGACGGTCTCGACGCCAACGTCAGCGTCAAGCCGACGGGTCTCGGGCTGAAGCTCGACTACGACCTGTGCAAGCGGAACGTCGAACGCGTGATCGCCGCGGCGGAGCCGACGAACCGCTTCGTCCGGATCGACATGGAGGACTCGACGACGACGGACGACACGCTCCGCCTCTTTCGGGAGCTACGCGACGAGGGTCATGGGCGCGTCGGCCCGGTGCTTCAGGCCTCGCTCAAGCGCACGGTCGCCGATTCGGAGTCGCTCGCCGGCGCGAGTGTCCGTCTCTGCAAGGGCATCTACGTGGAGCCGGAGTCGATCCAGTTCCGCGACGACGGTGCGGTGCGGACGAGCTTCGTGCGCGCGCTCGAGACGCTGCTCGACGGCGACTGCTACGCCGCGATCGCGACCCACGACGAGTGGCTCGTCGACCGGGCGCTGGAGCTCGTGCGCGAGCGGAGCCTGACGCCGGAGAAGTACGAGTTCCAGATGCTGCTCGGGATCCGGGCGGAGCTCGGCGATCGTCTCGTCGCCGAGGGCCATCGGCTTCGGATCTACGTCCCCTACGGCCGTCAATGGTACGAGTACTCGCTCCGCCGGCTCAAGGAGAACCCGAAGGTCGCCGGTTACATCGCGGCTGACACGCTCGGCCGGTTGGTCCCCGGACGATGAGCTAAGGAAGCGGTGGCCCAGGCGGGCCGGGAGCGACGTCCTCTTCATCGACCACGGTGCGGCGGCGTGGGGCGACGGAGCGACGGCGCACCGGGCCGCCCTCGACGTATTCGGTGCGGCGATGGAAGCCGCCCCAGCTCTGCCAGAAGATCATCGAGAGAACGAGGCCGAGGATCCCGACGATCAGGAGGATGACTCCGATCGCGTTCACGTTGAGCCCCTCCGCTTCGGCGGTGACGCCCCAGGTGAGGACCGCGCCGGCGGCGATGAGCAGGATGCTGACTGCAATTCCCATGGCTCGACTCTCTCCTATTCCTCGCGGGACTTCAGAAGTGTCCCCGTTCCTCGCGTCTCCTACGCTTCCTGCTTCTCGGCCGCGAGGACGACGCGACCGGGCACGCGAGGGTCGCGGCCCGGCCACTCTTCGAGCCCACGCAGCGTCAGTCCCGCGTCGATGACCGCGCTGACGAGAGCGCCGAGGCCCAGTGCTGCTCTGAGACCCGGCGCCGCGAAGTAGTCGCCGCGCCACCGGTCGAAGGCGTCGATGCACGCGGCCGCGGGATGCTCGTCGTGCAGCAGCAGCACGCCGCCGCTTCGCAGCGAGGCGGCCACACCGCCGGCCCAGGCGGCGGGATCGCGGAGCCGGGCCAGCGAGCCCGAACCGACGTAGACCAGATCCCAACGGGCAAGCAGCACCTCGGGCGGCAGGGCGTGCGGGTCTGCGTGGAGCCACGGGATTTCCGGCGCGCGGCGGCGCGCGGCCTCGACGGCGGCCGCGTCGTCGTCGACCCCCGTGACGTGTGCGCCGAGCTCGGCGAGCTCGATCGTCTCCCTGCCGGTGCCGCAGAAGAGGTGGAGGACGCGGTTGCCGCCGACCTCGTGAAGGCGCTCGCGGATCGCGGCGGGCAGGCCCGGAGTCGCGAGGACGTTCTCGGAGGTGCGGTGTGCGTCGTCGAAGGCGCGGCGGTTGTGGTCGGTCGGCTCCATCGCGGCAGTGTGCCGCGCGCGACGCTAACGTGGAGGGATGGCGGCTCGGGTCGCGTTCGGAACGGTCGTCGCCGGCGCGGTTGCGGTCTGGCTCGCCTGGGGGTTCGGGGCGTTCTCGGTCTACCTCTTCTTCGCGGCGATCGCGGGCGCCGTCGCCGTTGGCGCGCGGGTCGGAGGCGACTGGCTCGCCGCCGCGAGCCGGCGCCGCTTCGACGACGACCGCCGGCGGCGCTGATCTTCGGCTGCTCAGGCGAGCAGCGAATAGCCGCCGTCGACGACGAGCGTCTGGCCGCGCACCATCTCGGCGTCCGGGGAGCAGAGAAAGGCGACGGCGGCTGCGACGTCCTCGGGTGAGACGAGCCGTCCGACCGGGTTCCGCGCGCCCATCTCGAGCATCGCCTCCCGGTTCGGGAAATGGTCGAGTGCCCCAGTCTCGACGACGCCCGCTGAGACCGCGTTGACGCGGATCCCGCGCGGCGCGAGCTCGACGGCGAGGTAGCGGACGAGCGCCTCGAGCGCCGCCTTCGAAGTCCCGACGAGCGTGTAGTTCTCCAGCACGCGCTGGGAACCGAGGCTCGAGATCCCGACGATCGAGCTGCCGGCCGGCATCTGCGGCGCGGCCACGCGCGCGAGCGCGAGCAGCGCGCGGGCGTTGGCGCCGAGCGTCCAGTCCCAGTGCTTGTCCTCGGTCTCGAGGGCCGGGCGGATCACACCCGTCGCCGCGTTGTGGACGAGCACGTCGAGCGGGCCGAGCGCGGCGACCTCGTTCTGGACTCGCTCGGAGGAGACGTTGCCGCGGACGAGGATCGGCGCCGACCCGAGCGCCTCGAGCTCCGTCGCCGTCTGCGCGGCCGCCGAGTCGGAGCGGAGGTAGCCGATCGCGACGCGAGCCGCTCCGAGGGTCGCGAAGCGCAACGCGATCGCCTTGCCGATCCCGCGCGACCCCCCGGTCACCAGAATCGAGGCCCCGCCGAAGGTCATGAGCGCCGCGGTAGCGGTGCGTACGCGGGCGCGGAGCTCGGTAGCTCGTCCCAGCCGATCCTGCCGGCGGATTCCCGCGAGCCGTCCTCGGCCTTCGAGGACGCGTGCCCGAGCCGGTCGAGCAACGCCATCCTCTCTTCCCCGTAGCGGCGGACGGCGTGCTCGGTGGGGAGGTCTGCGATCAGCTCGCGTACGCGAGCGCGGAGCTGGAAGGCGAAGTGGGGGGTGGCAGGCCCGACGAGGGCGTCGATATCGCGAATCGTCGGCTCGATCATCGGCCGGAAGCCTAGCTCGCCGCCACGAGCGCAGCCGCATCTAGGGTCGGACGATGCGCCGCGTCCACCTGATGCTGCTCGTCACGGTCGTCCTCTGGGCGCTCAATCTCACCGTGACGCGGTACATCCTCCAGCACGGGTTCGAGCCGCTGGCCTACGCGACTGTTCGCTACGGGCTGGCCTCCGCGATCTTCGTCGCGATCGCGGTCGTTGCCGAGCGCACGTTGAGGGTCGGACGACGCGACCTCAAGCTGATCCTCGTCGCCGCGCTGGCGCTGCTCCTGAACCAGCTCGCCTTCGTCTACGCGCTCGACACGACGAGCGCCTCCACGATCGCCCTGCTCCTCGGCGCCACGCCCGCGATTGCAGCGCTGATCGGGCTCGCGCTCGGATTCGAGCGGATGTCGAACCGCTTCTGGATCGCGTCCGTCGTCTCGTTCGCCGGGGTCGGCCTCGTTGCAGCCGGCTCGAGCTCCAGCCTCTCGGCGGGCTGGGTCGGGATCGGGCTCGGACTCGCGACGGCCGCGACCTGGGCGGTCTATTCGATCGCGATCGCGCCGCTGATGAGCCGCTACTCCGCCTCTCGGATCAGCGCAGTCGTGTTGCCCATCGGCTGGGTCGGGATCGCGATCGCCGGCACACCGCAGACGATCGATCAGGACTACGGCGTCACATGGGAGGTCTGGGCGCTGCTCGGCTTCGCCACCCTCGGGCCGCTCGTGCTCACCAACGTGCTCTGGTTCAAGGCGCTGCACGGAATCGGGGCGTCGCGGGCAACCCTGATCGCGAACCTGCAGCCGTTCGTTGCCGCGGTGTTCGCCGTGGTGCTCCTCTCCGAACGGATCACGCCGCTGCAAGTGGCCGGAGGGATTTTGATCGGCGGCGGGATCCTGCTCGCCCGCCGGCGACAGACGCGCGCGATTCCCGCAGCGGGCAAGTAGACGTTTTCGGTCGGGTTTCGCGGGCAGAAGGCGGGTGCGGGCGATCCCGGACTGAGGAGGAACGAGATGGATGCATGGATGTGGATCGTGCTCGCGGTCGTCGCGGTCGCGGTTCTCGTCGTGGGGTGGTCGGCGATGCGCAGCCGTCGCTCGAAGCAGCTCCAGGAAGGCTTCGGGCCGGAGTACGAGCACGTCGTCGAGGAGACGGGCGACAAGCGCGACGCGGAGCGGGAGCTCCGAGAGCGGCGAGACCGTCGCGAGGAGCTCGAGATCCAGCCGCTCACCACGGAGTCGCGCGAGCGCTACGCGGAGGAATGGCGGACCGTGCAGGGACGGTTCGTGGACGAGCCCGATGCGGCCGTGCGCGACGCCGACCGGCTCGTCCAGCAGGTGATGGCGGAGCGGGGCTATCCGGTCGCGGACGACTTCGAGCGGCGTGCCGCGGATGTCTCGGTCGACTACCCGGACGTCGTCGAGAACTTCCGTGAGGGGCATCGGCTCGTGAACGAGCACGAGGCCGGGGATTCCGGCACGGAGCCCTTGCGGCAGGCGATGGTGCATTTCCGATCGCTCTTCGACGAGCTGCTCGCCGAAGAGCCCGTCCACGAGGAGGCCAGGCAATGAGTGAGACACAGGATGCCCGTACGAACACCGAGCAACGGGACATGGACACCGACAGCGTCGAGACCGAGCAGAAGGCTGCACGCACGAGCGACGACGAGCGCTTGACGACGGCCGATCTAGTGCGGGAGGCCGACGACGTCGACAAGAGCTCCACGGGCGACACAGATCAAGCAGAGGAGCGGCAGCCGCTCTTCGCCGGCGACGAGGCCGAAGGTTTCCGTGGCCGCTGGACCGAGATCCAGACCGGATTCGTCGACGAGCCGCGTCGTGCGGTCGAGGACGCCGATGCCCTCGTCGCCGAGGTGATGCAGCGACTCGCAGAGACGTTCTCGACGGAGCGGGCGACGCTCGAGCAGCAGTGGGATGGTGACGGCGAGCCCTCGACCGAGGATCTGCGCGTCGGCCTGCAGCGCTACCGGTCGTTCTTCGACCGGCTGCTCTCGGCCTGACGCGCCGCGTTCCGGGGGTCTCGTGGGCCCCCGGAACGCGGTTGCGCGATAGGATCGCGGCCATGGCTGAGCGCGACTTCATGCCCCTGGACGGCTGGGATCACCTTGAGCTCTGGGTCGGGAACGCCAAGCAGAGCGCCTACTTCTACGAGCATGCGCTCGGCTTCACGCGCGTCGCCTATGCGGGGCCGGAAACAGGTGTCCGCGACCGGGCCTCCTATGGGCTCGAGCAGGGCGAGATCCGGCTCGTCGTGACGAGCGGGCTGCGTTCGGACAGCGAGATCGTCCGCTTCGCGGCGAGGCACGGCGATGCCGCCAGGGATGTCTCGCTCCAGGTGCCGGACGCCGGCGCCGCCTACCGCGAGGCAATTGGACGGGGCGCGACGAGCGTCGCTGAACCGCGCTGGTTCGAGGACGAGCACGGCCGGATCGAGCTCGCGACGATCGCGACCTACGGGGAGAACGTCCACACCTTCGTCAACCGCGCCGATTACGCGGGGCCGTTCCTGCCGGGCTTCGTCTCACTCTCCCCGAACGGCCACCGCGACGCCGGAGTGGGGCTGATCGCGATCGACCACGTCGTCGGCAACGTCGAGCTTGGTCGGATGGATCACTGGGTCGAGTTCTACGAGCGAGTCTTCGGGATGGTCAACATCGTCCATTTCGGCGACGACCAGATCCAGACCGAGTACTCGGCGCTGATGTCGAAGGTGATGGCGGGCGGCGACGGCAAGATCAAGTTCCCGATCAACGAGCCGGCCGAGGGAAAGCGCAAGAGCCAGATCGACGAGTACCTCGAGTTCAGCGAAGGCCCGGGCGTGCAGCACATCGCGCTTCAGTCGGGCGACGTCGTCCGCACGGTCGAGGCCCTGAAGGAGCGCGGGATCGCCTTCCTCGATACGCCCGAGACCTACTACGAGGAGGTCGAGGGCCGCGTCGGCGAGATCGCGGAGAGCTACGACGACCTCAAGCGCCTGCGGATCCTGGCCGATCGCGACGAGGACGGCTACCTGCTGCAGATCTTCACGAAGACCGCGCAGGACCGGCCGACGCTCTTCTTCGAGGTGATCGAGCGCCACGGGGCGACGACCTTCGGCGAGGGGAACTTCAAAGCCCTCTTCGAGTCGATCGAGCGCGAGCAGGCATTGCGCGGGAATCTCTAAGCGCATCTAGCCTTCCGCCGTGAGTCCCCAGCGGCGTACTGCGCTCGTTTCGGTTGGCGCCGCGGTAGCGCTGATCTCGATCAAGCTCGCGGTCGGGCTCGCGAGCGGCAGCCTCGGGCTCGTCTCCGAAGCCCTCCATTCCGGCACCGACCTCGTTGCCGCCATGCTCACGTTCTTCGCCATCGGCGTCGCCGGCCGCCCCGCGGATGCCGGTCACCAGTACGGCCACGGGAAGGCCGAGCACCTTTCGGCGCTCGCCGAGGCAGCCGTGCTCGCGCTCGTCAGCGTGGCCGTGGCGGTACTCGCGCTGGCGCGGCTCGGTGGGACGCTGGAGCAGGAGGTCGAGACCGCCTGGTGGGTGTTTGCGGCGGTCGGTGTCGTGCTCGCGCTGGACGTCTCGCGCACGTTCGTCTCCTATCACGCTGCCCGACGTTACGGAAGCGAGGCGCTGCTCTCGAATGCGCTCCATTTCGGCAGCGACTTCGTCGGCACGCTTGCGGTCCTCGGTGGCCTCGTGCTCGCCGCGACCGGCCATCCTCAGGGCGACTCGATCGCTGCGCTCTTCGTCGCAGCGCTCGTCCTTCTGGCAGCCGGCCGCCTGATTCGTCGCAACGTCGACGTGCTGATGGATCGCGCGCCGGCCGATGCGGAAGGGGCGGCCAGGCAGGCGATCGCGGACATCGACCCGCCGGTGGAGTTGTCGCGCCTCCGGCTGCGGCAAGTGGGTGGAGCCACGTTCGCCGATGTCGTGATCGCGGTCTCCCCGGCGGACGCGGTTGCCCAGGGGCACACACTTGCGGATCGGGTCGAGGCGGCGGTGGAGCGCGTGCTTCCCGGCAGCGACGTCGTCGTCCACGTCGAGCCTCGCAGCGACGACGCGGCGCTGCGTGAGCGTGCCCACGCCGCCGCTCTCTCGGTCCCGCGCATTCGCGAGATCCACAATCTGAGCCTCGTCTCGCTCGACGGCGCCACGGAACTCTCGCTGCACCTGAAGCTACCCGGCGAGCTGCCGCTCGAGGACGCTCACGAGCTCGCGGAGGAGGTGGAGCGCGCGATCTGCGCCGCCGTCCCGGAGATCGCCTCGGTGCAGACGCACCTGGAGCCGCTCGCGGAAGCGAGTCCGGCGGTCGAGCTCGACCACGCGGAGGTCGAGCGAATCGTGCGTGCGGCCGCCGGGGGCGCGCCTCGAGAGGTGCGCGTGCTCCGCACCGAGGATGGGCTCGTCGCGTTCCTCACGCTCGGCCTCGATCCCGGCTCGACGCTCGCCGACGCGCACGCGCGGGCGAGCGAGATAGAGCGCCGCCTGCGGGACGAGTATCCCGAGATCGCCGACGTGATCGTGCACACCGAGCCGTAGGTGCCGGGCCTTAGGCTGCCCCAGTGAAGCTCTGCATGTTCCACCCGCTCGACCATCCCATGGAGCGCGGCTGGGTGGGGCGGATCGAGGGCGACCGCGTCCTCCACCTGGCGGCGCAGACGCTGCAGTCGTTCTTCACCGGTGGCTCGTCGTCCCGCGAGCATGCCGAGTACTGCCTGGACGAGGTGAAGCTCCTGGCGCCGATTCTCCATCCACCGGCGGTGCGTGACTTCTACGCCTTCGAGCAGCACGTCGCGACGGCCCGCGCCTCGCGTGGGCTCGAGGTGCCGCCGGAGTGGTACGAGCAGCCGGTCTTCTACTTCTCCAATCCGGCGGCGATCTTCGGCCCTGACGACGAGATCCCGTATCCCGAGGGGACGGAGGAGCTCGACTACGAGCTCGAGGTCGCGGCCGTGATCGGCGCCGAAGGCGCGATCGCCGGCTTCACCGTGCTGAACGACTGGTCGGCGCGCGATCTCCAGCGGGTCGAGATGAAGGTCGGGCTCGGCCCCGCGAAGGGCAAGGACTTCGCGACCTCGATCGGCCCGGTCGTCGTGACCGTGGACGAGTTTCCAGGCGACGAGGCGGAAATGGTCGCGCGGGTGAACGGCGAGGAGCGCTCGCGCGGCAACCTCCGCGATCTCCACTTCTCGTGGGAGCGGATCCGGGAACAGGCGGCGCTGAACACGGTGCTGCGGCCCGGGGACATCCTCGGCTCCGGCACGGTCGGGACGGGCTGCATCCTCGAGCTCGGCGATGGGCGCTGGCTCCAGCCGGGGGACGTCGTGGAGCTCGAGGTCGAGGGGATCGGCGTGCTCAGGAATCGCGTCGGAGTGCGGCGCGAGTCGTAAGGGTCGCAGCACCGAGCGTCGGTGCGAGCACGGCAAGACCGATGATCGCTGCCCACCAGGCCGATGGTTGACCCTCTACGTACTGGCCACGTGCGGCGGTGTGTGCGACGAGTAGCGCCGCGCAAAGAGTGATCAGAGCCGCCGACGCAAGCGACAGACCCAGCCTGAACGCGCGCGGCGCCACGAGCGTGGCAAAGCCGATGCCGACGGCGGCGAGGATCGAGAAGGTGGCGTAGGCGAGCAGCTCGTCAATGCGCCCCGGAGCTTGACCATCCGGCCAGGGTGCCGGGCCCATCCTGCTCTCCGACCCCTGGACAGCCGTGAAGACGAGCCAGGAGGACACGAGAACCGCCACCGCCGTCAGCCGCGCGGGCGGAGGCGGATGCACGGCATTGAAAAGGGCGGCGACATCGGCGGGATCGCCGAACCGCTCGACGCCGTCCTCGCCTGCCTCCTCGAGGTGCGAGCGGACCTCGGCGACGATGCGGCGACGACGGAGCGGCCAAACCCGCAGATGACTCGAGAGTGCCGCGAGATAGGCGTCGATGCTCATGCGACCACCGCCGCGACGGCGTCGTTGAAGCCGCGCCAGGTCTCGCGCAGGGAGGCGAGCTCGCGCCGGCCTCCACGGGTGAGCGAGTAGACGCGCCGCCGCCGGCCGCTCTCACGCGACCAGGTGCTCGTCACGAGTCCTGTCGCCTCGAGGCGGTGCAACGCGGGATAGACCGTTCCCTCGGGGAGGTCGAAGCCTCCGCGCCGCCTGAGCTCCTCGATGACGGCGTAGCCGTGTCGGGGTTCATTCGCAAGTACGGCAAGCAGCAGCAGCTCGAGATTCCCTTTCAGCAGCTCCGACTTCATACCCAGCAATGCTACGCCTAGTGTGCCTAGGTGTCAAGCGACAATCGAGCGGCGGTATCCTCCGGCCATGCCCTTCTACCAGCGCCTCGGCGACGTTCCCCGCAAGCGGCACATCCAGTTCCGCGACAACGGCACGCTCCTCACCGAGGAGGTCATGGGGATGGAGGGCTTCACCGGAATGGAGTCGATCCTCTACCACCTCGAGTCGCCCTGCCGCGTGATGGAGATCGGCGACTTCGAGCCGATCGAGCGCGAGGAGTGGGTGCCATCGACCCACCAGCACCGGCTCTTCGACACGAAGGAGCTCGAGCCCGAGGGCGACGAGATCTCAGGCCGGCGGCTCCTGATGTGGAACTCGGACGTCGAGATCTCGATCTGCCGGCCGGCCGAGCGGATGAAGACGTTCTTCCGGAACGGCGAGCGCGACGAGGTGATCTTCGTCCACGAGGGCTCGGGCACGCTCGAGACGATCTTCGGCGATCTGCCCTACAAGGACGGCGACTACGTAGTCGTCCCGCGCGGTACGACCTACCGCTTTCAGCCTGACGGCGAGCAGCGCCACCTCGTCTTCGAGACCCCCGGCCTGATCGAGATCCCCAAGCGCTACCGGAACCAGTACGGCCAGATCCTCGAGGGGGCGCCGTATTACCACCGCGACATTCATCCGCCGGCGACGCTGAACACGCACCGCGACCGCGGCGAGTACCCGGTCAAGGTGCGGGTGCGCGACGGCTACCAGACCTACGTCGTCGACTACCACCCGTTCGACGTCGTCGGCTGGGACGGCTACCTCTACCCGTGGACGTTCTCGATCCACGACTTCGAGCCGATCACCGGCCGGATCCACCAGCCGCCGCCGGCGCACCAGACCTTCCAGGGCAGGAACTTCGTGATCTGCTCGTTCTGCCCGCGCAAGCTCGACTTCGACCCGGACGCCGTGCCGATCCCGTACCACCACTCGAATCTCCAGAGCGAGGAGATGATCTATTACGTCTCCGGGAACTTCGGCTCGCGCAAGGGCGTCGACGTGGGCTCGATCACGCTCCACCCCTCCGGCCTCCCGCACGGCCCGCAGCCGGGGCTCGCGGAGAAGGCGATCGGCCTGCACGAGACCCACGAGCTGGCCGTCATGTGCGACACCTTCTATCCGCTGAAGCTGTCGAATCTCTCAAGGGAGCTCGACAACGGCACCTACGCGATGTCGTGGTACGAACCGGCCGACGGCGAGGTCACAGAGGCCGGCCTGACCTCACACCTCTAGCGTTCCTACAACCTCACGACGAACCAGCCGTCCACGTTGTCGCAGAGCACCTGGTTCGGCCGCTCGTGGGCGTAGGTATAGAGCGGGAGCCGGTTGCGGGTGACCTGGAGCTTCCCGTCGGGCCGGCGGATCGTGCCGAAGACGCCGGTGATCCCGGCGAGCTTGCGGGGAACCGCGGCGGCCGAGCGGACGACGAGCGGGGGCCACGCGACTGCGCAGGCGCCCGTGCAGTGCACCTTGAAGTCGCGCTTCTCGACGTTCCAGTAGTAGAGCGCCTGGTGGTCGCGGCGCGCGAGGATGTTGCCGAAGCGCGCGTCGCGTTGCTTGAGTACGGGGGCGGCGGCGCTGCTCGTGCTCATCGCAGCAGCGGGCACGAGCGCGGCAAAGACTGCGAAAAGTGAGAGCAGGATGGTGGAACGGGTGAGTGAACGCGTCATCTGATTTCTCCTTTTGGACGCTGCCACAGTCTCGTGGCCGCGCCGGCCGCCCGTCTGAACGTTCTCTGAATGTTGAGCAGGATCTGAAGGGCCGTCGTGACCGTGGGCTAGGAGATCGACCTCGAATGCGAGCACGTTGCTCGAGCACTCTTGCCGCGAGCGCCGATCCGCTGGCTACCCGGCGTCGGGACAGCGCCGGCCGACACCGAAGCGCGCGGTCGCGGCTCGTTGGCCGACGCGGATCACGAGCGGCACGCAGGCCGAACGCGAGCGGAGCAGGAAACCGCCGGCGTAGGCGTTCCAGTTGGAACCGTATTGCGGGCACGACGCCACTCGAAGCGCGCCGACAGCGCCGGTATTGCCCCACGTGATCGCAGCACGCTTCCGCCACGCAACCGGGACGCTGATCGTCACCTGTGGGGCGCCGGCGCGGATTACGAGGCCAGTCTTGCTCCAGTACGGCCAGGCGCGGTCTTGCGTCTCGACGGTTTGCGGGAGGTAGGCGGGAATCGAGACTGCATCCAGCACGACCCGTCGAGCACGAGCCGACGCCGCGCCTTCGCCCCCGATGATCTTCTCGCACCGGACGATCGGTGCCGGCGACTCAGCTGCCGTTCGTGCCGTGCCCACTCCTACGAGCGACAGAACGATGATCAGGGAAACGGTTCGCATTGCCCTTGCCAGTGGCTACACCTCTGAGAGGCGCGGAGTTCCCCGGTTAGGCTGGAGCTCGTGAACGAGCTGCCGATTGTCCCCTTCGCAGCGCCCGCCGAGTGGCAAGCGTGGCTCGAGGAGCACGCGGATGCCGACGGTGTCTGGGTCAAGCTCGCGAAGAAGGGCACCGGGGTCCCGACCGTCACCTATGCCGAGGCGGTGGAGGTCGCGCTCTGTTACGGCTGGATCGACGGGCAGATGCGCGGCCTCGATGACACTTACTACCTACAGCGCTTTACCCCGAGGCGTGCGCGGAGCGTCTGGTCGAAGCTTAACCGGGCGAAGGCGGAGGCGTTGATCGGGAGCGGCGCGATGCGCCCGGCAGGGCTCCGCGAGGTCGAGCGTGCGAAGGCCGACGGCCGCTGGGATGCCGCTTACGACTCTCCCTCGACGGCGACCGTCCCGGACGACCTCCAGCGAGCGCTCGACGGGAACGAGGCGGCGGGCTCGTTCTTCGCCACGCTCGACAGCAGTAACCGCTACGCGATCCTGCACCGGATCCAGGGCGCCAAGAAGCCCGAGACGCGGGTGCGGCGAATCGAGCGGTTCGTGGCGATGCTTGCTGCCGGCGAGAAGCTCTACCCCTGAAGGAGCGCAAGTGCTTCGTCCGTCGACGGGAGCGCTTCTAGCTCGGCGCGATCCCGCGAGCGGCGTCGCGGTAGGAATCGTGCGCGAGCACCCGCTCGACTCCGCCCCGGATCCCGTCGAGCGTCACGACGACGCCCGCTCCCGCTCCGGCGGCACGGACGGCGTTGTGCGGCTGGTCGGCGAAGAGCGGCACGAAGACTGCAGGCACCCCCGCCGCCAGCGCGCCGAGCGTCGTCCCCGCACCGCCGTGGCAGACGATTGCTGCCGCGTCTGCGAGCACCTGAGCCTGGGGAACCCAGCGCTCGACGTGCACGTTCGCGGGCACCTCGCCGAGCTCCAGCTCTCCGCCAACGGTCAGCAGGACGCGGACCGGCAGCTCCGCAACCGCCTCGAGCGCGCGGCCGTAGACAGTGGCGGCGGGGGAAAATGAGAGGCAACGCTGCCGAAGCTCACGTAGACGAGCGGGCGCGTGTCTCCGGGCCACCAGTCCAGGAGCGGGTTCGGCCGCTCGTCCCCGGTCGGATCGCGGAACCGCTCGACGGGATGGAGCGCTGGGTCGAGCGACGCAGGGAGGCGCGTCAGGTACCGCGACTCTGCGATCCGCTGGGAGATTCCAGGCAGCCGATCTTCCAGCGCGGGGGACGCGAGCGCGAGCGCCCCTTCTTCGACCAGAGCGAGCCCGATCCCGACACGCACGTGGGGCACGCCTTGCTCCTCCGCCGCGATCGCCGCGGCGAACTCACTCGACTCGCGGACAACGACGTCCGGCTTCCACTCTTCGAGCGTCGCCCGCAGCGTCGGCAACATCGCCGCGACGTTGAGCTGCGCGAAGACGATCCCCACGACGACGACATCGCCCTGACCCGGCGGGAGCGACGACATCCCCGCCCAGAGCGGCCCGAGCACGTCTTCGGGGGGTCGTTAGCCGACCCGAAAAGGGTAGCCGTGCGCATCGAGAGAGGGCGGACCGACAACGAGCACGTCGTGGCCTTGACGGATGGCCGCTTCGATGAAGGGAATCAACGGGCCGAAATGGCCGGCGCCCCTTGGGTGGAGGCGAAGAGGACACGCATCTCGGCCGACCATAACGCCTCGAAACGGCGGATCGGTCTGCAGGTGCGCGCGGAGCTCGGGTGGGGTGGGCAAGCGGACGCCCACCCCACCCGGATGTCTCCCGACTACTAGGCGCCGTTGGCCTTGAACTTGGCGAAGAGGGCGAGTACCGGAGCGGGGCAGTTCTCCGGCTTGAGGAAGCCGGTAGCGAGCACAGCCGCGACGATCTCCGAGGGCTTCTTGCCCTCGTCGAAAGGCTTCGGGAACGGCGATGCCTTGGTGATCAGGTTGAGGTAGGCCGCGTGGCGGGCCTCGACCGTTGCGATCTGCGCGCCGGCCTGGAGGTTGTCGCCCGCGTCGACGTAGCGGATCGCGCCGTCGTAGGCCATCACTCCGGTGTTCTCCAGGGTGCGGGCGGTGAGCAGGAAGGTGCCGAAGTTCGTCAGACCCTTGCTGAAATCGAACGTGCATGCAGGGGCCGCCGAGCTGCCGAGAGCGCCCTGGAGGAACTTCACGTGCGTGACCTCGTGGTCGCGGATCGCACTCAGGTAGCCGTAGGCGGTGCTGCGAACACGCCCGTTGAAGCCAACGAACTGCTTCGCTCCGGTCACCGCACCGCGCTTGAACTTGCCAGCACTCGCCGGCACGCCCGTCGGCAGTGCCTGGCTGCCGCTCCCCAAGGCCTGAACATAGAACGCTGCCTCCAGGTACTCCAGCGTCAACGCGAAGTTTAGGACGTCGACATCAGTGATCGCCGTCGGATTGTCATGCCCCGCACGAGCCGTGCCCGCTCCAGCCCCGAGCAGAACGCCGCCGCCGACGAGCGCGGCTCCGCCCACACCTGCCTTGCGCAGAAAGCTCGCGCGTGTGTCGGCTCGGTCTCGGACGGTGAGAATCGGGTCGTTCGACATGCGTATCCCTTCTATAGACAAAAGAGGGACATACCACGAGAGTGAAGGCGTAAACCTGCCCCTGTCCGGCGCAGCTACGACCGAGGAGCGAGAATGACCGAGACGATGGGGCAACCTACCGGCGAGACAGATAACGCCGACTCGAAGCCGATCGCCTCCTACGGCCTCCTCTCCAACTGCAACTCGGCCGCGCTCGTCGGGAGCGACGGGTCGATTGACTGGCTCTGCGTCCCGCGATTCGACAGCCCGGCGGTGTTCGCGCGGATTCTCGACCCCGCCGGCGGCCACTGGCTGATCTCCCCCGCCGCCGCATTCACAACCGAGCGGCGCTATCTGCCCGGCTCGCTCGTGCTCGAGACGACCTTCACGACGGAGACCGGCAGCGTCCGCCTGCGCGATGCGCTCGTCTTTGCCGGAGGGCAGCGCCACCACGACCTCGGCCTGGACGCGCCGCACGAGCTGCTGCGCTCTGTCCAGGGGACGGTGGGCAGCGTCGCCCTCGTTTTCGAGCTCGCGCCGCGACCGGAGTACGGCCTCGTCCGGCCGCTCTTTCGCATGACCGAGGATGGCGGCCGCACCTTCGGCGGGCCGAACCAGATCGTTGTCCGCGCCGGGGCTCCCGTCGAGGTCGACGGTCCGACGATGCTGGCTGCGTTCACGGTGTCCGAGGGAGAGGGCGTCGGCTTCTCGCTGCGCTGGTCGCCGATCGAGAGCAGCGGCGTCGAGGCGACCGACCCCGTCGACGTCGCCGCGCGGATCGAGGACACCGCGGCGGCGTGGAGCTCCTGGGAGGCCGAGCACGACATCTACGAGGGGCCGCGTCGCGAGCTCGTTCGCCTCAGCGCGCGGGTTCTCAAAGGGCTCACCTACCGGCCGACCGGCGCGATCGTCGCCGCGCCGACGACTTCGCTCCCGGAGACCGTCGGCGGCGAACGGAACTGGGACTATCGCTACGCGTGGATCCGCGACGCGAGCCTAACCTTGCGGGCGCTCTACATCGGGAGCTGCTCGGACGAGGCGGAGAACTTCGTCTCCTTCATGACGAGCTCTGCCGGTGGCGGCGCGGGTGCCGAGCACTCCCTTCAGATCATGTACGGGATCGGCGGCGAGCACGATCTGACCGAACGAGAACTACCCCACCTGCGCGGCTGGCGCGATTCCACGCCTGTTCGCATCGGCAACGGGGCTTGGAACCAGACCCAGCACGACGTCTACGGGGAGTTGCTCGATGCGCTCCACCTCTACCAGGAGAAGCTCGGCGAGCTGCACCCGGAGATCCAGGAGTTCGTCTCCGAGCTCGCCGACGCCGCTGCGTCGAAGTGGACGGAGAAAGACGCGGGGATGTGGGAGATGCGAGGCGAGCCGAGTCACCATCTTTCCTCCAAGGTGCTCTGCTGGACGGCGCTCGACCGGGCGGTCAAGCTCGCGCCGAGCCTCGGCGACTTCGGCAAGGTGGAGGAGTGGGCGAGCGCGCGCGACCAAGTTCGCGAGGCGATCCTGACGCGCGGCTGGAGCGACGAGAAGCAGGCCTACGCGCAGTCGTTCGACTCCGACGACCTCGACGCGGCTCAGCTCCTGATGCCGATCGTCGGTTTCCTCCCGGCGACGGACGAACGGATGCGCTCGACGATCGAGGCGATCGCGAAGGAGCTGACGAAGGACGGGCTCGTGCTCCGCTACCTGAACGAGGAGGGCCTGAACGCCGACGGGCTGACGGGAGAGGAGGGCACGTTCACGATCTGCTCCTTCTGGCTCGTCTCCTGTCTCGCGAAGGCGGGCGAGCTCGAGCGGGCAGAGACGCTGTTCGATCGGCTCGCCGGCTTTGCGAACGACCTTGGTCTCCTCGCCGAGGAGATCGATCCGACAAGTGGGGAGCAGCTCGGGAACTTTCCGCAGGCATTCAGCCACGTCGGCCTGATCACGGCGGCGTGGGATCTCGATCAGGCCCGGTCGAAGGATGCACGCGCGACTCGATGCGCCGCGCCGACGAGTTCGGCTTAAGCCGGAGCGGAGGTGCAGTCGGCCTTCGGGGCCGGGCTCGGCGCGCGCATTCCTCTCCGACTCGGGGCGCGACTGACTCGACCGAGCCCGGCGGCGGTTCGCAAGTGAACGCGCGCAGCGTCAGGCGGATCGCTCAGCCTCATGTGCAGCACTTTCCAACTCGAAAGAGATAAACGATCGCAGAGACGGTCGCAGACATCATCGCAGATGTGGTCGCAGCGACGGTCGCAGGCACGATTGAACTTCGCGTGCATCAGTCGCTGCCCGAGCCGTACGACTTTTCACTCTCGACGGAGCGTTTTCGGGCCTTCGGAATCGACCGCGCGAACCTCTGGCACGAGGGCGGCCTGCACCGCGTCGTCGGCGCGCGCGAGGTCAGGATCGAATCGGCGCCGGGCGGGGTCGAGGTCGAGCCGTGGAGTGTGACGATCGGCGCCGAGGTGCGGACGCTGCTCGGGTCGGCCTTCGACCTCGACGGCTTCGCCGCGTTCGCGGCCTGGGACGAGGTACTCGGCCGGCTCGCGACCGGCCTCGCCGGCTTCCGCCCGCCGCTCGCTCCGAACCCGTTCGAAGCGCTCGTCACCTCGATCACGGCGCAGCAGGTCTCGCTCCAGTCGGCCTTTGCGATCCGCAGCCGCCTGATCGAGCGCTTCGGCGAGCCGGCGGAGCACGCTATTGCCTTCCCCACCCGAGAGCGCCTCGCGAGCGCGACAGAGGCGGAGTTCGTCGCCGTCGGCTTCTCCGGCCGCAAGGCCGAGTACACGATCGCGCTCGCCCGCGACGACCTCGATCTAGACGCGCTCGCGACGCTCCCGGACGAGGACGTGAAGGACAGGCTCGTAGCTCTGCGCGGGATCGGCGAGTGGACGGCGGACTGGTTCCTCGCCCGCCATCTCGGACGCCCGCACGCTTGGCCCGCGGGCGACCTCGTCCTGCGCAAGGCCGTCCGATCCTTCTATGGTGACGTCCCGGACGTCCGCAGCTTCGGCGCCCGCTTCCACCCGCACGAGAACCTCGCCGCCCACTACCTCCTGACCGGCCTCCGAACGATGCCTCCGCAATGACGATCCGTCACGCCACCGACGCCGACGAGCCTGCTATCCAGCTGCTCTGGCGCGAGTTCGTCGCGGAGAGCCCGCCGCCGGCGTATCTGGGCGAGAGCGACGATCTCGAGCTGGGTCATGGAGGGACGACCGCCTGGGTCGGGGAGCGCTTCGGCGGCGTCGTGGCGTTCGCCCGAGCTCGGCCCATCGGCACCGCCGTCGAGATCGTGGATCTGTACGTCGCCCGGGCGCACCGACGCCACGGGCTCGGCAAGACGCTCATCGGCGCAGCGCTTGCCGAATGGCCGGACGCAACCCACGTCCGGCTCCAGGCTGCCCTCGCCGCCTTGCCTTTCTACAATCGGCTGGGCTTCCAAGAGGAGGCGCGGCGCCTCGAGATGCCCGCGCCGGCGTTGCGTGCGCGACTCGCCCAGCGGGAGAAGGGCGAGTCTTTTGGCTCGATCCACGTTCAGACGGACGACCAAGGCGCGGTCGAACGCGCAGTGCGCCAGTTCGTGCCGCGGCTTCCCGGCGGCTCGCGCGGGAGCATCGTCGCGCCGCCTCGCAATGGCTGGATAGCCGTCTACGACGATGTTTGCGATCGCGATCCTCGCCAGCTGCGCCGGCTGGCGAAGGAGCTCGGAGACCGGATGGGGAGCGTCGTGCTCGTCCTCGCAGTCGAAGAGGCTGCGGTGACGCGCTTCGTCCTCTTCGAGCATGGCAAGGTGGTGGACGAGTACCTCTCGATCCAGGAGTACTACGGGCCACTGCCGCCGGGCGACGTGGTCGCGCTCGCCGCCAACCCGCGCGTCGTCTCTCGTCTGACCGGGTCCGACGCCGGCGCCGTGCGCGCAGCAGCGGTACACGGCGCCAGCCCCGGCGAGCTACCGGCGGCGGCCGAGGTGCTCGTGTCGATTGCTAGGGCAATCGGAGTCGAGGGAGCCGAGCACGGCTGGAGCGACGCGCCCACGCTCGCCGGCGCCGTCGTGGTCGAGCGCTGAGGGCCGACGCAATGGAGGACGTGACCCACGAGGAGCTGCGGCGCCGACTCGGCGAGCCGGGTCTGGTTGTGCTCGACGTGCGTAGCGCCGAGGAGTACAGCGGGGCGACGGGCGCGCCCTGCGACCAGCGCCAGGGACGGATCGCGGGCGCGCAGCACCTCGATCTGCAGGAGCTGATGACGCTTACGGCCGAGCAGATCCGGGAGCGGCTGCCGCATGGTGCGGAGGTTGTCGCCTACTGCCACTCCGGCTCACGCTCGAGCCTTGCCGTCCAGCTCCTCGTGGCCGCCGGAATCGAGGCGCGGAACTATCCCGGTTCCTGGCACGAGTGGTCGCGCGACGAGTCGCTTCCCTCAGAGACCGGCTAGAGGCGCGCTGCCCAAGAAAGCGCGGCAAAGCCCGCGGCCGAGCTGGTTCCAGGCATCGATCCGCTCCGTCGTCTCCGCCCGCAGCGTGTCCGGGTTCGCGACCTCGTCCGAGTCGTCCCCGAGCCAGCTCTCGATCGTTCCGCTCGTCACCTCGGCGTGGAACTGGATCCCGTAGGCGCGTCCGAGCCGAAACGCCTGCGTGCACGCCGCGCTCCGGGCAAGCTCGACGGCGCCGGCAGGAAGGTCGTAGGTGTAGTGGTGCCACTGGAAACCGTCGAAGCGAGGCGGCAGCCAGCCGAAGACGGCGTCTTCACCTGCCGGATCCGTCAGCTCGATCCGGTACCAGCCCACCTCGGACTCCGTAGCCGGGTGAACCGAGGCGCCGGCGGCCTTCGCGAGCAGCTGAGCTCCCAGGCAGACCCCGAAGAGCGGCCTCTCGCGCTCGAGCGCCTCTTGGAGGAAGCGCACCTCGCGACGCAACCAGGGATGACGCTCCTCCTGGTCTGCGTGCATCGCGCCGCCGAAGACGAGGATCGCGTCCGCGTCTGCAGGCGCGTCCCCTCCGCGCGGAACGCACCATTCAACGAGCTCGTGGCCGGCGTCGCGAACCGTTTCCCCGAACACACCGGCGCCGACATTCGGGCCGTGCGTGAGCGCGAGGACCTTCACAGGATCGCGAGCCGCTTCATCGGGAGATCGGCTTCGCCGCCGTCGCGGCCAAAGCGCGTCGTAGAACGATGTCAAGCACGGCGCCAAACGTAGCCGAGGCCGTGGCGCTCGTACACTCCCGCGATGGACGTGAGGCCGATCGGGGTGTTCGATTCCGGCGTGGGCGGGCTGACGGTGTTGCACGAGTGCCTCGTCACGCTCCCGCACGAGGATTTCGTCTATCTCGGCGATCATGCGCGCCTGCCCTATGGCCCGCGACCGCTCGAGGAGCTGCGCCGCTTCGCGCGCGAGATCGGCGGCTACCTCGAGGCGCAGGACGTGAAGCTGATCGTCGTCGCGTGCAACTCGGCCACCGCGGCGGCGCTCCCCGAGCTTCAGACCGAGCTGCGCGTTCCGGTCGTCGGCGTGATCGCACCCGAGGCGCACGCGGCCGTGCAGGCGACGAATAACCGCCGGATCGGCTTGCTCGCGACCGAGGCCACCGTGCGCGCGGGACGCTACGAGGAGCTCGTGCGGACGCTCGACGCGGGAGCGGTGCTCTTCTCCGTGGCCTGTCCGCGGCTCGTGCCGCTGATCGAGGGCGAGGACGCCTTCGGCGCGGAGACGACCGAGGCTGTGCGCGAGGTCGCGGCCGAGCTGAAGGACGCGGGCGTGGACACGGTGATTCTCGGTTGTACGCACTATCCGTTGATCCGTCCGATCCTCCAGCGCGCCTTCGGTCGCGACGTGACGCTCGTCTTCTCCGCGGAGGAGACCGCGCGCGAGGTCGCCGAGACGCTCGCTCGCAAGCGGATCGAGAACGACCCGGCCCGCGAGGGCTCCTACCGCTTCTTGACGACCGGCGACCCGGCCGCGTTCCGCGCTCTCGGCCGCCGCTTCCTGCAGCTTCCGATCGACGAGGTCGAGCACGTGGAGATCTCGGCGCTGGAAGCCGTCGCATGAGGGCGGATGGGCGGCATCGCGACGACGAGCTGCGGCGCCTCGACCTGATCCCGGATTTCGTCGAGCTCGCGAACGGCTCCGTCCTCTACTCTCAGGGCAAGACGCGGGTGCTCTGCACGGCGACGATCGAGCAGAGCGTCCCGCGCTGGCTCCAGCGCTCGGGGCGAGGCTGGATGACGGCGGAGTACTCGCTGCTCCCCGCCTCGACGGGCGAGCGAACGGCCCGCGAAGCGGCGCGGGGCAAGCAGGGCGGCCGCACGGTCGAGATCCAGCGCCTGATCGGTCGGGCGCTGCGGGCGGTCTGCGACTTCGAGGCGCTCGGCGAGCGGACGCTCTGGCTCGACTGCGACGTGATCCAGGCCGACGGAGGGACGCGTTGCGCCGCGATCTCCGGGGCCTACGTCGCCGCGCATCGAGCGCTCGATCGGATGGGGCTCTCCAAGGTGCTCACGGGCTCGGTGGCCGCGGTGTCGGTTGGGATCGTCGACGGCCGCGTCCTCCTCGATCTCGACTACTCCGAGGACTCGACCGCCGAGACAGACATGAACGTCGTCATGACCGGCGACGGCCGACTCGTCGAGGTACAGGCCACTGCGGAGCGCGATCCGTTCACGCGAGAGCTGCTCGACGAGCTGCTCGACATCGCGACGGGTGGGATCGAGGCGATCTCGATGGCGCAGCACGACGCGATCGCCGTCGAGCGTGCTCAACCGTGAAGGCTCGGCTCTGCTCGAAGAACCCGCACAAGCTCGAGGAGCTGCGGGCGGCGCTGCCCGGTTGGGAGCTCGAGCTGCTCGACGCCGATGGGTATCCAGAGGAGCAGGGCTCGACCTACTACGAGAACGCGCGGTCGAAGGCGCTCTTCGGCCGCGAGCAGGCGGAGCCTGGCGTGTGGACGATCGGCGAGGACTCGGGGATCGAGGCCGCGGCGCTCGGCGCGCGACCCGGGATTCACTCGGCGCGCTGGGCGGATGACGGCGTTGCGCGTCTGCTCGAGGAGGTCGACGGCGCTGACGATCGCCGCGCTCGCTACGTTTGCGAGCTCGTGTGCCTCACGCCTGGCGGCGAGCTGCGCGGCACCGGGATCCTCGAAGGCACGCTCGCGACTACCGCGAGCGGCGCCGAAGGCTTCGGTTACGACCCGATCTTCGTTCCGGTCGGCGAGACGCAGACGGTCGCCGAGCTCGGCAACGACTGGAAGCGGCGTAATTCCCACCGCGCCCGCGCCGCGCGCGCCCTCCTTGCAGCCGCACCGTCCTGACGGGCCGTGTCCGGGGTCAAAGCCCGGCCACGGCTGCGGCGGACATGTCCTTGCCGCGAACCACCTGCAACCGGCCGTCCGCCGACCGCGGAACGGACATGTCCAGGCTTTGACCCCCGGCATGTCCGTTCGAGCCATGTCCGGGGCCAGCCCCTGGACACGTCCGCTCAGGCCAGGCCCGCGACCTCATCGTCGCCCCGTCGGCCCTGGCTGAGCCACCAGTTGACCTCCGCGCCGAAGACGATCACGTTCGCCATCACGTAGAGCCACACGAGGAGGAGCGCCGAGGCGCCGAGGGCCTGCACGGCCACGACCTCTCGCGACAGCCGCACGAAGATCGGCAACACCTGGAAGCTCAACTGCAGCAGCACCGCCCCGAGTGCGGCGCCGGGCCACACCTCGCGGAGCGTCAACCGCGCGTTCGTCAGCCGTTCGTACGCCGAAACGAGGAAGACGAAGACTGCGCCGGTCGACACGAGCACCGAGAGGCCGTACGCGACGACGCCGTTCGCCACGAAGCCGGGCGCGAATCGCTTCAGCACGTCGAACCCGATCGAGCCGATCACAAGCGCGAGAAAGAGGATCACGAGCGAGCCCGCCATGAACAACGTCGCCAGGCCCTTGCCGCGCAGGAATCCGCGGTTGGGCTTGCCGTAGACGATGTTGAACGCCGACTCGAGCACGCTGAAGAGCGAGAGCGAGGTCCACAGCAGGAACGCGCCGCCGATCAACCCGAGCGTCGTCGCACTCTCAGTCAGCGCCTCGACGACCCGGACGATGTCGCCGATCGACTGGGACGGAAAGAGCCGCTGCAACTCCTCGACGAGGTAGCTGGACTCCTCGGCGCGCCCGGTAAACCCGAACAGCGCGAGCGCGAGGAAGATCAGCGAGACCGAGGAGAGCAACCCGAAGTAGGCGATCATCGCGGCCAGATGGGGGCCGCGGTCGGCGAAGAACTTCGCGAGCGGCTGGGCGAACGGTCGGCGCACACGCGGAGTATGAGCACTGTTAGGTTCAGGGACGTGGACATCGCCAGCGCGCTCGCCGATTTGTCCGAGATCTCGTCGCAGATCGAAACCGCTGTGGTCTTCGACGCCGCCGGGAAGGTGCTCGGCTCGACCGGAACCGACGAGATGCGCTCGAGCCGATTGGCTCGAGCGGCGCTCGACCTCGTAGCAGCGGCCGAGCACGTGCGACCGGGTGAGGGGCGCGGGCGCGCGCTGACGCAGATCGAGGGTTCGCTCCGTGAGGGCAGCGTCTTCGTGGTGACCGGCGCCGAGCGGGCGATCGCTGCGACGACGACGCCCGAGCCGACATCGGGTCTCGTCTTCTACGACCTGAAGACCTGCCTGCGATCGCTTGTCTCCGAGCAGACACCGAGCAAGCCGGCCGAGCCCACGAAGCCGCGCCGGAAAAGCAAGAAGCAGGATGAAGCCGATGCGTAGGCTGCTCACGCTCGTCATCCTGATCGCAGGCCCGCTCCTCTACTTCACGCGCCGGCGCGACCTCCGCCGCGAGCGCGTCAACCTCTACTACGACGACGGCTCGATGGTGACGCTCGAGCGCGGCCTGCCCGGCTCGGAGCGCCTGCTCGAGCTCGCTCACTCGTCGCTTCGGTAAGTGGATCTCGCGGCGCAGCTCCGCGAGCACGCCCTGCTGGAAGGGGATTTCGTCCTCCGCTCGGGACGGCGTTCCTCGTACTACCTCGACAAGTACCGCTTCGAGACGCGCCCCGAGCTCCTCGGGCCGATCGGTGAGCGCCTCGCGGCCGCCGTCGGCGACTGCGAGCCCGACGCCGTGCGCCTCGCGGGGCCGGCGCTCGGTGCCGTGGCCCTTGCCGCCTCTGCCTCGCTCGCCGGCGGGCTGCCCTTCGTGATCGTGCGGGACACGGCCAAGTCGTATGGCACCGGCAACCGGATCGAAGGCCCGTTCGAGGCGGGCGACCTCGTCTGCCTGATCGAGGACGTCGTCACCTCGGGTGGGGCGCTTGCCGGGGCCGTCGAGGCCCTGCGCGCGGAGGAGCTCGTCGTCCGGAACGCGGTCTGCGTGGTCGATCGCGAGGAGGGGGGGTCGGATGCTCTCGCCCGGATCGGCGTTCGCTTGCGATCTCTCTTTCTGGCAGGAGATCTCCTTTCGACCGCAAACTCCGCCGGAAACCCGCCCAGGAAACCGCATGGTTGAGCCGGTTCCCGCGGAGGAGGTCCGACGATGGTGTTAGGGTTTGCCAGGGTTTTCGACCATCCCACGACGCAGGAGGAGTGCAAGTGACGAAACAGGAATTCGTGGACGCCGTAGCGTCGAAGAGCGATCTCTCGCGCCGGGACGCGAGCGCGGCCGTGGATGCGTTTCTCGACTGCGTCACCGACGCCCTCAAGTCCCGCGACACGATCACCTTCACGGGCTTCGGCAAGTTCTCGACCGCCGATCGCGCCGCGCGCGAAGGCGTCAACCCGCGCAACCCAGGTCAGAAGGTGCAGATCCCGGCGGCAACCGTGCCGAAGTTCTCGGCGGGCAGCCAGTTGAAGGCGGCCGTCAAGGGAGGCTGAGCAGGCCGACCTTCCGAGGTCTCGAGAGCCGCCCTTCGTCGTAATGAGCAGGGCGGCTCTCTTTCTGTTGGCGCAAGAGAAGCATCCGCGGAGCGGATGCTTCTCGCGCGAAGACCCCTGAAGGGTCGCTTCGCTCCCGGGCTCGCGCGCTACTGGCACCTACTACTTAGTTACCAGTACCCTTGCACGGGAACATATGTTCGCTTAGGTTGTGGCGGTGCAGCTCGCCTTCGATTCCGCCGACCGGCTCGTCGAGCTCGTTCACGCCCGACGCGGGCCGGTGCCGCTCGAGGATGCCGCACGGACGCTCTTCGCGCTGCGGCAGGTCCCTGTCGGCCTCGCCCGCGAGCTGCTCGCCGAAGTCGTGGAGGGAGATGCGCGACTCGCCTGGCGCGGCGCGTCGGTCGGGCTCGCCGACCCGCCGGGCGCACGGATGGCTCTCGAGCATGCGACGTACGTCGTTGTCGACCTCGAGACGACCGGGCTTCGCCCCGGCAGCGCCGGGATCTGCGAGATCGGTGCGGTGCGAGTCCGCGAGCTCGAGCTCGGCGAGACCTTCGAGACGCTGGTCGATCCCCGGCGGCCTCTACCCGCGCCGATCGCGGCGCTGACGGGGATCGTTCCGGCGGCTCTCCGCAGTGCTCCTTCTCCCGAGCTGGCCGTGCGACGCTTCCTCGATTTCGCCGGTGACGCGGTTCTCGTCGCCCACAACGCGCGCTTCGACCTCGGCTTCCTCGATGTCGAAGTGGAGCGGCTGACCGGGCGGCGGCTCGCTGCGCCGGTCGTCGACACCGTGTGGCTTGCGCGCCGCCTGCTCGCCGGTCGGATCGAGCGGGTCGGACTCGGTTCCCTCGCCCACTTCTTCGGAACGGCGGTGCGCCCCTGCCATCGTGCCCTCGCCGACGCGCAGGCGACGGCCGAGATCCTGCTCGCGCTACTCGGGCTCGCCCAGGAGCGGGGTGCGACGACGGTCGCCGAGCTCGTGGAGCTGTCGGCGCCGCGGGCCCGGCGGTTGGCGGGAAAGCGGTCGCTCGTAGCGGGCGCCCCCGCCGGGCCGGGCGTCTATCTCTTCCGGGATCGGAACGAGCAGGTCATCTACGTCGGCCGGGCACGCAGCTTGAAGCAGCGGCTCGGCTCCTACTTCCGGACGGAGCGACAGAGGCCCGCAGTCGAGGCCGCGCTCGGCGCGCTTGCGCGCGTCGAGTGGCGACAGCTCGGCTCGGAGCTCGAGGCCGCACTCGAGGAGCTGCGGCTGCTGCGGGAGTTGCGACCGCCGGCGAACGCGCGCAGCGCCCGTCCCGACCGCTACGTCTACCTGCGCAGGCGCGGCGCCGGCTTCGTCGTCACCGAGACGCCGACCGAGCTCGGGCCGATCAAGAGCCGACGACTCGCCCAGCGCGCTGCGCGAGCGCTTGCCGATCACGAGGGTGACGACGTCGCTGCGGCTCTGCCCGCCCTCCGCGCTCGCCTGCGCCGCCTCGCGTCTGACCTTCGCTTCGAGGACGCGGCGCGACTCCGCGATCGTGTGGCTGCGCTCGAACAGGTGGCCGGCTCGCTCGCCGAGCTCGAGCGCCTGCGCGGCCTGGAGGTCTGCCTGCTCGTGCCTGCGCTCGAGGCGGGCTTCCTACGGGCGTTCTTCGTCTCGGGCGGCCGCGTCGTCGCGGCGCGAACGCTTCTCCCCGGCGGGGCGGGTCGCGTGGAGGTCGAGGCCGGGCTCGCGGCGGCGCGATGCGGGTCGCCGTCACGAGGGCCAGAGGACACGGACGAGCTCCTGCTCGTCGGCTCCTTCCTCCGCCGCCCACCGCCTGAGCTGCGCGTCGTTCCCCTCGACGCCGAGCAGATCCTGGCCGCGTAAGGCGCGCCGCCGCGCGCAGTAGCCTGTGGCGATGGCGCAGGATCTCGAGACCGGGCGGCGCGTAGCGATCGCGTCGTTTGCGGATCGACTCGCGGACGCGGTCGAGCGCAAGCGCAGCCAGCTCGTCGTCGGTCTCGATCCCACCCCCGACTTCCTGCCGCTCGAGGTGCGCGGCGAATCGGTGCTCGGGCGCGCCGAGAGCGCCCATGCCTACGCCCGCTTCTGCTGCGGAATCGTCGATGCCGTCGCTCCGTACGTCGTCGCCGTCAAGCCGCAGGTCGCATTCTTCGAGACGCTCGGCGCAGACGGAATCGCGGCGCTCGAGCGGGTCTGCGCCTACGCGCGGAGCGCCGGCCTGCTCGTGATCGCGGATGCGAAACGCGGGGACATCGGCTCCACCGCGCGCGCGTACGCGGCCGCCTTCCTCGAGCCTCGGGAGAACGGGACGCCGCTCGCAGACGCGCTCACCGTCAACACGTATCTCGGCCACGACTCGATCGAGCCGTTTCTCCAGGCCTGCCGACTCCACGGTGCGGGCATCTTCTGTCTCGTGCGCACATCGAATGCGGGAGCGAGCGACGTTCAGGAGCTGACGCTGTCGGACGGACGGCGCGTCTGGCAGCACGTGGCGAGTCTCGTCGACGACTGGGGCGCCGAGCTCGTCGGCGAGCGCGGGCTCTCGAGCGTGGGCGCGGTCGTCGGAGCGACGGTTCCGCGCGCCGTTGGCGAAGCTCGACGGTTACTTCCGCGTTCCGTGCTGCTCCTGCCCGGCGTCGGCGCGCAGGGGGCGACACCCGCGGATGTCGCTCGCGCCTTCACGAGCGGCCCCGCCAGCGCGCTCGTGACCGCGTCTCGCTCGGTCATCTACGCCTACCGGGGAGGAGTTGCCGACTGGCGCACGGCTGCCGGCGCCGAGGCCGCGCGCCTCCGTTCCGAGGTCTGGTCGGTCTCCGGCTGGTGAGGCACGAGCGACACGCCAACTCCAATTGGGCGGCCCGGTTCTTGGCACCGGTCGTCTTCCTCACCGCAGTCACCGTCGCCGTGCTCATCGTCCGCTCGGGGCTCTCCGGCGACGACGGCGCCGTCACTCCACCTGCGACGGTGCTCGAGACGCGCGCGACGACGACCGAGCCGGCCCCCACGACCACGCCGAGAACGGTGACGACGCCGGCTCGCGATGGCGTGGTCTACGAGATCGAAGGCGGCGATACGCTCGAGACGATCGCCGCGGATTTCGACACGACCGTCGAGCAGCTCCTGACGTTGAACCCGGGGCTCGACCCGGTGGCGTTGAGCATCGGGCAGGAGATTCGCGTCAAGTAGAGTGGCCGCCGCCTTGACGCGGATCGCTCTCCTGGTCGCCGTCGCCCTTGCGCTCGTCGTTGCGGTCGTCGGCTCGGCAGCCCCGCCGCCCGTGCAGGCCGAGGCCTACGTCGTCCAAAACGCTTCGACCGGCGAGGTGCTGGCGAGCCTCGACGGGCGCGAGCGCCGCCCGATCGCCTCGATCACGAAGCTGATGACCGCGCTCGTCACCCTCGAGCGCGCGCAGCTCGACGACCTCGTCTCCGTGTCGCGCGGCGCCGCCGCCGTCGGTGAGTCGTCGATCGACTTGCGCGCGGGCGAGCGGCTCACCGTCGCTGATCTGCTTCGCGCCGCCTTGATCCAGAGCGCCAACGACGCGGCCAATGCGCTCGCGGCTCACGTCGGGAACGGCTCGATCCCGCGCTTCGTCGAGTTGATGAATGCGAAAGCGCGCGCGCTCGGGCTCACCGACACGCACTTCGCGAACCCCGACGGTCTCGACTCGCCCGGCCACGTCTCGAGCGCTCGCGACGTGACCAAGCTCGCGCGCGTCGCGATGCAGAAGCCGTTCATCCGCGAGACCGTCGGCACCGTCGAGACGAGCGTCGCCGGCCGAAGGCTCATCAACTGGAACGACCTCCTCTCCACGTTCCCGCGCCTGATCGGGGTGAAGACCGGCCACACGGGCGGCGCGGGCTGGTCTGAGGTCGCGGCGGCGCGCGGGCCGGGCGTGACGATCTACGCGACCTTGCTCGGCGGCAGGAGCCGCGCGGGCCGGAACGAGGATCTGGCCGAGCTGCTCCGGTGGGGGCTGACGCGGTACCGAACCGTCTGGGCAGTCGACCGCGAGCGCGTCTACGCGAGCGCGAGAACCGCCTACGGACGACCGCGGGTCAGGCTCGTGGCGGCGAAAGCGGCGCTGCGGGTCATTCGCGTCGACCGCACCTTGCTCGAGCGAATCGTCGCTCCGGTCGAGGTCGCGCTGCCGGTCCGCGCCGGCCAGCCCCTCGGCGAGGTGCAGGTGCTCGACCGCGGCACGGTGATCGCGCGCTCGCCACTCGTCGCGGCCAACGCGATCGAACGGCCCGGCCGGCTCCAGCGCGTAGGGTTCTATGCGAGGCGAACGCTCCACCATCTCTGGGGGTCGTAACGTGAGTGCAACGTGATCGTCACGGTGACACTGAACGCCGCGCTCGACCGGACGCTGACCGTGCCGAGCTTCCAGCGCGGACACCGCCATCGCGCGAGCCAGGTGCTGACTCTCGCCGGCGGCAAGGGGATCAACGTCGCCCGCGCGCTGAAGCGGCTCGACGTGCCGGTCGTGGCGACCGGACTCGCGGGCGGGCGGACGGGTACGCGGATCGTCGAGGAGCTGACCGCGGAGGCGATCCTGAACGACTTCGTCCGGATCGGGGAGGAGTCGCGCGCTTCGACCGCGGTCGTCGATCCGATGGAGAACTCCTACACCGAGATCAACGAGTGGGGCCCGCTCGTCTCCGAAGTCGAGCTCGAGATGCTGCGCGAGAAGCTGCACTATCTCTCGCGCGGCGCGGATTTCGTCGTGTTCGCGGGCACGCTCCCGCGCGGCGTGGCGGAGAGCTTCTACGCGGACGCGATCCGCGATCTGAACCGGCGCGGGGTGAAAGTCGTGCTCGATACGGAGGGTGAGCCGCTGCGGCTCGGCACCGAGGCGGAGCCCCATCTCGTCTCGCCGAATCAACGCGAGGCCGAGCACGTCGTCGGCCAGGAGCTCGACGAGGAGGACGACTATCTGATGGCGCTCGACCGGATCGCCGAGCTCGGCGCCCGCAACGTCCATATCACGCTCGAGTCGGGCTGCTTCGGCCTCTTTCGAGAGGATCGTCAGATCAAGCGCTACCGTGCCTCGGCGCCCACCGTTGATCCGGTTTCGGTCGTCGGCGCCGGCGATGTCCTGCTGGCGCAGTTCATCACGGCGCAGCTCGCGGGCAAGAGCGCGGAGCACGCGTTGCGTCTCGCCGTCGCCGCCGGAGCAGCGTCGACGCTCGAGGTCGGAGCCGGCCGCTTCGACCCGCGGGACGTCAACCGTTTCGCGGACGGCGTCGACGTGCGAGAGCTGCAGCCGCTGACAGCCTGAGCGCGACCGGGGGAGCGAGCGGCTCCCCCGGTGACGGCTGCAGCTAGCGGTCGTGATCCTGCTCGACCTCACCGCGCCACGCGCCGCTCTCGCTCCCGCGGCCCTCGATCAGCTCCTTGAAGCGCTTCAGGTCGCCCTGGACGCGGCGGTTGTCGGCGCCGATGGCCGCGCCGACGGTCTCGACCGCCCCGTCCGGCTCCCAGTCCATCTGCACCATCACGCGCGTCTTGTCGTCGGCGATCTGGTGGAAGCTGACGACCCCGGCGTTCTCCCTGCCCTCGGTGGCCTTCCAGGCCACGCGATGATCGGCGTGCTGCTCGGTAATCTCGGCGCGCCACTCCTCCTTCTGGCCGCCGATCTCGGCCGACCAGAGAAGATGCGTGTCGTCGAGTTGCCGAACGCTTTCGACGCCTTCCATGAACTGCGGAAACTCCTCGAACTGCGTCCACTGGTTGTACGCCGTCGTAATCGGAACGTCGACCTCGATCGACTCCTCGATGCGTGCCATGGTAAGTCCTTTCGTCTGGGTTCTGTCCACCGAGGGGTACCCGGGCGGACGGCGTCGAAACAGGGTTCGTCCGGGGGCGGGTGCTAGGATCGCCCGACTCGTGAAACGTGTCCGGACCACCGTCGTGCCGCCCCGCCAGAGGGGTGGGTGAGAGGTGGAGCGCGAGTTCGACCGCGAGCTGAAGTTCGGCAAGGAAGGGCTCACGTTCGACGACGTGCTGCTTCTCCCGGCCGGGTCGAGCGTGCTGCCGAACGACGTCCGCACCGCCACCCGGTTGACGCGAACGATCGCGCTCGAGATTCCGATCGTCTCGGCGGCGATGGACACGGTCACCGAGGCCAGGCTCGCGATCGCGCTTGCCCGCGAGGGCGGCCTCGGGATCGTCCACCGGAACCTCTCGATCGCCGACCAGGTCGCGGAGGTCGACAAGGTGAAGCGCTCCGAGTCGGGAACGATCGTCGAGCCCGTGACGCTCCGTCCCGACGACTCCGTTGCGGAGGCTCTCGCTCTGATGGAGCGCTACCACATCTCGGGTGTTCCGATCACGGACGCTGACGGTCTGCTCGTCGGGATCCTCACCAATCGCGACCTTCGCTTCGAGTCGAATCTGCACCAGCCCGTCTCGGCGCTGATGACGTCGCGCCACCTCGTCACGGCGCCGGTCGGGACGACGCTCGAGGTAGCCAACGAGATCCTCCGACGCCACAAGATCGAGAAGCTGCCGGTCGTCGACGCCGCCGGGAAGCTGCAGGGTCTGATCACGGTCAAGGACATCCAGAAGCGCATCGAGTTCCCGCTTGCGACGAAGGACGAGCAGGGCCGGCTGCGAGTCGGCGCCGCCGTCGGGGTCGGTCAAGATGCCTTCGAGCGCGCAACCGCGCTGATCGACGCCGAGGTCGACGTGCTCGTGATCGACACCGCGCACGGTCATTCTCGCGGTGTGACCGAGATGGTGGGCCGAATCAAGGATCGCTACGACGTTCAGGTGATCGCGGGCAACGTCGTCACCGCCGAGGGGGCGGAGGCACTGATCGAGGCAGGTGCAGACGCTGTGAAGACGGGGGTAGGACCTGGCTCGATTTGCACGACGCGTGTCGTCGCGGGTGTCGGCGTTCCGCAGGTGACAGCGGTCTTCGACTGTGCCGAGGTGGCGTTCCGTTACGGCGTGCCGGTGATCGCGGACGGTGGACTCACCTCCTCTGGTGATATTGCCAAGGCGATCGCGGCCGGAGCGGACGCGGTCATGCTCGGCTCCATGCTTGCCGGCACCGACGAGAGCCCCGGCGACGTCATCCTCGTCCAGGGCGAGCGCTACAAGGAGTACCGCGGAATGGGCTCGCTCGGTGCGATGAAGGCAGGCTCGTTCTCGAAGGATCGCTATTACCAGGGCGATGTCGAGGACGTGGACAAGCTCGTGCCGCAGGGGATCGAGGGCCGCGTGCCCTACAAGGGAAGGCTCGAGCCGATCCTGCACCAGCTGCTCGGAGGTCTCCGCCAGGCCATGGGTTTCTGCGGCGCCGAGACGATCGAGGCGCTGCAGCTCGATTCGCGGTTCGTGCGGATCACGGGCGCGGGGTTGCGCGAGAGCCATCCGCACGACGTGACGATCACGAAGGACTCGCCGAACTACCGGAGGCAGTGATGGGGCAGGTTGTCCCCCTGCCCGTGCCGGATCTCACGTGCGAGGACCGGCCAGTGCTCGTCCTGGACCTGGGCGGGCAGTACGCGCAGTTGATAGCGCGTCGCGTCCGCGATGCGCGCGTCTACTCCGAGCTCGTCCCGCACACGCTCTCGGCCGTCGAGGCGCGGCGCCGCAACCCGCGCGCTCTGATCCTCTCCGGCGGGCCGGCCTCGGTCTACTCGGAGGGTGCTCCCCGGATCGACGAGGAGCTGTACCGGCTCGGTATTCCGACGCTCGGGATCTGCTACGGCGCCCAGCTGATGGCACTCGACCTCGGCGGCGAGGTCGCACGGACGGATGCTTCCGAGTTCGGCAAGACCGAGCTCGACGGCGGCGCGGGTGCGCTCTTCAACGGCCTGCCCGATGCGCAGACGGTCTGGATGAGCCACCGCGACACGGTGATTGCGCCGCCCGCGGGCGCGATCGTCACAGGCCGCTCGGCCTCGACGCCAGTCGCTGCATTCGAGGATCGGGAACGAGGCCTCTACGGCGTCCAGTTCCACCCGGAAGTCGTGCACACGCCCTACGGCCAGGATGTGCTGAAGAACTTCCTCTACGGCGTCGCGGACGCACCGCCCGCCTGGACGCCTGCTGCGGTGATCGAGGAGCAGGTCGAGCGGATCCGGCGGCAGGTGGGAACCGAGCGGGTGATCTGCGGGCTCTCCGGCGGCGTCGACTCGGCGGTCGCGGCGCTCCTCGTCTACAAGGCCGTGGGCGACCAGCTCACCTGCGTCTTCGTCGATCACGGCTTCATGCGTGCAAGCGAGGCGGAGCAGGTGGTCGAGACCTTCGGCGGTCACTTCCGTGTGCCCCTCGTGCACGTCCAGGCGCAGAAGCGCTTCCTGGCACGGCTCCAGGGCGTCGACGAGCCTGAGGAGAAGCGCCGTCGAATCGGCGAGGAGTTCATCCGCGTCTTCGAGGAGGAGGCGCGAAAGATCGGCTCGGTCAAGTACCTCGTTCAGGGAACTCTCTACTCCGACGTGATCGAGTCGGGTGGCACCGATGGCGTGGCGGCGAAGATCAAGTCGCACCACAACGTCGGCGGTCTGCCCGAGCAGATGGACATGGAGCTCGTCGAACCGCTGCGCCTGCTCTTCAAGGACGAGGTGCGGCGGGTCGGGGAGGAGCTCGGGATGCCCGAGCGAATGGTCTGGCGCCAACCGTTTCCCGGTCCGGGTCTAGCGATCAGGATCATCGGCGAGGTGACCCAAGAGCGGCTCGAGATCCTGCGGGCGGCGGACGCGGTGTTGCAGGACGAAGTGCGCCGGGCCGGCCTCTACCGCGAGCTCTGGCAGAGCTTCGCCGTGCTCCCGGCGATCAAGTCGGTGGGCGTCCAGGGTGATGAGCGAACCTACGCCTACCCGATCGTGATCCGGGCCGTCACCTCAGAGGACGCGATGACGGCCGACTGGGCTCGGCTTCCCTACGAGCTGCTCGAGTCGATCTCGAGCCGGATCATCAACGAGATCCCGGGAATCAACCGCGTCGCACTCGACATCTCGTCGAAGCCGCCGGCGACGATCGAGTGGGAGTAGTCACCGACAGAACCCCCTGCTCTCACCGCAGTCTCATCTCACCCTCCTAGGTTGGGCGCCGAGCGTCAGGACGCGACCGACTCGGAGGTGGAGAGATGCCCCGCAAGAGACTGGTTCAGGCGATCTCGATCGGCACTGTTTTCGCCGTTTTCGTCGGTGACGCGGGTGAACTCGACCGACGTCACGAACCCGCTCTTCCCGATCAGCAACCTGCGGTCGGCGATCTTGAACGGCAAGGTCGGCGGCAAGTCCTTCCGAGTCGAGACGACGCTTCTTCCCGACACGCGGGTGATCGAATGGAGGAAAGGCAGCGGCGTCCGGACGCTGGTGTCCCAGTACGTCGCATATCTCGACGGGCCGATCGAGGAGGTCGCACTCGACTTCTACGCGCAGGCCGACGACAGATCTGTGTGGTACTTCGGGACGGAAGGGCCGGCGGCGATGATCATGCCCGCCGCTCCAAAGGTCGGCGACGTCCACGGACCGGAGAACATCCCCGGCCTCGTCGTCGAGGAGGTCGCCGAGAAGTCGATCGGCCGGACGGTGAACGGGCCGCGCGGTCCGGTCATGGGCGCGCTGGTCGGGCGCGAGCTCCACGATGGCGGCACCTTCTCGGACAAGGTCTTCGCGCCGGGCTACGGCTAGTTCTTCACCGCTCACGAAGCCGACGTCGAGGCGCTGGCCCTTGCGGTGCCTACCGATGCGATCGCGGGATCGGTGCCGCGCGAGCTGACGACGATCCTGAACGGCGCCGACGCCGTCTTCGCCGCAGCTTCGTCGAGGCGCTGGCCGCGTGGGCGGCGTATCGTGCGCGCGGCGTGCCGCCGAGGCTCATCGCCCCGACCGACGCCGCCCTCGAGGCCCTCGGCGAGCGGTGGCCGCCCGAGCCACGCCGAGAACACGCAATGCCGCCCTCGATCTCGCTCAGGCGACGCTCGACCTCGAGCTGCGCCACCTGCCTCCCGCGCGGATCGACCGGGCCAGGTTCGACCTCTGGCTGCGCCAGGTGGTCATCGATGCGGCGGCGCGCGATCGAGCCGACCGTCAGCGGTGACGTCGCCGTGGTCGAATGGATCCGTGATCGATTCGCGCATACCCACGACAGCGTCGTCGTCACGCGGATCGACGCCCAGCTCGAGCAGCTCCGCGAGCACGTGATCGACCGGAACCTCGCCGACGCGTCTGACACCGCCGCGGGTCTCAGGAAGGTCCTCGTGGCCGCCCCGTCGCGGGGGTGACCGGCTGCCAGAGCGATTCGAGTTCTTACCGAACCTCGAAGCCGGACAGCCCGACAGGTTCCTCGCTCTCGACATCGACCCAGTCGACGCGGGCGCCGCGCGGGCCGTCGCGGCAGAACTCCACCAGTCGCTCGACCGCCTCGTGCCCGCCTTCGAAGATGGCCTCGACGGAGCCGTCGGCGCAGTTCCGAACGTAACCGGCGACACCGACCGCGAGTGCGCGGCGCCGAGTGGTCTCGCGGAAGAAGACCCCCTGGACGTGACCCTGGACGACAACGCGGCGCCGCTGCACGGCTCTAGGCTAGTAGTAGGATCGTCGACGGCCGAGATCGCGACTCGATCATCTAGGCTCGGCGGGAGGTGTCGAGCTTCCCGGTCAAGCGCAACACGATCCTGCTCGCGGCGACGCTCACGTGCCTCTCGGGGATGGTGCAGCTCGCGGTCGCGGTGGCCACGGTCACCCTCGTGCTCGTCACCGGCGTCGAGGGCATCCTCGGTCTCGGGCCGGCGATCTTCCTCACCGCGGGCGCCCTCGCCGCCTTTCCGGCCGGACGCCTGATGGATCGCTTCGGGCGGATTCCCGTGCTCGCCGGCGGCTGTCTCGCCGGCATCGCCGGCTGCCTGACGACGGCGCTGGGCTGCGAGCTGGAGTCGGCCGCGATCGTCATCACGGGCTTCGCGCTCGTCGGCATCGCGCAGGGGACGATCCTCCTCGCCCGCGCCGCCGCCGCCGACATGTACCCGCCGGAACGCCGCGCCCGTGGAATCTCCTACGTCCTCTTCGGTGCGCTCTTCGGCGCCGCGCTCGGCCCGCTCGTCTTTCGACCCCTCTTCGCGGGGAAGGAGCTCGACACGGAGGCGCTCGTCGTCCCGTGGCTCGCGGCGGGCGGAATCATGGTGGTGGGCCTCGTCCTCGTGCTCCTCATCCGTCCGGATCCGCGCACGATCGCCCAGCAATTGCACAACGAAGCTCTCGGGCACGCGCGCGGTCGAGCCGAAGAAGTCGCTGCCCCGCTGCGCGAGATCGTCCGCCGCCCCGGTGTCCTCACTGCGCTCGTCGCTGCGGTCGCGAGCTTCGCCGGCATGGTCTCCGTGATGAATCTCACGGGCTACCTTGTGATCGACCACGGGCACCACCAGGCAGACGTCTTCACCGTGATCAGCCTTCACATCGTCGGGATGTACGCGCTCGTGCTCGTGATCGGGCAGCTCGTGGACAGGCTCGGCCGCCGGCCGGGCCAGGTCGCCGGACTCCTCCTGATGGCGCTCTCGACGCTCGGCCTCGCGTGGTTCCAGAGCGTCTCCTGGATCTCCGTCTCGCTCTTCCTGCTCGGGCTCGGCTGGAATATCTCCTACGTCGCCGCGGTTACGGAGCTCGCCGACCGGGCGCTTCCGGCCGAGCGCGGGAGGCTGATCGGGCTCACCGACCTCTGCTCGAGCTTCGCCGGCGCCGTCCTCGTCCTGCTCGGCGGGGTCGCCTACAGCGAGCTCGGCGTCGAGGCGCTGGCCCTCTCTGCGACCGCGTTCGTCGCCCTTCCAGCGGCCTGGATTCTGCTACGATCGGCCGCCGGCGCACCCGATGTGCGCCCTCTTTCTGTGAAGTGAGAAACCTGCTGACGTGAAGACATACAGCGCAAAGCCGGGCGAGGTCGCACGCGACTGGTACGTCGTCGACGCCGAAGGCAAGACCCTCGGGCGGCTTGCGACCCAGATCGCCGACACCCTTCGCGGCAAGGGGAAGCCGCAGTACACGCCG
This sequence comes from Gaiellaceae bacterium, assembly GCA_037720595.1. Lineage (GTDB taxonomy): Bacteria > Actinomycetota > Thermoleophilia > Gaiellales > Gaiellaceae > Gaiellasilicea. The sequence continues at coordinate 123,995 of JBBJLW010000001.1, read as the reverse complement.
CACGTCGACACGGGCGACTTCGTCGTCGTCGTCAACGCCGAGAAGATCGCGGTGACCGGGCAGAAGCTCGACCAGAAGCTCTACCACCGCCACTCCGGTTACCCCGGTGGGCTTCGCACCCGCACTCTGCGCGTGCAGCTCGACCGGCGCCCGACCGAGGTGCTGCGCAAAGCGGTCAAGGGGATGCTTCCACGCAATCGCCTCGCCCGCCAGCAGATCACGAAGCTCAAGATCTACGCCGGCCCGGAGCACCCGCACGAGGCGCAGGCGCCCAAGCCTTTGAAGGAGATGTAGTGGCAGAGCAGGATCCGGTTCAGGAAGCCCCCGGCGAGGAAGTTGCCAATGAGGATGTTGCCAGTGAAGAAGTGCCCGGCGAGGACGTTGCCGGCAAGGAAGCCCCCAGCGAGGAAGCGCCCGTCCAGGAGGCTCCGCCTCAGAGGGCCCGGCTCGAGAAGGCGCAGTACCTCGGCACCGGCAAGCGCAAGACGTCGGTCGCGCGCGTGATCCTCCGTCCCGGTGACGGGACGACGTGGTTCAACGGCCGGACGATCGAGAACTACTTCCCGCGGCTGACCCATCGCGCGGCTGTCCTGGCGCCGCTCAAGGTCGCCGGGCTCGAGGGAACGTACGACATCCGGGTGCGAGTCCACGGCGGCGGGCCCACCGGACAGGCCGGGGCGGTGCGGCACGGGATCGCCCGCGCGCTCGTCGAGGTCGATCCGAACCTGAGGATCCCGCTCAAGCGCGAAGGCTTCCTGACGCGAGACGCACGCCAGGTCGAGCGCAAGAAGGCCGGGCTGCACAAGGCGCGCAAGGCGCCGCAGTTCTCGAAGCGCTAGCGCTCCCTTTGCGGGCGTACTTCGGAACGGACGGCGTCCGCGGGATCGTGGGCGAGGATCTGACGGTCGAGCTCGTTGAGCGCCTGGGTAAGGCCGCGACGCTCTGGTCCGGTCGCGGCCGCGTCTTCGTCGGCCGCGACACTCGGGCTTCCGGGCCGGAGCTCGAGGAAGCGTTCGCGCGCGGCGTCGCTGCCGGAGGTGGCAATGCGGTGCTCGCGGGGGTGGTGCCGACGCCGGCCGTCGCCCTCCTCGCACTCGACCTCGGCGCCGTGATCACGGCCTCGCACAACCCCCCGGAGTACAACGGCGTCAAGTTCTTCGACGCGGACGGGCGCAAGCTCACGGACGCAGCCGAGGAGCAGATCGAGGCGCTGCTCGACGCGCCGGATCGCGGCGGCGGGACGATCGATCGGGTCGACGTCGCCACCGACAGCTACCTCGAGCACATCGTCGAACGCTTCGGGTCGGACCTCTCCGGCCTCAAGCTCGCGGTCGACTGCGCGAACGGTGCCTATTCGGAGATCGCCCCGGAGGCCTTCGAGCAACTCGGCGCCGAGGTGACCCCGATCGGCAACGAGCCCGACGGCACGAACATCAACTCTGGTTGCGGCGCCACCGATCTCTCGCTGCTCTCGCGCACGGTGCGAGAGCAGCGACTGGATCTCGGCGTCGCCTTCGACGGCGACGGAGACCGGATGCTCGCCGTCGACCACGACGGGAACGCGATCGACGGCGACCAGATCCTCGCGATCCTCGCGCTCAACCTCGGCGTGGGCGTCGTGGCCGTCACCGTGATGACGAACCTGGGCTTCCACAAGCTGATGGAGGAACACGGGATCGGCGTGCTGACGACGCCCGTCGGCGACCGTTACGTGCTCGAAGCGCTCCGACGCGAAGGTGGGCTCCTGGGAGGCGAGCAGTCGGGGCACGTGATCTACCTGCGCGACCACGTCACCGGCGACGGGCTCGCAGCGGCGCTCCTGCTCTGCGACGCGATTCGGGGCCGCACGCTGGCCTCCGCCGCCGCCGTCATGCCTCGCTACGCCCAGGCCAAGGAGAACGTACGCACCTTCGGCGGTGTGCCCGCGGTCGCGCTCGCCGAGGCCGAGCGCCTGAACGAGGAGCTCGCGGGAAGCGGTCGTGTCCTCGTACGTGCCTCCGGCACAGAGCCGCTCGTCCGCGTGCTCGCAGAGGCCGAAACGGACGAGGAAGCGCAGGAGCTGTGTGCTAGGATCGCCCGGCTCGTCCAGAGGGAGCTCGGCTAGTTCGCAACTGCAGCGAGCTGGATCGCCGAGCTCTTGCGCGTTTCCTGAGGACGTTTCGCAGAGGAAAGGGCGTTTTTCACGTAGGAGCCGCAGGTTTCACGTAGGAGCCACGCGGCCGTCGGGCAGGTGGTTTCACCCAGAGGTGGGCGAAAGGAGCTTCAGGGTGTGCGGAATCATCGGATACGTCGGACCGAGAGAGTGCAAGTCGCTTCTGCTGCAAGGTCTCGAGCGCCTCGAATACCGCGGCTACGACTCGGCGGGGATTGCGCTTCGTGAGGAGGAGGGGCTCGATTACGTTCGCGCGGTCGGCAATCTCCAGAACCTGAAGGTCGCTGCGGGCCCGAACGGATCGACCTCGACACACGGCCTCGGCCACACGCGCTGGGCGACGCACGGCAGCGTTACCGAAGCGAACGCGCATCCGCTCACCGGTTGCAACGGCGACAAGCTCTCGATCGTCCTCAACGGGATCGTCGAGAACTACCGCGAGCTGACGCGCGGCCTCACGGAGGAGGGGCACGAGTTCTCCTCCGAGACGGATGCGGAAACGGTGTCCCACCTGATCGAGCGCCACTACGAGGGCGACCTCGCCGAAGCGGTCCGGAAGGCGTTCAACGAGCTCGAAGGGCACTTCTCGTTCGTCGCAATCCACCACGACCATCCCGACCTGCTCGTCGGAGCGCGCTACCAGACGCCGCTCGTCGTCGGTGTCGGCGAGGGCGAGATGTTCCTTGCCTCGAACGCGATCGCGTTCCTGCGCGAGACGCGCGTCGTTCAGTTTCCCGACGACGGCGACATCGTCGTGCTCGAGCCGGGCGGCGTCCGCTATCTCCGGGCGAAGGACGGTGCGCCGGTCGCACACCAGCTCGTCGAGCTCGATTGGGACGACGAGGGGGCCGAGAAGGGTGGGTACGAGACATTCATGCTCAAGGAGATCTACGAGCAGCCGGAGGCCGTCGCCGAGACGATCGGCGATCGCGTCCGCCACGGGAGGCTCGAGCTCGAGGGTCTCGGGCTCTCGGACGAGGAGCTGCGCAACCTCCGCCGGATCGTTCTGCTCGCGTGCGGGACGGCCTACCACTCCTGCGTCGTCGCCCGCTACGTGCTCGAGGAATGGGCGCGGCTCCCCGTCGAGCCCGACATCGCCTCGGAGTGGATCTACCGCAACCCGGTGATCGGGCCGGACACGCTCGTGATCGGCGTCTCCCAGTCGGGCGAGACACGCGACACGATCGAGGCGATGAAGCTCGCGAAAAAGAAGGGCGCCCACACTCTCGCGATCACGAACATGATGGGCTCGCAAATCACGCGAGAGGTCGAGTCGGTGCTCTACACGCGCTGCGGTCTCGAGGTCAGCGTCGCGGCCTCGAAGACGTTCACGGCGCAGATCGCGCTCTTCTACCTCGTCGCGCTGAAGATGGCGCAGGTGCGCGGGACGTTGGATCCCGACGAGCTCGGCTTCATCCTCGATCAGGTCTACGAGCTCCCGGCGAAGATGAGCCAGTTCCTCGACGGGGATCATCCGATCGAGGAGATCGCGCAGCGCCATTACGACAAGCCCTTCTTCCTCTACCTGGGCCGCCACATCGGGCTGCCGGTGGCGCTCGAAGGGGCGCTGAAGCTGAAGGAGATCTCCTACATCCCGACCGAGGCCTACTCGGCCGGCGAGATGAAGCACGGCCCGATAGCGCTGCTCGACTCGGACACACCCGTCGTCGTCGTGGCGACCGACATCCACGTCTACGACAAGATCGTCTCGAACATCCAGGAGACGCGGGCCCGCGGCGCACATGTGATCGCGATCGCGACGGACGGCAACGAGGACATCCAGCACCACGCCGACGACGTGATCTACGTCCCGAAGACGCCGAATTTCCTCCAGGCGCCGCTGGCCGTACTGCCGCTGCAGCTCCTGGCCTACCGGATCGCGCGGCTACGCGGCCTCAACGTGGACCAGCCGCGCAACCTGGCGAAGACCGTCACCGTCGAGTAGCGGCCGCTCAGGGACAGACCCTGGGCGTGCCTCGAAAGGCCATGCCGCCGAAGGACTGTCACCCGGCGCTACCCGAAACGTGCGTTCATCCTTAACCTGCTCTTAGGTCGTTCTTGCTGGAATCAGACCTGACCACCGCCGTGTCATCCTTCCATGAGCAAAGGAGACCCACGTGACGTCGAGTGCCGAAGAGCGCACTGCAGAGAAGTCCAGGGAGCTGTTGGAGACGGCGCTGTTCGAGATCAAGCGGGTGATCGCCGGCCAGGACGCGATGCTCGAGCGCGTGCTCGTCTGCCTGCTCGCCGGCGGCCATCTCCTGATCGAGGGAGTCCCGGGACTCGCGAAGACGCTGACGATCAAGACGACCGCGCAGGTGCTCGGCGGCTCGTTCCAGCGGATCCAGTTCACTCCCGACCTCGTGCCGTCCGATCTCGTCGGGACGCGGGTCTACCGGCCGGGCGCGGGGACGTTCGAGACAGAGCTCGGGCCCGTCTTCTGCAACTTCCTGCTCGCGGACGAGATCAACCGCGCGCCGGCCAAGGTGCAGTCGGCGCTGCTCGAGGTGATGCAGGAGCACCAGGTAACGATTGGATCGGCGACGCATCCCGTGCCCGATCCGTTCCTCGTGATGGCCACGCAGAACCCGATCGAGTCGGAAGGCACCTATCCGCTGCCCGAAGCGCAGATCGACCGCTTCATGCTGAAGATCCTCGTCGGCTATCCGGAGCACGATGAGGAGCTGACGATCGTGCAGCGCTCGCTCGGTCGGCCGCCGGAGCTTCGTCGCGTGGTCGAGCTCGAGCAGTTGCGGACGCTCCAGGCGGCGGTGGCGGAGGTCTACGTCGACCCGGGGATCATCAGCTACACGGTCGACCTGGCGACGGCGACGCGCGACCCGGCCGCGCACGGTCTCGCCGCGCTCGCTCCGCTCGTCGCCTTCGGAGCGAGTCCGCGCGGGCCGATCAGCCTCGTCCAGTCGTCCCGCGCGCTCGCGTTCCTGCGCGGCCGCGACTACGTCGTGCTCGGGGATGTGGCGACGCTCGCGAAGGACGCACTCCGCCACAGGCTCGTGCTCAGCTATCAGGCGCTCGCGGAGGAGATCGACGCGGACTCGATCCTCGATCGCGTCCTCGCCGCGGTCGCGAAGCCCGAGCTCGAGCTGCGGCGCGCCGAGTCCGCCGCGTGACGGGCGCGGCTCCGGTACGCGCGATCCGGACTCCGGCACAGCCGGGGCCGGGACCGCTCTCGGAGCCGCTTCTCCGCGCGCTCGACTTGACGGTGCGCCGCCGGGTGGAGGGGATGCTCGCCGGCGATCACCGTTCCTCGCTCCTCGGCGCAGGCAGCGAGCTTGCGCAGGTACGGCCGTACATCCCGGGGGATGACGTCCGCCGGATCGAGTGGAACGTAACCGCGCGGACGGGCGAGACACACGTTCGCGTCGACCTTGCAGAGCGCGTGCTCGTCACCTGGCTCGCGCTCGACGTCTCGCCCTCGATGGCGTTCGGCACCGCCGACCGGCGCAAGGCCGACGTCGCCGAGGGTGTCGCGCTTGCGCTCGGCCACCTCGCGAGCCGGCGCGGGAACAGGCTCGGTCTGCTCGCCTTCGGTGATGGAAAGCCGCGCGTCTTCCCGCCGAGACAAGGGCGTGCGGGGATGCTCGGGGTGCTGCTCGAGCTGCGTCGCGAGACCGCCGTCGAGGGAGGGGGGGCGACGTCGCTAGGAGAGGCGCTCGGCCTCGTCTCGCGGCTCGCCAGGCAACGCTCGCTCGTGATCGTCGCCTCCGACTTCCGGGGCCCGCGCGACTGGCGTTCGCCGCTCCTCCGGCTCGCTGGTGGGCACGATGTCCTCGCGATCGAGCTGCGCGACCCGCGCGAAGAGACGCTCCCGAATGTGGGTGAGCTGCGACTCGTCGATCCCGAGACCGGCAGACAGCTCCGCGTCGACACCGCCAACCGGCGCCTGCGGGAGCGGTTTGCGGCGGCCGCGGCCGCCGAGCGGGACGAGGTGGTGCGGGAGCTGCGCTCGCTCGCCGTCGCGCACGTCGTGCTCTCCACCGCAGGTGACTGGCTGCGGCCGCTTGTGAGCTACCTCCGTCTGCGAGGAGCAGCGCGTTGACGTTCGCCGTTCCCCTCGCCCTGCTGGCGCTCCTGCTCGTCCCGCTCGCGCTCGGCGGCTACCTGCTTCTGGAGCGACGCCGTCGTGCCCAGGCCGGCGCGTTCGCGAACCCGGCTCTCGTCCCGAATCTGCTCGGCCGGAGACCGGGCGGGCTGCGTCACGTCGCCCCGGCGCTGGCTCTCCTGGCTCTCGCGCTGATCGCCACAGGTCTTGCGCGGCCCCACGCGACCGTTTCCGTCCCCCGGGAGGAGGCGACGGTCGTGCTCGCGATCGACGTCTCGCGCTCGATGGTGGCGACCGATGTCAAGCCGACGAGGCTTGCGGCCGCTCAGGATGCGGTGCGCATCTTCCTCGCGCGGTTGCCGGAGGGCTATCTCGTCTCGATCGTCTCCTTCGCGCAAGGGGCGTCGGTCGTCCTGCCGCCGACCGCCGACCGCGAGCTCGCCGAGCGCGCTCTGGGCAACCTGCGCCCAGGCGACGGAACCGCGCTCGGAGGCGGGATCGCGCGCGCCGTGCAGGTGGCAGAGCGCGTTCGCGGAGCGAATGGCGAGCGGCCGCCGGCCGCGATCGTGTTGCTCTCGGACGGGGCGCAGACGATCGGCGAGCAGACACCGGTCGCGGCGGCACGACGCGCGAGGGCGCTGCGGATCCCGATCTCCACGGTCGCGCTCGGCACGGCTCAGGGAGTCGTCGAGGTGCGCAACCCGGACGGCTTCGTCGAGCGCGTGACGGTGCCGCCCGACCCGAAGACTCTGCGAGAGGTGGCCGCGCTGACCCGCGCGCGCTTCTACGAGGCGCCCGACGGCGCCCGGCTCCGGGCCGTCTACGAGGAGCTCGGCTCCAGGGTCGGCCGCGAGGACGAGGAGCGCGAGATCACCGCCGTCTTCGCCGCTGCCGGCGCGTTGCTCTTCCTCGGCGCCGGGGCTGCATCGGCGCTCCTCTTCGGGCGGCTGCCATGAAACGGTTCCTCATCGGTGCGCTCGTGGCGGTTGCGGTCGGCGCGGGCGTCGGCGCGCCGGCGGCGACTGCGGGCACCGAGTGCGAGGGGCTGCCGGAGTGCATCCGCGTCATCGGCCCGTGGGTGAGCGTCCCCGCCGGGCCAGTGCCGACGTACTTTCGCGTCCAGTGTCCGGGGCGCGGGCAGACGGTGGGCGGGCTCGACGCCGATCTTCCTCGCGGCGGCGGCGTCGATGTGTCCTTCCTCGGCGCGCTCGGCGGTCCTGTCGGACCGGGCGTGACGACGGGACGCGAGATCGTCTTCGTCGCGTTCGCGACGTTGCCGCGCGCCGTCACATTCCGGCCGCTGCTCGGTTGCATCCCCGCGGCCGGCGGGGGCGGACGCTCCCGGACGGCCTACGAGCCGACGAGGACGCTCTCGGCCGTGACTCGACCGGCGGCGGTCGGGCCGGTGCTCACCCGGCGCGTCAAGACGGTGCAGCTCCGTGAGGGCGCGCGCCAGTCGGTCTCGTATGCCTGCCGGTCCTCTGAACGGCTGCTCGCCTTCTCGACCGCGATCGCCTTCCGCACGCGCACGGCACCCTCGGCTGCCCGGCTCGCCTCGATCCGCGCAAGCGGCCGGCGGGTCGGGGGCCGTGTCGTCGTGACCGTGCGGGGACGGCCGCCGGCCGGGACGCGAGTCGAGCTCCAGATCCTTGCGGTCTGCGTTCGATGAGCTTCGGCGCCCCGCTCTTGCTCCTGACGCTGCTCGCGCTGCCGCTGATCGTGCTCGGCTATTGGTGGCTCCAGCGCCGGCCGGCGCGCTACGCGGTGCGGTACACGAATCTCGACGTCCTGGCGGGCGTCGCTGCGTCGAGCCGCTCCTGGCGTCGTCATGCCGGGCTCGCCCTCTTCTTGCTTGCGCTCGCGGCGCTGCTCGTCGGCTTCGCGCGGCCGTCGATGGCGCGACTCGCGGATCGGGAGGAGGCGACGGTCGTCCTCGTCGTCGACGTCTCCGGCTCGATGCAGGCGAAGGATGTCGCGCCGACCCGGCTGGAGGCGGCCCAGGACGTAATGCGGCAGTTCATCGAGAGGCTGCCGCCGCGCTTCCAGGTCGGCCTCGTCGCGTTCTCCGAGCAGGCCGAGGTCGTCGCGCCCGCGACCGACGACCACGACTTCGTGACCGACTCGATCTCGTACCTCTATCCCCAGCGCGGCACCAACATCGGCGATGCGATTGCCCGCGCCGTCCAGGTCGTGCGCTCGGCGCCGACGAGGCCCGCCGAGCCAGGGGCGAGTCGAGTCGAGAAGCAGACGCCGGCGGTGATCCTGCTTCTCTCTGACGGTTCGCAGACGGTCGGGCTGCTCAGTCCGCTCCAGGGGGCGCAGCGCGCGAAGTCGTTCAAGATCCCGGTCTACACGGTCGCGCTCGGGACTCCGGAGGGGATCATCGAGCTCGACCGCTTCGGCGTCACCCGCGTGATCCCCGTGCCGCCCGACGCCGCCACGCTCCGGCAGATCGCCTCGACCACGGGCGGGCGCGCGTACGAGGCGAAGAGCGTGGCGGGCCTGAACGAGGCGTATGAACGTCTCGGCTCGCTTGTCAGCAAAGTCGAGCGCCAGCAGGAGGTGACCGTCGGTTTCCTCGCCGGCGGGCTCGTGCTGCTGCTCGCCGCGGCGGCTGTCGGTGCGCTGACGTTCCCGAGGCTCCCGTGAGGCTGCTGTTACCGGCGCTCGTCGCTGCGCTGGTGCTGGTCGGCTGCAGCGGGGACGACGATTCTCCGACTGCGGGGGCGACGACGGTGACGGTGCCCGCCGCAACAACCACGGAGCCCGCCGGCGAGGCGCCGTCCGCTTCGACCGTGGGCTCGATCGCGGACGCGGTCGCCCGCGTGCTGCCGTCGGTCGTCTATGTCCGAACGACCGTCGTCGGCGGCGGCAACGGTGAGGGCTCGGGCGTCGTCGTCGACCGGGGCGGGATCATCGTCACGAACAACCACGTCGTCGAGGGAGCGAACGAGATCACGATCACGTTCAACGATGGACGCCATACGCGGCCGCTGCGAGGGACTGTGATCGGCACCGCCGCCGAGCGCGACCTGGCTGTGGTCCGCGTCGACGCGCGCAACCTCGTTCCGATCAGGATCGCGCGTTCGTCCTCGCTGCGGCTCGGCGACGACGTGATCGCCGTCGGCTACCCGCTGGGGCTCGGCGGGCCGACAGTGACGAGCGGGATCGTCTCGGGTCTCAACCGGACGGTCGAGCCCGGCGACGGCGCCCGGCTCGAGGGGCTCCTGCAGACCGATGCGGCGATCAACCCGGGCAACTCGGGCGGCGCGCTCGTCGATCGAGCCGGGAGGCTCGTCGGGATCAACACGGCAGTTGCGCGTGGAGACGCGGCGGAGAACATCGGCTTCGCGATCGAGATCGATGCGGCTCTGCCGATCATCGAGGAGATCCGCAGCGAGCCTGAAGCCACCCGCGCCTGGCTCGGCATCTCGATCGCGTCGGTCGAGTCGGACTCCGCTGCGGTCGCGCTCGGGCTCGATCCTGCGACGCGCGGCGTCCGCGTCACCGAGGTGTACGAGAGCGGACCCGCGGCGCGTGCCGAGGTCGTGCCGGGCGACGTGATCGTCGCGTTGGACGGCGAGCCGATTGGCTCGGCGCGCGCCCTGACGGCGGCGGTGGCGCAGCTCGATCCCGGGGACAGCGTCGAGCTCGAGCTGATCGACACGGCGGGGCCGCGGCTCGTGCGCGTCACGGTGTCGCGGCGCCCACGGTAGTGCGGGCTCCTCCTCTGGCGACGAGCCGCGTCACGGTGCTGCGCGTTCCCGGCACGGAGGAGACCGATGTCGTCGCGGTTGAGGAACCGCTCGAGATCCGGATCGAGGGGCGGGCGGTGGCGGTGACGATGCGCACGCCGGGCAACGACGAGGAGCTCGCGCTCGGCTTCTGTCTCTCCGAGGGCCTGCGGCCGGCGGGGGCGAGGCTTCCGGACGATCTCGCAGCGAATACCGTCGAGGTGGACGCGCCGGGCTTCGACCCGGAGCGGCTCGCCCGGAGCTTCTACACGAGCTCGTCCTGCGGTGTCTGCGGCAAGGGTGCGCTCGAAGCTGTCGCGGTCGAGGCGCCCCGCGTCGAGAGCGAGCTTCGAGTCTCGGCGGCGCTCGTGCTCTCGCTGCCCGAGCGCCTCCGCGGGGCCCAGGCCGCGTTCGAGGCGACCGGCGGGTTGCACGCCACCGGCCTCTTCTCGCAGGCGGGCGACCTCGTCTGCCTGCGCGAGGACGTGGGTCGCCACAACGCGCTCGACAAGGTGGTCGGCTGGGCGTTCGGCGCCGGGCTGCTGCCGCTGCGCGACTCGATTCTCTGCGTCAGCGGCCGGCTCTCGTTCGAGCTCGTGCAGAAGGCGGCGGTGGCCGGTTGTCCGTTGCTCGTCGCGGTCGGCGCCCCCTCCTCTCTGGCCGTCGAGCTAGCCGCCGATCGGGGCGTGACGCTGTGTGGCTTCGTCCGCGGCGGCTCGCTGAACGTCTACACCCACCGAGAGAGGGTCGAGACGTGAGAGGGCTTGTGGTGTTTCAACACAAGCCCTGTCGTGCGAGCGCCGCGACAGCCTCCTCGCCGCGGCTTCGGAGCGGGAGCCGAGGAGCTTGTGTTGTTTCAACACAAGCCTTCTCGTGAGCGCCAAGCTCTCGGGTGTGCTGCTCGTGGGCGGCGCGTCGACGCGGTTCGGGTCGCCCAAGGCGCTCGCGCGGTTTCGGGGCGAGACGCTCGCGGAACGGGCCTGGCGGGTGCTCGGCGAGGCGTGCGACGAGCGGCTCGCCGTCGGCAAGAAAGGCGAGCTCGCGCTGCCCTTTCCCGTGCTCGACGACGGCGCGGAGCTGCGCGCGCCGATCGTGGGCGTGATCGCCGGCCTGCGTGCGACGGCGTACGACACCGTCGTCTTCCTGCCAGTCGACTGCCCGCTCGTCACACCCGGGCTGCTGCGGGCGCTCGGCGCGGCGCGGGCCGTCCCCCAGACGGGACCGCGGCCCGGTGGCTACGCGAGCGCCGCCCGTCCGGAGCTCGAGCGCCGGCTCGCCGTGGGCGAGCTCTCGCTTCGCGGCGTCAACCCGACCGTTCTCGAGGTCGACGAGCGGCTGCTCGCGAACGCAAACACGCCTCGAGACCTCTCAGCGCTCGAACAGGACCTCGCCGCTCTCGACGAGGAGCGGCCCGGCCTCGCCGTCGACTCGTAGCCGCCCGTCGCGTTCGATCCGTGACGCGACTCCGCCGACACCGTCGACCGTGACGCGCCGGCCGCGAAGGAAGTCGCGCGAGCCCAGGTCGTCGTAGATCGCGTCCAGCCCGCCGTCGCGCCAGGCGCCGTAGCAGGCGTCGAGCCGCTCCAGCAGCAGCGTCAGCACCTCCTCGCGGTCGCGCTCACGACCGTCGATCGTGCGCAACGAAGCGGCGGCGACCTTCGCGTCCGAAGGCAGCTCCTCCCGCGACTGGTTCACGTTCAGCCCGATCCCGAGGATCACGACCGCGTCTCTCATCTCCGCCAGGATTCCTGCGACCTTGCGGCGCGCCAACATGACGTCGTTCGGCCACTTGATCTGCGCCGCGAGTTCGGTCGCGTCCTCGACCGCGAGCGCGACGGCGACGGCCGCGACCAGCGAGAGCTCGGGGGCGCGGCGCTCCGGCGGCGGCCGCAGCACCACGGAGACCATGACCGACGTGCCCGGCGCCTCGACCCAGCTACGGCCGAGCCGGCCGCGCCCGGCCGTCTGGTGGTCGGTTGTTGCGATCGCGCCCTCCGGATCGTCCGGGCCGAGCAGCGCCTGCGTCGAATCGCACTCCGGCGCGTGCCGGCGCGGGCTGCCGATCACACGACTTCCAGCCGCACCGCCGACACCTTGTACTCGGGCGTGCCGATCAGCGGGTCGCCGACGTCGTGCGTCAGCCAGTTCACCTTCGCCTCGGCGAAGTGGAGAGCCATCCACACGAGCCCGGGAAAGACGCGCGCCGACACCTGCGCCCGCGCCTGGAGGTCGCCGCGACGCGAGACGAGCCGCACCCAGTCTCCATCCAGAACCCCGAGCGAGGATGCATCTTCCGCCGAGATCTCGAAGAACGGGTCGCGCTGCTTGTCGGTGATCCCGTCCTCGCGCATCGTCATCGCGCCCGAGTTGTAGTGATAGAGCGTGCGCCCGGTGGAGAGGACGAACGGGTAGTCGGCGTCCGGCTCCTCGATCGGCGGCTGGTACTCGACCGGGTGGAACTTGCCGCGCCCGGAGGGACGCGCCGTCGTCTTCTCGTGCAGGAAGCGCGAGCCTTCGTCCTCGAGCGAGGCGCACGGCCACTGGAGGCCTTCGTCCTCGAGCCGGAAATAGCGGATCCCGGCCCAGTTCGGGCAGAGGTCGGCGAGCTCGTTCCAGACCGATTCCGCGTCTGCGTATTCCGGCCAGTCGCAGCCGAGAGCGCGCGCCAGGTCGAGCACGATCTGCCGGTCGCCGCGCGCGTTCCCCGGCAGCGGCACCGCCGCACGGACGCGATTGACGCGCCGCTCGGTGTTCGTGAACGTCCCGTCCTTCTCGGCGAAGCTGGAGGCGGGGAGGACCACGTCCGCGTACTTCTCAGCCGTGTCGCTCAGGAAGATGTCCTGGGAGACGAGGAACTCCAGCTTCGAGAGCCCCTCGGCCACGTGGTGCGCGTTCGGCTCGGTGTGACCGGGGTTCTCGCCGATCAGGTAAAGCGCCTTGATCCGGTCGTCGTGCAGGCCGGACATGATCTGGTCGAGCCGGAAGCCGGCGCGCTCCGGCACCTCGACGCCCCAGGCCTCCGAGAACTTCGCCCGCACGACGGGGTCGTCGACGGGCTGGTAGCCGGGGAGGTAGGTGGGATTCGCGCCCGAGTCGTTCAGCCCCTGGACGTTGTTCTGGCCGCGCAGCGCGTTCAGCCCGGTGGACTCGTAGCCGAGATGGCCGGTCATCAGGACGAGGTTCGCGAGCGACCAGATGTTGTCGACGCCGCAGGCGTGCTCGGTGATCCCGAGCGTGTAGAAGATCGCCGCGTGGCGCTCGGTCGCGTACTCGCGCGCCGTCGCGCGGATCGCCTCGGCCGGGACGCCCGTCCAGCGCTCGGCCTCTTCCGGCGGATAGCGGGCGACGACGTCCCGCACCGCTTCGAAGTCCTCGGTGTGCTCGCGGACGTACTCCTCGTCGTGCAGCCCCTCCTCGAGGATCGTGTGCATGATCGCGTTCAGGAGCCAGACGTCCGAGCCGGGCCGCAGCTGTAGGTGCCGTTTCGCGATCTTCGTCAGCCAGATCGCCCGGGGATCGGCAACGACGAGCGTCGCCCCTTTGCGCACTGCCTTCTTGATCCGCAGCGCGAGCACCGGGTGCGCCTCGGTCGTGTTCGAGCCGATCACGAGCAGGAAACGGGCGTTCTCGATCTCGGGGATCGAGTTGGTGGAGGCGCCTCTGCCGAACGACCTGACCAGGCCGTAGAGGGTAGGAGCGTGTCAGGTGGCTTCGCAGGAGTGGACGGAGTTCGTCTGAAGGCTCGTCCGGGCGAGCTTCTGGATCAGGTAGTTCTCTTCGTTCGTCAAACGGGCGGAGGCGAGGACTCCGACCGCCTGGGGCGAGTGGCGCTCGATCACCCCCCTCAGCCCGTCGGCCGCGACGCGCAGCGCTTCCTCCCATGTGGTTGCGTGGAGCTCGCCGTCCTCGCCTCTGACGAGCGGCTCGGTCAGGCGGTCGGGGTGGTGGACGAAGTTGAACGAGAACCGCCCCTTGACGCAGAGGTCGCCCTCGTTCGAGACGTACTCGGGCTTCGAGGTGACCTTGACGATCCGCTTCGTCTCGGGATCGACGTTCAGGTCGATCTGGCAGCCGACTCCGCAGAACGTGCACGTCGTCTTCGTCTGCTCGAGCTGCTTCTCCTCGACCCCGGCTCCCTCGAGGAACTTCTCGTAGATCGCGCCGGTGGGGCAGACGGAAAGGCAGCCGCCGCAGAGCTCGCATTCGGTATCGAGCCAGGAGCGCTCCCAGGTCGGAACGATCCGTGCCTCCGGCCCGCGGCCCTCGAGCGAGAGCGCCGAGCACTGCATCACCTCCTGCGTGTAGCGCACGCAGCGGTTACAGAGGATGCACGTGTCGGGCTCGTAACCCATCAAGCGGTTGCGGTCGGCGTAGGGCTCGCGCTTTGCGTCGGGAAGGATCAGCGGCGCCTCGGCGCCGAGCTCTCGCGCGAGGTCGACGAGCTCGTTCGGGCGACCGCCGGGATCGTCGTTCAGGTGCTCCGACAGGAGCATCTCCGTCAGCGTCTTCTGGAGCTGGGGGACGTTGGAGTTGGTGGAGACGACCATGCCGGCTTCGACGCGGGTGGCGCAGGCGGGAAGCGGCCGCGACGAGCCCTCGACACCGACGACGCACAGCCGGCAGCCGCCGTACGGGTCGAGCTTGTCGTCGTGGCAGAGCGTGGGGACGAAGACGCCGTTGCGCGCGGCCGCATGGACGAGCAGCTCGCCTTCCCGGGCGCTCGCCGGCCGGCCGTCGAGCGTGAACTCGATCACGCCGACACCGGCTCGTCGAGCGGAGCAGGGCCGAGCGGCGCGAACAGCTCCGGCCAACGCTCGAACGCGTTTCGCACCGGGTACGGCGCTGCCTGGCCGAGCCCGCAGATGGAAGTGAGGGTCATGGCGTCGAGCCATTCTTCCACCTGCCCGCGAGACATCGCCGCGCGGCCGTGCTCGAGCTCTTCGCAGACGTGGTGGAGAGCGCGGTTCCCGATCCGGCAGGGCGTGCACTTCTGGCACGACTCCTCGGCGAAGAAGCGCATCGTCTCGGCGAGCAGGCGGAGAGGGGAGTAGGACTGCGGGAACACCTGCACGGCGGCCGAGCCGACGCCGCAGCCCCATTCGGTCAGCGCCTCGCGGGTGAGCGCGACGTCGAGTGCGGCGGGCGGCAGGATCCCGCTGGCCGCCCCGCCCGGGACGATCGCGCCCGGCTCGCCGACGAGCCCGCCCGCGTAGCCGTCGATCAGCTGGCGGAGCGTTATGTCGAGCGGCGCCTCGTAGCAGCCGGGCTTTCCGACGGCTCCGGAGACGGACCAGAGCCGCGTCGGCTGCCAGTCGCCGCGGAGGATCCGCGCGACGTGTGCCAGTGTCTCGACGTTGTTGATCAGCGTCGGCCGACCGAGGTAGCCGGACTGCGCGGGGAACGGCGGCCGCAGCCGTGGCATCCCGCGTCGCCCTTCCATCGACTCGAGCATGGCTGTCTCCTCGCCGCAGATGTATGCGCCGGCGCCGATCACGAGCTCGACGGAAAGCCCTCGTGCCGAGATGGCCTGCTGTAGCACGCTCCGCGCCGAGGCGTACTCCTCGCGCAGGTAGATGTAGGCCTCGTCGGTCTCGCAGAAGCGCATCGCTGCCGCGAGCCCCTCGAGCAGGAGTTGCGGGCGGAGCTCCATCACGTAGCGGTCCTTTATCGTCCCCGGTTCGCCCTCGTCGGCATTGACGATCACGACGCGCGGGGAAGGCTCGCGCCGGACGGCGTCCCACTTGCGCCAGGTGGGGAATCCCGCGCCTCCCATCCCCGTCAGGCCTGAGGCCTCGAGACGCGCGAGCACCTCATCCTGGCTCAGCTTCGCCGGCTCACGGAGGTCGTCCGGCTCGCACAGAAAGCCGTTCGTCGAGTGAACGACGCCGCCGACGACCTCGTCGCCGTGAAGGACGACCGGCGCGAGCTCGCAGTGGCCGAGGCACGGCACCTCGATCGCGGCTCCGGTCAGCAGATCACGTGCCCCGCGCGAGTCGCAGACAGGCCCGGTGCAAACGCGCACGGCGTCGACCGGCACCTGCAGGAACGAATAGAAGGACGTCACCTCGTGCACGTCTCCGTGCCGCAGGCGCATGTGGTCGGCGAGCGCGTCGGAGAGCTCGGGTGTGATCGGCCCGATCTCGCGCCGCAGCCGGCCGAGGTTGTCGAGCAGCCGGGTGCGCTCTCTCGGCAGCGACTCGAGCACGCTCGCGAACCGGAGCACGTCCATGTTCCGAGTCTAGTCCCCGGGCGGGCGCCGCAGCTTCTTCGTCGCCCCGCGGCGCGGATTCGACTCGAGCCGCCCCGCCGTCGCCCCCCGCGCCGGCCGCGTCGGCCCCCCGTTTAGCCCCCCCATCAGCGCGGCGCGGCGCTGCTCGACCAGGCGCTCGGTGGCGAGCTCGCGGTTCCGTAGCTGGCTCCGCTCATCCTGCGCGACCGCCCGCAGAATCGCCCCCGCTCTGGCGAGCACCCGCCCTTTCTGGACGTCCGTGAGCGCCGACGACGACTCCACCTCGAACACCGCCTCGACCCGCGTCTCCGAGGTGTTCGCGTGCTGGCCTCCCGGCCCGCTGGAGCGGGAGAAACGAAAGTGGATCTCGGCCAGGGGAAGCACGACCGATCGAGTGACCCGAATAGACTCACGCTCCATGGCGGCCATTCTGCTCGACGTGGACGGGGTGCTCCACGTCTCCGGCGAAGCGATCCCGGGCGCCGTGGAGGCCGTCGCCCGGCTCCGCAAGGTCGGGCACAGGCTTCGCTTCGTCACGAACAACTCGTCGCGGACCCGCGCGACCCTGGCGGAGGAGCTGCGGGCGATGGGCTTCGAGCTCGACGACGAGGAGCTGCAGACGACGCCGGTCGCCGCGGCGGGCGCGCTTGATGGGCGTCGCGTCTTCGCGCTCGTGATGTCCGCGATCGTTCCGGACCTGGAGGGAGTCGAGCTCGTCGGCGACACCGCCGACGCGGTGCTGATCGGCGGGTGCGACGAGACGCTCGAGCCGAACCAGGTCTTCAGTTACATGAACCTCGCCCGCGCATTCTCGGAGCTCCAGGGCGGGGCGGAGCTCTACTGCCTGCACAAGAACAAGTGGTGGCAGACCGCACGTGGGCCGATGCTCGATGCGGGTTCGTTCGTGGCGGGGCTCGAGTACGCGACGGGGATCGAGGCGACGGTCGTCGGCAAGCCGAGCGCTGCCTGCTTCTCAGCCGCGCTCGCCGCGCTCGACGCGGAGCCCGAGCTGACGTGGATGGTCACCGACGATCTCGACCAGGACGTCGCCGGCGCGCAGCTCTTCGGGATGAAGACCGTCCTGCTGCGGACCGGCAAGTTCCGTCCGGACGCCCTCGAGCGCTCGAGCACGGTGCCCGACGCGATCCTCAGCTCGATCGCTCACGTCCCCGACTGGATCGACCGCCGACCGTGACGACGGCCAGGCGTGTCACCGTAGGCATCGACCTGATCGAGATCGAGCGGATCCGCAGGTCGCTCGAGCGCTACGCCAGCTTCCGGGATCGCTGCTTCACGCCGGCGGAGCAGGCGTACTGCGACTCGCGGAAGAATCCCGCCGAAAGCTACGCGGGGCGGTTCGCCGGCAAGGAGGCCGTCGGCAAGGCACTCGGCTTCGGCGTGGCGCGCGCGTTCGCCTGGCGCGAGATCGAGATCGTCGGACGCCCCAAGCCGTCGGTGCGCCTCCAGGGCCGGGTCGCCGCCTGGGCCGAGCACCGCGGCTTCGGCGCGATCGACCTTTCGATGACTCATTCGCGCGAGCTCGCCTCGGCCGTTGCGGTCGCCGGCGAGGCCTGACTCCGGCCATGTTCGAGCCGCTCTACACCGCGGCGGAGATGCGGGCTGCGGAGGAGCGCTATCCCCGCTTCCCGGCCAGTGCTCCCGAGCTGATGGAGCGGGCCGGTGCCGCGGTCGCGCAGGAAGTGCTGAACGGCTTTCCGGATGCGCGCCGGTTCGCGGTCGTGTGCGGCGACGGGGCCAACGGAGGCGACGGGCGGATCGCCGCTCGCGAGCTTCGTGCGGCCGGGCGGGACGCGGTCGAGACCTCCGCCGTGGAGCAGGCGGATGTGATCGTCGACGCCCTTTTCGGGACGGGCTTCCACGGTGAGCCGCGCACCGAGGCGGCGGCGCTGATCGAGCGGATCAACTCGGCGCGCGGGTCGGTCGTCGCGGTCGATCTTCCTTCGGGGGTCGATGCCTCCACCGGAGAGGCGGCCGGCGCAGCCGTCCGCGCCGACGTGACCGTGACTTTCCACGGCTGCAAGCTTGGGCTCGTGGTCGCGCCGGGCCGCTTCCACGCCGGTGAGGTTGTGATCGTCGACATCGGGCTCGACGACTCGGAGACCGAAGCGGCGCTCGTGACCTCGGCGATCCTCGATCTGGTGCCGCGCAAGCAGGAGCAGGACAACAAGTACAGCGCCGGCTCCGTGCTGATCGTCGGCGGAGCGCCCGGCCTGACCGGCGCGGTCTGCCTGGCCGCCGAGGCGGCGTTTCGTGCCGACGCCGGTTACGTGGCGGTCGCCGTTCCCGAGGCTTCGCTCCCGATCGTGGAGACGAAGCTGCTCGAGCCCGTCAAGCTGACCTGGGCTGCCGCGTTCGAGGCGGCCGGGAAAGCCGGCGCCGTCGCCGTCGGCCCGGGCCTCGGACGGACGGACGAGGCGAAGGCAATCGTCGGCAGGATCCTCTCCGAACTCGAGCAGCCGGTCGTCCTGGACGCCGATGCGCTGCACGAGCTCGAGCCCGGCGGCTGGCGGCCGCCGGTCGTCCTGACACCGCATGCGGGCGAGCTCGGCCGGCTGATCGGTGAGAGCTCGGACTGGGTGAGCGCCCATCGACTCGAGGCCGTCCGGCGTGCGGCGGATCGCTTCGGTTGCGTTTGCCTGCTGAAGGGCGCCGACACCATCGTCGCGGCACCCGGAGCCAGGACGCTCGTCTGTCCGATCGACGCGCCCGCGCTTGCGACGGCCGGTACGGGGGACGTTCTCACGGGCGTTCTCGCCGCCTACCTCGCCAAGGGGCTGGAACCGCCACTGGCGGCGGCCGCCGCTGCGATGGCTACGGCCGAGGCTGCGAGGCGCGTTCCATACGGGACAGGCCTCGTCGCGAGCGACATCGTCGCGGCGCTGCCGCACCTGCGCGTCTGAACCGTCCCCGAGAACGAGCGCCGTACCCCTTGAAAAGGGTTGTCTCGGATCTCCTTTTTGGGGGGCGGCGGGGCGATGATGGCAACCGATTATCGGACGTATCCACCCTTGCGGACCGCGGCGCCGCATCGACCCGAGTACAAGGAGCCGTGTTTTCATGAAGAGAACCCTGATTGCCCTAGGCGCCGGCTTGACGGTGCTCGCAGGCGTCTTCGCCATGGCCGCGAGCCTGGGCGGGATCACGAGCAACAAAGTCGGCGCCGATAACACTGCGATCGCCTCGTGCGACACAGACGGCGTCACGACCGCCTACGCGACAGCGTGGGATACGACCGACAAGCGCTACGAGGTGACATCGGTCACTGTCGCGGGCGTCAACGATGCCTGCGACGGCCAGACGCTCAGCGTCAGCCTCACCGATTCGACCGGCGCTCAGATCGGATCGGGCTCCCTGGCGATCCCGACGAGCGCCGCGGTTTCCCATTCCGTCTCGCTATCGGCTGCGGCCTCGGCCAAGCTCACCGAAGGCGTGCACGTCCTGATCAGCTCGTAGATCGGCAGCCGAGCGGCGGCCCTCTCGTGCAGGGGGCCGTCGCTCGGCACCGAATCCGCCCCGGAGGCGGCAGATGATGAAATCGGTGATCCTGTGGAGTGCGGCGGTTGTCACCGCCGCTTCGGCATCCGTCGCGCTGGCCGCGGGCGTAGGTATCTCGGGGACCAAGCTCGGCGGAGGCAACATCCCCGTCGTGGCCTGCGAGACGGACGGCTTCACAGTCGGCTACACGACCTCGCGCGGGAACGTGACCGCCGTTACGGTCGGCGCGATCGCGGATCCGGGGTGTGAAGGCGGAAGCCTCTCCGTCACCCTGACGGATTCGGCGGGAGCCAGCATCGCGACCGGCGGCCCGCAGACCGTCCCGACGGACGGCGACACCACCGACAACTCGATGGCGCTGACGACGAGTCCTCAGCCCGGCGCGGCGCAGGTCGCGGGCTACCACGTCTCGATCACGGGGCCGTAGATGGGACCGGCCACCCCCGTCCGCCGCCCTACCTTTCGTCTCCTGCTCGGCCTCGCAGGTCTCGTGCTGTTTCTCTTCACGGGAGTCGCCCTCGCGGTGACACTCGGGGTTTCGTCCACGAAGCTGACGACGAGCACCGGCGCGTCGAGCATCACTCCGACGACCTGCACCCTGAGCGCCGCCGATGCGGACAGCTACATCGACCAGAACAGCGCGGGCAGGAACTTCGGCACCGTGACGAACCTCGACGTCAGCTCTCGATACGGGAACCGCAACAGGCGGACGTTCGTCCGGCTCGACCTCGCCTCGTGCTCGATCCCGGCCAACTCGCTGATCACGGCGGCCAGTCTCAAGCTCTTCATGTATGCGGCGCCCACGGCGAGCAGGACGTACGACGCGCATCGGACGACCGCGTCCTGGACGGAGGCCGGGATCACGTGGACGAACCAGGCGGCGGTCGCCGGTGCGGCGACCTCCAGCGTCACCACCGGCACGACTGCGAACGTCACCCTCACCTGGACTGTGACTGCGGACGTGCAGGCATTCGTCGACGGGACGGCGAACAACGGTTGGCGGATCAGCGACCGGACGGAGAGCTCCGGGACCGTGCGTACGAGTCAGTTCCGGTCAGCCGAGTACGGGACAGCGGCGCAGCGGCCGATTCTCGAGGCCACCTACTACCCGTGACGATGGATACGACTGCAACGGCCACGATCGAAGGAGCGAGTGGCCGCACATTCGCCCGCCGCCGGCTTATCCGCGCCGGCTCGATGGCGCTCACGCTCGTCCTTGTCGTCGCCTGGTTCGTACTCCTGCGGCCAAGCTTTCTCGGCGGCCCTGCCTCGTACCTGATCGTGTCGGGAACCAGCATGCTGCCGGCGCTCGAATCGGGGGACCTCGTGCTAGCCGTCGAGCAGCGTTCCTATGTTGTCGGCGACGTCGTCGTCTACCACGTGCCGGCCGGCGAGCCGGGCGCCGGGGCGATGATCATCCACCGGATCGTCGGCGGCGACGCCGAGTCGGGCTACATCGTCCGAGGAGACAACCGGGAAGGGCAGGATCTCTGGCGTCCGAGGCTTGGCGACGTCGTGGGCCGGATGCGGATCGACGTCCCCGGTGTCGGGCGCGTCTTCGTCCTGCTCCGGCAACCAGCTGGAATCGCGCTCGTCGCGGCGCTGACGACGTTCCTCGTCGCGTTCGGCGCGGCGAAGGTGCCGGCTCGGAGAGCCGGCGAACCGGACTGAGCAGCCGAGCGATCCTCGATCCCGGAGAATAGGCCGGATGAAGGTCGAGATCCTCGGCTCGGGTGGTGCGACCGCGATGCCGCGACCGGGTTGCGAGTGTCGAGTCTGCGTCGAGGCGCGCGAACGCGGCGTTCCCTATTCGCGCACCGGGCCGAGCCTCTTCGTCCACGGGCCGAATGTCCTCTTCGACACACCGGAGGAGTCGCGACTCCAGCTCGACCGATCTGGCGTAACGGAGATCGCCGCCTGCATCTACTCGCACTGGCATCCCGACCACACGATGGGCCGGCGCGTCTGGGAGGCGGTCGGCGGCCGGGAGTTCCGAGTCTGGCCGCCCGATCCGGCGGGGCGGAAACGCACCGACGTCTATCTGCCGGAACAGGTCGTCGTCGACTTCTCGAGCCAGGGGATCCGCGACCACTTCGACTATCTCGAGCAGCGCGGTTTCGTCCACGTCCACGAGCTTCGCGACGGGGAGACGGTCACGCTCGGCGAGGTCGAGATCCGCCCCTTTCGCCTGCACGAGGACTTCGTCTACGCCTTCGAGCTGACCGGCGGCGGCAAGCGGCTGCTCGTGGCGATGGACGAGCTGCACGACTGGGAGCCGCCACCCGAGTCGCGTGGCGTCGATCTCGCCGTGCTGCCGATGGGTCTCTGCGAGGTCGACCCGTTCACCGGCGCGAGGAGGATTCACTCCGATCATCCGGTGCTCCGCTTCGAGGCCACGTTCGAGCAGACGCTCGGAATCGTGGACGCGCTGGCTGCAAAACGCGTCGTGCTCAGTCATATCGAGGAGGTCGACGGTCTCGGCCACGACGATCTGACGCGGCTCGCCGCGAAGGTCGGCCGCAAGATTACGTTCGCCTACGACACCATGATCGTAGAGGTCTAGTGGCGCGCTCCGAGCTGACGCTCGACCTCGGCGCAATCCGTCGCAACGTGGCCACGCTTCTGCGCGCGCTCGGCGGTGCCGAGCTTTGGGCGGTCGTCAAGGCAGACGGCTATGGACACGGGGCGGCTGACGTCGGCGCGGCCGCTCTCGGGGCAGGCGCGACGGCGCTGTGCGTCGCCACCGTTCCCGAAGGGTTGATTCTGCGAGAAGCGCTCGGCTCGGTTCGGGTCATCGTGATGGGCCCTGCTTCGAACGACGAGACCGCCGTCGCACGGGAAGCTTCGTTCGAGCTCGTGGTCGCGGACGCGGAGATCCCCGACGGCGTTGGCGTCCACCTGAAGCTCGACACCGGCATGGGTCGCTGGGGCCTCTCCGAGCTGCCCTCGCCCGGCCGTCAGGTGGTGGGGGTGATGAGCCATTTCGCCTCCGCCGACTGCGACCCCGCATTCACGGAAGCGCAGATCGAGCGCTTTCGGCTCGCGACCGCCGCCTTCCCGGAGTTGACGCGTCACCTCGCGAACAGCGCCGGCGCGCTCCGCTACCCGGCGGCGGCGTTCGACGCCGCGCGCTGCGGGATCGCGCTCTACGGGATCTCGCCCTTCGGCGAGTCTCCGGGGGCAGACGGGCTCGACCCGGCCCTGCGCTGGGAGTCCGAGCTCGCGCAGATGAAGCTCCTTCAGCCTGGCGAGTCGACCGGCTACGGCCGTTGCTTCGTGGCCGAGCGGCCGACCTGGATCGGGATCGTCCCGGTCGGTTACGCGGACGGCTTCCGGCGCGACCTGACGGGGACCGAGGTGCATGTGGCCGGCGAGCCTCGCCGCGTCGTCGGCGCCGTCTCGATGGACGCCTTCGCCGTCGAGCTCGACCGGAAGCTGCCACTCGGGACGCCGGTGATTCTGATAGGTCCGGGGATGGAGGTCGAGGCGCATTCTCGCGTCGCAGGCACGATCGCGTACGAGCTCGTCACCGGCCTGAATCGCTCGCCCGAGCGGGCGCGGCGCGTCGTCCTCGGTCGTTAGCGCGTCTTCGTGGCTCTTCTCGGCGACCCTGCTCGGGGTCGCCGGAGGCGCGCGCGCGGGTGACTCAGTGCAGGACGTGATCCTCGAGCACCTTGATGGCGACCGCTCGAGGGGTCGCGAGGATGATCGGCGACGACCGCTACTGCATCGACATCCTGACGCAGGAGGTGATCGCAGAGGTGCTGTCGGGCGAGAAGGCCGACGTGATGCGGCGCCTGCAGGCGGAGGGACGTCGTCTCGAACTCGCTGCGCCGTCGCCGGTTCCGTCGAGCTTCGGCGCGGCCGGGACGGGTTGCCGAGCCCACCCCAGGGCCAGTCGCGTCGGCTGGTGCTCAGCCCGGCTCGAACCGGGTTCGCCCAGACGTATTCGGAAGCTGCTCGGGCGGCCGTCAACGCCGCGCGAGGTGAGGTGCCAGATCCCGGCCGAAGGTCGAGCGCAACGGTCTCGCCACGAGCCGACCGTACGCGACGGCTCCGTGCGTGACCAGTGGCCGCGAGAGACCTGTCTCCCCGAGCCGCGTCCGGGGCCAGCCCCTGGCCGTGTCCCTCCGCGACCTGTTTCCCCGAGCCAGGTCGGGGCAAGCCCCTGGCCGTGACTCGGCGAGGCCCGTTCGAACGGGAGAGGATGCCTCAGCTTGCTCGGGCGACGAGGCGTGCGACGAGCGACGGGGCGAGTGTCTGGGCGAGCGCGACGGCGCGGTACCAGCGCGGGACGAAGAGCTCTCCCCTTCCAGTCTCGACCGCAGCGACGATCCGCTCGCCGACGAACGCAGGGTTGACGACCGCGCGGTAGGCGAGGCCGCGCACACGCCCACGTTGTGGAAACCCTTCCGTCTCGACGAAACCCGGGAGCACTGTGTGGACGACGATCCCTCTCGGCGCCAGCACGGCCACGAGTGAGCGCGAGAACGCGAGCTGAGCGTGCTTCGAGGCCGCATAAGGGCCACCGGATGCAAGAGCAATCGTGCCCGCCACCGAGACCACGTTGACGATGTGCGAGCCGCGCGCGAGTCCCGGAAGGAAGGCCCGAGTACACCAGACGCCGCCGAGATAGTTCGTCGCCAGCACCGCCTCGATCCGCTCCGGCTCGAGCGAGAGGAAGTCGCTGCGGCCGGGGATGCCGGCGTTGTTGACGAGCAGACCGAGCTGCGGATGCCGCGCCAGCACCGCTGCCGCCGCGACTCCCACCTGCTCCCGATCGGAGACATCGCACACCTCGTGATCCCCGCCGAGCTCGGCCGCCAGCGATTCCAACCGCTCCCGCCGCCGCGCGACGAGCACGCAGTACCAGCCGCGGCTCGTCAGCTCCCGCGCGGTCGCCTCCCCGATCCCGCTCGAGGCGCCCGTCACGACCGCGACCCGCACGCCGCCCCGGTCTTCGACGCTCAGCGGCAGACGCGGACGAGCAGCCGTGCCTCGGCCTTGCGGCCGCCGGCGTCGGTGACGATCGCGCGCAGCGTGTGGCGGCCCTTTTCGGCGGCACCGCGCCGCCAGGTGCCGGTATAGAGGCCCGCTCCGCCGCCACGCCCGGTGCCGATCGCCTTCAAGCCGTCGAAGAAGCGCACCGAGCGCACCTTCGTGGTCGAGCCGGCGAGGACGACGAGCGACGTGCGAGCCGCGGCGCACTCACGCACCTCCGGCGCGAGCCAGGTCACGGTCGGGCCGGCGACGACGCGGATCGGACCGCGCGCGAAGGCCGTGTTCGGTAGTAGCTCGTCACCGACGGAGTCGACGTTCTTCGCCTCCTGGAAGTCGGCGGCCTCGGCGGCGAGCGTGCGCTTGCCGCGCTTCAGCAGAGGAGCCTGGCTCGGGAGTGGGAAGAGGGCCACCCCGGAGCTCGGGTCGTATGCGGCGGCGCCGATCAGCGTCCGCCCGTAGCTGATCGCCAGGGAGAACGGATTGACGCCGGCGCCCTCGTCGAAGACTCGCAGCGCGATCGTCGGCCGGCCGGCCGAGACGCGCGCCGTGATCAAGCCGATCAGCGGCGGCTCGACATCGTTGAGCCACGCCCGCAGCACGTACTGGCCGCCGAGCGATCGGCCGGTAAAGGGGTCGCGGCCGGAATCGACCGAGACGTAGTAGCTCTTCGTGCGCGGGAAGACGGTGCCGGCGGCGCCGATGTCGAGCGGATAGTCGATCGTCAGGTTGTTGACGTTCACGGGCGTGCCTGCGTAGCCTTGGACGTCGTTCTCGTCGGGCGAGCCGAGCACCCAGGGGTGGATGAGCGACCCGGGAGAGGAAACGATCACCGCCGCACCGAGGTTCACGGCCGGCTCGTCGACACGGATCCGGTAGAGGATCTCGCCGCCGTCCTCGTTCACCGGTGAGCCCGTATAGCTCGCGGCCGGGCCGAACGCCGCCGCCGGATACTTGTAGACCGATGCGCGCGAGGGCCCCGTGCGCGTGTCTCCAGTCTGGATGAAGCGGAGCGGCACGACCGGCGCCGATTCGAGGCCGGGGCGCGTCACGAGGAGGGCGTACGGCACCTTACGGACGTCGTCGCCGCGGCGCAGGAGCAGGAAGCCGTAGGCCTCGCCGGCGCCCGCGTCCCCAGCCGCGCGCGCTGTCACGGGGATGATCAGCTCGCCGCCGGGCGCGATCGCCGCGCCGCTCGGAACCTCGATCGTGACGCCTTTCGGCTGTGCTTGCGGCTTCAGCTCGATCGACCAGGCTCCGGCGCCCCCGCCGGCGTCCGCGAGCGAGAGGAGCAGGGAGCGCGAGGCGCCACCGCGGTTCACGTTCAGGTCGCCGAAGGAGAGCGAAACCGGATCGGTGAAGAGCTTCGGGTCGTTTGCGGCGGCGACGTTCGCGAGCCCGCCGCCGGAGAGCAGCACCGGGGCCTCGATCGTGCGCGCTGTATCGGCCCAGGCCGGACCGGCGGTCGAGACGAAAGCCGACTTCACTTGACGGGGCGACCAGCCGGGGTGGCGCTGGAGCAAGAGCGCGGCGGCGCCGGCGACGTGGGGCGCGGCCATGCTCGTCCCGTCGAAGACGGCGAACGGACCGCCTGCGATCGCAAGCGTCGCCGAGAGGATCGCCCCGCCGGGGGCGCCCACGTCAGGCTTCAGCAGGTGGCCGAAGGCGGTCAGCCCGCCGGAGGAGAAGCTGGTGACGACGCCGCTGCGGCCGGTGGCGAGCTCCTGCGGGTCGCCTCCGATTCTCACGAGTGCGCGTCCGCCCTCGCGAGCGAGATACGTCCGTAGCGCGGCCCCGTCGAGGTCGGAGATCATGCCGGCCGGGACGACGAGCTCGATCGGAATCCGGTTCGCCTCGCCGGGTCGGTTGTCGACGAGCACGATCCCGATCGCGCCGGCCACCTTCGCCCTCGCCGCCTTCAGGACGAAGACGCAATCGCCGCGCGAGACGAGCGCGATCGTGCCGGCGAGCGAGCCGGCGGGGAGCGGCGAGGCGCCGGCGTTCAGGTTTCCGGGCGGTCCGCAGAGGTTGCGCGGGACCGGCGTCCCCGCAACGGAGACGATCGAGCCGACATCGACGAGCGGATGCTCGCGCGAGGTCAAGGCCTCCGCCGCGCGGCCATTGAAGGGGATCCGCTTCAGGCTCTCGGGGGCTCCGGGCGCCACGACCGAAAGCGCGGGCGCGAACACGTGCGTATTCGAGAGCGCGGCAACGGAGATCGCGTCCGGCGCGGTACCGGGCGAGCCGGTCGAGCCGAGCCCGTAGTCGTCCCGGTCGTTCCCGGCCGAGATCACCGGCACGACGCCCGCGGCGGAGACGTTTCGCACGGCCTCGATCAGCGCATCGCTCGCGGGATCGGTCTGCGGCCCGCCGCCCGAGAAGTTGATCACGTCCATGCCGTCTCGCACCGCCGACTCGAACGCGGCCACGATCTCGGGCGTGTTGCCGACGTGACCCGCGAAAGTCGGCACGTTGAAGACTCGGTAGTTGCCGACCTGGGCGCGCGGAGCGACACCCGAGAGGCCGGCAACCTCCGGGTGGTCGCGGCCGGCCGGGGCCGTCGTCCCCGAGTTGCCCGCGGCGATCCCGGCCACGTGCGTCCCGTGGAACGAGGCCTTCGGATCGACTGCGAGCCGGCTCGCGTCGTCCGCGCCGACCCCGACGAAGGACCGCGCAACGATCACCTTCGGCGTCGTCCACTTCGTACCGCCCTTCGGGAAGCCCTCCGGGTAGGTGAAGCCGGCCGGGTTGAAGAAGCGGTTCTTGGGATCGATCCCGTCGTCGACGACGCCGATCTTGATCCCCTCGCCGCTGCCGCCGCCGGCCGCCGCGAGCGCGCCGGCGCCGATCACGCCGGGACCGCGATTGAGGGCGAGCGTGTAGCGCAGGCTGGGGTAGAGCTTGTGTGCGAACGAGAGTCCGGCCGCCGTCGGAAGCTTCTTCGCAGGGATCTCGACGGCCATCCCGTTCAGAAGCAGCGTGTAGTGGTGGCTGACCGTCGCGGAGGGAATTGCCTGCCGCAGCGCGGTCTCGGCGCGCTTCTGCGCGGAGAGCAGCGAGGCGACATATGTCTTCGAGGCGGCGCTCGTCGTGTTCAGCCTGCGGGTCGAGCGTCGCCCCGCGAGCGAGCGCGACCACGCGGCGAGCGGCGGCTGCGCGAGCGTCAGGATCACCGTCACGCGGCCCTTCCGGTGTGCCGCGGGCACCTGGATCGTCCCGACGCGCACGCGTGGCAGCTCAAGCTCGCCGTGCGTCCGCCGGATCGGCTGGAACGCGGCCGCAGCGGAGGTTGCGACGAGAAGCGCCGTACCGAGCGAGAGGAACGCTACGAGCCGGCGCACGACGCTCAGAGTAGCCAACGTTCCCTGCGCCTGCCGTAGACTCGCCCGCGTGTCCCGCTTCGCCGGCAAGCGTGCGCTCGTCCTGGGCGTCGCGAACAAGCGCTCGATCGCCTGGGCGATCGCGAGGCGCCTGGCCGACGAGGGCGCCGAGCTCGCGTTCACCTTCCAGGGCGAGCGGATCGAGAGCAACGTTCGCGAGCTCGCCGGAACTGTTGACTCGAAGCTCGTTACGTCGTGCGACGTGCGGTCGGACGAGGATATCGCCCGCGTCTTCCGGGAAGTCGGCGAGCTCTGGGACGGCGGACTCGACCTGCTCGTCCACTCGGTCGCCTTCGCCGCGGCCGAAGATCTCGAGGGGCGCTTCACCGACACGCCGCGCGACCGATTCTGGATGGCGGTCGACATCAGCGCCTACTCGCTCGTCGCCACCGCACGGGCTGCGGAGCCGCTGATGACCGCGCGCGGGGGCGGCTCGATCGTGACGATGACGTATCTCGGCGGCGAGCGGGCCGTGCCGCACTACAACGTGATGGGCGTCGCGAAGGCGACCCTCGACGCCTCGGTCAAGTACCTCGCCTGGGATCTCGGCGAGAAGTCGATTCGCGTCAATGCGGTCTCGGCAGGGCCGGTGCGCACGCTGGCGGCGCGCTCGATCGCCGGCTTCACGGAAATGGAGCGGATGTTCGAGGAGCGCGCGCCGCTGCGCCGCCACATCGACGCGGGCGACGTCGCCAACGCGTCCGCCTACCTCCTCTCGGACGATGCGAAGAACGTCACCGGGACGACGCTCTACGTTGATGCCGGGTACCACTCGATGGGCATGTAGATGGCTGAGGAAACGAAGAAGGAGACGCTCGAGCGCGAGCACGGCGAGTTGCTCGAGGAGCTCCGCTCGCTGATCCCGGGTGCCGAGGTGCTCTTCGGCTTCCTGCTCGCGATCCGCTTCACCGAGAAGTTCGACACGCTCACCGTCGTGCAGGAGCGCGTCTACTACGGCACCTTGCTTTCGACCGCGTTCGCGCTCGTGATGCTCCTCGCGCCAGCCGCGTTCCACCGGATCCGCTTCCGCGACGACGACAAGGAGGCGATGCTGCGAAAGGGCAACCGCGAGGCGATCGCGGGCACCGGCGGGATCGCGCTCGCCTTCACCGGCGTCCTCTTCTTGATTACGGATCTGCTGTTCAGCCTCCCCTGGGCGTTCGTGATCGCCACGGTCTTCTTCCTGCTCGCCGCCTGGCGCTGGTGGCTGGTCGCTCTCTTCCGGAAGGCCGAGGAGAGCTAGTTTCGGCGGACGTAGACGGCAACTGCGCCGTCGCGTCCGAGCAGTCGCCAGCCTGCGCTGCGGAGCGCCGATTCCGCCTGCGCCGGGCAACGGGAGCCGAAGTAGCCGCTCTGCTCGTAGAGGCCACGGTGGACTGCGACGAAGACGATCGCCGCCGGAATCTCGCCGCGCCCGCATGACAGCGGGCGCAACCGGCGCGCGAAGAGGTCCGCCTCGGTCGGGCCGACCGTCGAATAGCCCTGCGGCCGTTTGCGTGGCGACTGCATCGCGTACGAGAGATAGACGCTCCCGTAGTGCGTGTCGGGCCGGAAGACGGGCAGCTCGAGGAGCAGACCATCTTTCCGCATCGCTGCGTACGCGCGGTTCCCCTCGTCCGACTCGACTGCGGCGAAGACCGGCACGCGGAGATCGATCGCAATCGCGACGAGTACGACGGCGACGAGCGGCGCCCAGCGGATCCGGGCCACGGCGAACGCGGCGAGCGCCGCGAGCGCGAGGCAGGCGACCGGCATCACCCGCTCGGGCACGCGCGGATAGTGGAGCGGTGGGAAGACGTGCCAAAGCGGCGCGTAGAGCGGGGTCGTCGTCCCGAGCGCGAGAACGATCGAGATCACAAGCGCCAATCCGAGCAGGAGAGCGAGCGAGCGCTGTCTGCGCGAGAGCTCGACGAGTCCAACGAGCGCAAGCAGGGGCAGGAGCCAGCCCAGGAAGACAAACCGCTCCACGCCTGCGTCGAGGGTCCGGTCGACGAGGTCGCTCCACGACGCGGAGTAGCGATCGACCGAGCTCAGCTTGCGGCCCCCGCCGGCAATCGAGCCCTCGATCACGAGGCGTTGAACCGCAAGCCCGCCGAGCACCGCCGGGAGGCCGAGCAGCGCGGCGCGCCGAAGCCCAAGTAACAGTCTGGTACTTGGAACTCTGATCCACGCGTAGGCGACGACGAGAGGGATCGCCCCGAGCGCGAGGTGAGTCTGGCCGGAGAGCGGGATCGCCGCGAGCACCGCCGCGGCCGCAACCAGGCGTCGCCGCTCGACGAGCAGCAGGCTGAGCGGGAGAAGCAGTGAGATCGGGCCGAGCAGATGGCCGGTGCTTTGCGCGACCCGGTAGGGCGCGAGTGCGAACGCAAACCCGCCGACGAGCGCGGCGCCTCGCGGCAATCCCAGCTCGCGCAACCACCACGTCGTCAGCGCGCCCGCCGCGACGAAGGTGAGCAGCAGAAACGCGTTGTACGCGCCCACCGCGCCGAGGAGCGCGTGCAGCGGCCAGTAGACGAGGCCGAAGAGCCAGCCCTGCAGATTCAGCGCGCGATCGGCCTCCGGCTGGAAGGAATAGGGGTCGAGCCATGGCGCGCCGCCGGTCGCGAGTCGGTGGCCGGGAAGCCAGAGCGCCCAGCCGAGCTGAAGGTGATCGCCTGCGGCGGCCTCGCCGAAGCCTGCGCTCGGCCGCGCGAGGTAACCGTCCCCGATCCCCCGCGTAGCCGGCCACGTGGCGAGCAGCCCGGCCGTGAGTCCGACGGCCAGACCGAGCGCTACGAATCCCGGACGGCCCGAAGCAACGCGTCGAAGTCGGGCATCTCGGAGTCCGCGTACCGCCACGATCCGCGCACCGTACCGTCCTCGCCGACGAGGATCGCCGCGCGCTCGGGTACGTCCGTCAGCCCGCGCCACTCGCGTGCGACCCCGAGCTGCCGCTAAAGATCCCCGTTCCAGTCGGAGAGGAGCGGCGTCTCGATCCCAAGCGCCTCCTTCCACGCGCGATGCGAGAAGTGCGAGTCGCGCGAGACGCCGAAGACGCGCACCCCGGCGCCGGCGAACTCGGGCTCTCTGTCACGCAGGAGCCGCAACTCCTGCGTTCAGGTGCGCGACCAGTCGAAGAGGTAGAAGAACAGGAGGACGCGGCTTTCGGCAGCCAGCTCTTCGAGTTCGACGGGCTCGCCGTCCTCGCGCCAGACCATCTCGCGACCCTACAGACGTGTCTCGGTGCGCCACGGCCACCGCGGACACGTCTGGGGCAGCCCCTGGACGTGTCTCGGAGGGGCCCGTCCGTTCTGCGGCGTCACGGGCAGCACCAGCTCACCGAGCGCGGAAAGCCGTCGAACTGCTCGGAGATGCCGTCCACGGCCCGAAGCTTGCCCTTCCGGCCCGGGATGAAGAGCCACTGATCCGCCTCGCGCCAGGGGACGAGGATCGTCGCGCCGTCGGGGCTCCACGCGAGCTGGGTGATCCGACCGGCCACGGTGAGGAGCGTCCGGGACGGTTCGTCGAGGACGACCACGCGCGAGCGCCCGCCGAGGACGCTGACGTAGGCGACTGCGTGACTCCCCGGTCGGAAGGTTGCGGCAGAGACCGCGCCGCTCGCAGGGCGGATCCCGGTGAAGAGCGAGCCGCTGCGATTGCGGATCTCGACGTTCCCGGCTCTGAGGGCGAGCAGGCGCCGCCCATCCGTCGACCACTCCAGCCGCTCGACGCGGTCGCCGCGAGCGGTACGCCACAGCTCCCGGCCGGTCTGAAGAGAGACGGTGATCAACCTCCCCTCATGCGTCGCGTAGGTGAGGGCGTGGAGAGCGCGCGGAAGCCACACCGGTGCCACCCGCGCCGCTCCGCGCGCCAAGATCCGATCGCCGGTGCCGTCGCCCGCGACGACTCGGAGCTGTGTTCCGCTGAGGTAGGCGATCCTCGTGTCTGTCCGGGTGCCGCCCCACGCCGGCAGGCGGACATCGGGGCGGGCGAGAGACCAGCGCTTGTCGCCGTTCGGTTCGAGCGCCGCGAGCTGGAGCGGGGTCGCGCCGACGACGAAGCGGCCGAACGGCGACCAGGCGGCATCGCGGTATGGGCCGAGCAGCCGCGTCGATCCGTCGGCGCTGACGCTCCAGGCCGACGTCTTTGAGACAACGAGGACTCGGCCCTGCGCAGGCAGCGAGAAGAGCGCTGGCTGCGCTCGCTCGACGCCCACGACCCCGCGCAGCTCGCCGAGCACCGCACGGCCTGGCGGGCTGAGCAGGCCGGCGACGAGCGCAAGCAGGATCACTGCGACGAGGGCCGGCATCCACGAGCGGCGGCGCGGCGTTGGTCGACGATCGGCAAAGCCCGCCAGCACCACGGCACGCGCCCGCCCCCGCGTCTCGTGCTCGCCGGGAATCTCGACGCGCTCGAGCTCGCGCTTCACATCTGCTCCTTCAGCGAGTCGAGCCCCCGGCGGAGGCGGGAGTTGACGGTGCCGCGCGGAAGTCCGAGCAGCTTCGCGATCTCGCCGGGCGTGTACTCGAGCAGGTGACGGAGCACGATTACGGCGCGATGCTCCGGTGGCAGCGCCGCGAGCGAGGCAAGCAACGATTCGTCGAGCGGCTCGGGCTCGAGAGGGGCAGCGACGATGTCCAGCAACTCGGTCTCCCCGCGGAGTTGCCGTGCACGCGACCAGTCGATTGCTCGGTTCACCGCGATCCGGTGCAACCACGGTCCGAACGGGCGTCGCCGGTCGAAGCGGTCGAGCGCCCGCACTGCGGCGAGAAACGACTCCTGAGCGATGTCCTCCGCAGCCGCTGCGTCGTGGACGACGAGGAACGCTGCGCGAAAGGCCCGCGGCCAGTGCAGGCGGAAGAGAGCCTCCAGGTCCGAGGCCGATCCTCGTTGCGCGCCGCGCACCCAGGCGCGCTCGTCGCGGCCGCCGGACATGCGCTGACTCTACGAGCCGGGAACCGCCGGAGGTCCATCGTGGTCAGGCGACCATCACGAAGCAGGCGTCGTGGGAGGAGCGCGCCACGCGGCTGCGCTCGACGAGCGCGCCGCGCTCGCTGACGACGCAGAGCGTTCCCTGCGAGAGCGACGGGGTCAGAACGACGCCGAAGCCCTGCTGCACGTTGTACGAGCCGGCGGGGAGGGCGATCGACCGGAGCAGGGCTCCGTCCGTCAGGCGATGCACGCGCAGGCTCGCGTCGTCACCGCTCGTGACGAACGCGCGACCGCCGAGGAAGGTGACGTGCTGGGGTGGCGCGTCGGCACGAAGTGTCCGGAGAAGGCGCACGCCATGGTCGTCGTAGACCGCGAGCCGGCCACGGTCGCCCGACGTGATCCAGACCCTGCCGCTGCGCGGCTCGTAGCCGACATCGTGCGCGAGGAACGGCGGCTCGAGCCGGTCGACCACCCGTGGCCCGCGCGGGTGGTCGAGGCCGACGATCGCGATCTCGGCGCTCTTCGAGCCGAGGACGACCCAGAGCCGCCGGCCCAGCGGATCGAGTGAGAGATGACGCGCCGGACCGCCGACCGGCACATGCCCGGAGGCTCGCCGCGCTCGGAGGTCGACGACTACCACCTGGCGGCGCGCCGAATCCGTCACGTACGCGAACCGCCCGTCGGGTGAGATCGCGGCGTAGCGCGGGGCTTCGAACCGGCCCTCGATCGACCGAACCCCGAGCGCCGAGTCGACGAGCGTCAGCCGGCCGGACGCGGTGTGAGCGACGAGGGCGGCGCTACCGTTGACACTCTCGATGCTGCGCGGATCCGCTGGCGTCGCGAACCTGCGGTGGATTCGTCCGGTCGAGAGGTCGACCGCGACGATCGCCGCCTCGAGGTCGGCGGTGACGAGCGCGAGCGGTGTCCCGCCGCGACGGCCCGCGAAAGCGGGAGCAGCGCCGAGAACGAGTGGCGCGGCGGCAGCGGCGAGGAAGCGGCGGCGATCCATGCACTCGGTACGCGCTGGAGGCCTCGCGAGGTCCGGGACCTCTATGGGCTCCACCGGTGTAGGAGAGGCGACACTCTCGAAGGAGGCACACCATGCTCAGGCTTGCAACGCTCGTATTCGCCTCGCTGGCTCTCGTCGCCGGCTCGGCAGCGGATGGCGGCGGGGGCGGACCCTCACCCGGCGTCACCGGCTGGGACGGCGTGCTCGCACCGGGAGGCGCGATCCGGTACGTCACCCTCGCGTCCGGGAGCTCGACGGCCGTCGCCGCGATCCGCGTCGGCACGGGCCGCGTCGAGCGCTTCGCGTCCGTGCGCGGCATCTTCGGGGTCCCGCTCGTCGCCTTCGACGGCTCGACCGGCGGCCTCTCTGCCGACGGGCGCACGCTGGTGCTCGCGAGCTTCGCAGCCGCGCCGGGGCCCGGCGCGCTCACGCGCTTCGCGATCCTGAGCACCAAGCGTCTGAAGCGCGAGCGGCTGCTCGAGCTCCGCGGCTCCTGGTCGTTCGACGCGCTCTCTCCGGACGGACGCCTGCTCTACGCCGTCGAGTACCTCGCCTCGGGCCGGGACGCTCGCTACCGCGTTCGCGCGATCGACCTCGAAAGCGGCCGCGTTCTGGCCGGCTCGATCGCCGACTCTCGCGAGAAGCGCGGAGAGATGCGCGGCTCGCCGATGACGCGCGCGACGAGCAGCGACGGCGGCTGGGCCTACACGCTCTACGCGAAGCCGGATGGAACGGCGTTCGTGCACGCGCTCGACACGCGCCACCGCAAGGCTCTGTGCATCGACCTGCCGTGGCGCGGTGTAGGGAACGCGATCGGAAACGTGAGGATGGCGGTGCGTGGGCGCTCGCTGACGCTGTCGCAGCGCGGCTCGCGTCTCGCGACGATAGACACCGCCGCCTTCGTCGTGCGCGCGTTCAGGCGGCCGGTGGCGCCGTAGACCCAGCAGCCGCCGGCACGGCTTCGGTCGCCTTCGCGATCTCCTCGACGACCTCGACGATGTCGCGGTTCGCGTTGAAGACGCGCAACTGGCGGTCGGAGCCGTTGCCGCGGCCGAGGATCTCTCCGATCCCCTCGAGTTCGCGGTCCGAGCCGAGCTCGCGGGCGTGCGGCTCGATCTCCTTCAGCGTCCTTCGGATGATCTGCGCGACCGGGACGCGGTTGCGCAGGCCGGCGCCGAGGTCCATCACGGGGGCCTCGAGTCCATAGCGGGCCGCGAGCCACTTGTTCTCGGTGGTCAGGATCCGATGGTAGGTCGGGATCGACTCGCCCTTCTCGAACCGCTCGCAGAGCGACTTGACGAGTGCCTGGCAGTAGGCGGCGAGGGCAGTTGCATCCTCGACGCGCGTGACGGCGTCGCAGATCCGGATCTCCACGGTGCCGAGTCGCGGGTGCAGGCGGATGTC
This sequence comes from Gaiellaceae bacterium, assembly GCA_037720595.1. GTDB lineage: Bacteria > Actinomycetota > Thermoleophilia > Gaiellales > Gaiellaceae > Gaiellasilicea. The sequence continues at coordinate 88,599 of JBBJLW010000001.1, read as the reverse complement.
CCACCAGATGTGCGTGTAGTCGGCGATACAGCCGGTGCGCTCGAGCTGGCCGACGACCTCCGCGTAGTCGGCGTAGTCCTTGAAGCGCGGGGGCGGACCCGAGCGCGGGAACGCGGCGAAAACCATCTGGCGGCTCGAGGAGAGCCCGGTCGGCTCGCCGCGCCAGAAGGGGGAGCTCGCCGAGAGCGCGAGCAGCGGCCCGAGCTGGGGGAGCAGCCCGTTCACGACCTGGATCGCTTTCTCGGGATCGTCGACGGCGACGTGGACGTGCATCCCGAAGATCAGCTCTCGCCGGGCGATGTACTGGAGCTGGTCGACGAGGTTGCGGTAACGATCGCGGGCGGTGATCCGCTGCCGCTCGAACAGCGAGAACGGATGTGTCCCCGCCGAGCCCACGCGCATCCCCTTCTCGCGGCCGACCTCCGTCACGTAGGCGCGCAGCTTCAGCAGCTCCACCTGGACGTCGCCAGCGGTGCGGCACACCGGGGTCGCGATCTCGATCACCGATTGCATCAGCTCCGCGTTGATCCGCGGCTCCAGCTCGTGGCCGCTGATCGCCTGGAGCACCGTGTCGATGTGCTGGACGAGGTCGAACGTCTCGCCGTCGAGGAGCATGTACTCCTCCTCGACGCCGAGCGTGTACGGATCCGACTCCCCGAACTTGTGGTCGAGGACGCTGCCGCCGTGCACGGCGCCCTTGCCTGTTATCGAGTTCGGATAGATCTGCTTCATGCCGCTGCGAGCCTTCCCTCCGGCGGCGGAAGAAATGCACGGATCGCGAGGACGAGCGGCAGGCCGAGGAGCACCGTCGCCGCCGCCTTCGCCTCGATCTGGCCGGCGAAGAACTCGAGCGAGCCGAAGGCGACGGCGAGGAAGACGAGGCTGTCCAGCGGGATGCTGACCGCGTTGGTGATCAGGACGCGGCCGGCGTCGTGGAGGCGATCGCGCAGCCAGGCGCCGAAGGCGTTGTCGACGGTCTCGGAGACCGCGAACGCTGCGAGGCTGCCGGCGACGATCCGCCACGTATCCGCGAGGGCCTCGAACCCCTGGTTCGGAAAGGCGGCTGTCCAGCGATCGACGACCTCGATCCAGCCGGCGAGCAGCGCGGAGGCGAGGAAGCCCATCGCCACGAGTACCTGCGCGTTGCGGAAGCCTTCGGCGCGGGTCGCCGCGGTTCGGTGCGCGAGCTCGATCAGGGCAAGCGAGACCCCGATCAGGGGCGCGCCACCCGGCGCCGAGTCGCCCGTCCACGGCAGCTCGACGATCTTCTGCGCCCCCACCTGAGCCGAGCAGACGACGCCAACATAGAGGCCGGCGAGGAGTGCGAGCCTCAGCCGACAACCGCCTCGGCCTCGATCTCGACCCGCCAGCTCGGGTCGAGCAGCGCCTTGACGACGAGGGCCGTCGAGGCGGGTCGGATCGTCGAGAAGACCTCCCCGTGTGCCCGTGCGATGTCCTCGTAGTCGTCCACGTCAGTGAGGTAGATGCGCGTGCGAACGACGTCTTCGAAGCTCGAACCGGCCTCGCGCAGTGCGCCGCCGATGATCTCGAGGCAGAGGCGGGCCTGCTCGTAGGGGTCCTCCGGCGGCTCGCCCTCGCGCGGAATCGGCGCCGTTCCCGAAACGTGCACCCTTCCGGCCGCGACCACCGCGCGCGAGTACCCGACGACCGGCTCGTACGGCGAGTGACCGGAGATGTTCAGGCGCTTCATCGATCTAGTATCGCCTCCGATGGAAGCCCTGCGCCAGATCGACACGTGGGCGGCTGCGCACAGGAGTGCCGGTGTTGCGACGGCCGAGCGGGTGCTCGGGACGGTGGGCGACGTCGAGCATCGGTTCGCCTGGGCCTCCGTGAGCAAGCTCTTTGCGGGCTATGCGGCTCTCGTCGCTGCGGAGGAAGGAGCGCTCTCGCTCGACGAGCCAGCCGGCCCAGCGGGCTCCACGATCCGCCACCTGCTCGCGCACGCCTCCGGGCTCGGCCCGGACGGGGAGATGCTGGCACCGCCGGGACGGACGCGGATCTACTCCAGCAGCGGCACCAACGTCCTGGCGCAGGCGATCGCCGTGCAGACGGAGATGTCGTTCGAGCAGTATCTCGCGGCGGCCGTGCTGCAGCCGCTTGGGCTCGGCGCCGAGCTTCACGGCTATCCGGCCGGCGGGATGATCGGCACGCTCGGCGACCTGCTCGCGTTCGGCCGCGAGCTGCTCGCGCCGACGCTGATCGCACGCGAGACACTCGACGAGGCGACGAGCGTGCAGTACCCGGGGCTCAAGGGCGTTCTCCCTGGATACGGCCGCCAGGAGCCGAACGACTGGGGACTCGGCTTCGAGCTGAAAGACGCGAAGGAGCCGCACTGGACAGGCTCCAAGAACTCGCCGGCGACGTTCGGCCACTTCGGCTCGAAGCCGGGTTCCGCGACCTTCCTCTGGGTCGACCGCGCGGCCGGCCTCGCCTGCGCAGCCCTCGCGGACGTCGACTTCGGCGACTGGGCGCGGGCCGCGTGGCCGGCACTTTCGGACGCCGTGCTAGAGGAAGTCGAGTAGCAGCCGGTTGAGCTCGTCGGGGCGCTCGAGGCTCGGCAGGTGGCCGGCGCCGTCGCTCGTCTCGAGTCGGGCGCCCGGAATCTCGTCAGCGAGGCTCTCCGCGATCACCTTGATGTCCTCCACGTCCTCGGAGCCGACGACGACGAGCGTCGGCACGCGCACCTCCGCCAGACGCTCCTTGGCCGGGGGGTCGGGCCACACGTCGGTGACCTCGTCCTCGAATGGGATCTGGAGTTCGTAGGAGCGCAGGGTCATCGCCTCCGTGAGCGAGCGCACCTCCTCGTCGGCATCCGCGGCGAGCCACATCCGGGCCTGCGCGGCGGCGGCCTCGGCCAGTTCGCCACGCTCGAGCGCCTCCTCCTCCTCGGCGTAGCCCGCTCGTGCCGCCTCCGACCAGTCCCAGCCACCGAGCCCCGCGCCGACGAGTACGAGTCGGTCGACGAGCTCGGGCCGCGCGAGCGCGAGCTCGAGCGCGATTCGGCCTCCGAACGAGCAGCCGACGACAGCGGCAGGGGCGTCGAGCCGATCGGCGGCATAGGCCACGAAGTCGATCGTTCCGGGCTCGAGCGGCGTCTCGCCGAAACCGGGCAGATCGGGCGCCAGCACGCGGTGCCCGGCGCCGCTCAATGCGTCGACCTGCGGTGCCCACATGCGGCGGTCGGCGATCCCCGCGTGCAGGAGGAGGACGTCACTCATCGTCGGCGGCGAAGAGCGGCCGCAGCAGCTCGTCGAACGTCTTTCGATCGCAGCTTGCGACCACGGCCGGCGTGACCGCTCGCACCGACGCGGTGCGAGCGATGTTCATCGCCAGCGCGACCTCGCCGAAGTGGTCGCCGGGGCGGAGGATGCGGCGGTCGCCGATCGGATCCTGCGCCACGTTCAGCATTCCGGAGAGCACGACGTAGAAGCGGTCGCCCTCCTCGCCCTGGCGGACGAGAGTCGCGCCCGCGGGAACCTCCTCCCGTGCCATCCGGCCGGCGAGCCGGTTGAGCTGCTCCCCGGACAGGCTCGCGAGTAGGCCGATCCGGCTCAGCTCGTGCACGGTGGCGGGGACGTGTCTCACGAGTCGTCGCCGTCCTCCTCGTCGGCCGGAGGCTCGGGATCCCCGGGGCTCGGCCCACGCATCTCCTCTTCCTCGTCGATGCGGCTCGGACCTTGCTCCAGCTCTTCGTCGGTGGGGCGGGGGCTCTCGGTCATGGCTCTCCTCAGTATGGTCGTCGGCGTGGGTATTCTCGACGGTTGGCGGTTCTGTCCCCGCTGCGGAACGGAGGGCACGATTCGCGCCTCCAGCTTCGCGTGCCCGTCATGCGACTACGTCGCCTGGGCAAACTCGGTCCCAGGTGTGCACGCATTGATCGAGCGTGACGGTCGGATTCTGCTGGGTCGTAGGGCGTTCGATCCCGCGGCGGGCTGTTGGGGACTGCCGGGCGGGTTCCTCGACGAGGGAGAGGAGCCGCTGGTCGGGCTGCGCCGTGAGGTTCGCGAGGAGACGGGGCTCGAGGTCGAGCCGGGTGAGCTGTTCGGGATGTGGATGCAACCGCACGCCGAGCGTACGGTCCTCTGCATCCTGTGGCTAGCCACTGTTCTCGGTGGCGTCCAGGCAGCTGCGGACGACATCGTCGAACTCGGCTGGTTCGCTCCCGACGAGCTCCCGGAAGACATCGGGCCGAGCGCGTTCATGGAGGCTGTCTCACTCTGGCGAGGGCGGCACGAGCACGCGTAACGCTTGAGGCTCGATCCTGAACTCGACCGGCGAGACGAGTCGCGCAGGCTCGCCGTCGATCGCGGCGCGGATCGAGCGGCTTGGAGTCTCGATCGTCATTTCCGTGCAGCTTCGCTCGTCCCAGGTCATACGGCGGAAGCCGTGCGGGACGTAGAGGTGAAGCCGGCCGTCGTCCATGCTCTCCCGTTCGCCGATCGAGAAGAGATCGAAGCTGTAGGCGTTCGCAGCGACGACGACGACCCGCGCCGCGACGAGCTCGCCGTCGATCACGAACTGATCCTTCCCGCGATGCTGCCTCGCAGCGAGGACGATTGCGCGGAAGCGGGCCAGGACGGCGCGCCGACGCCGATGCCGTCCTCGACGGTGGACGAGCAATGCGTACAGGCCGAGCGAGACGTTGTTCAGGAACAGGCGATCGCCGACGCGGCCGACATCGATTCGGCGCTCGACGCCCTCGAAGGCCGCGAGCGCGCCGATCGGATCGTCGCGGTCGAGACCGATGTCGCGAGCGAAGTGGTTGCGCGTCCCGAACGGGATGCAGACGAACGGCAGGTCGCGCTCGATCGCCACCTCGGCCACGGCGGCGAGCGAGCCGTCGCCGCCCGACATCCCGAGCACGTCTGCATCGGCCGTCCGCGCGAGCTCCTGCAGGTCCTCTCCCGCCTCGAGCACGTGGACGTCGACACCGCGGCCGACCGCCGCGTCGCGGAGCTCGTCAGCAGTCGGGGAGGCCGTGCCGGAGCGCGGGTTCACGATCAGGAATGTCTTCATCTGGGGGAGGCCGCGCCGGCTCGAAAAATGGGCCGTTCGGCCCATGTACCCGCTGCGCCGAATACCGATCATTCGAGCATGGATCGCGGCTTCCACACCATCGCAGACGACCTTTCCGAGACGTGGATCGAGGACTGGGCCGGTGTGGGACTTCGTGAGCTCGAGGCGTTGCTCGCCAAGCATGCAGCCTTCCTCGGTTACCTCGACGAGACGACCACCGAGCTCGAGCCTTCGTAGCACCGTTCCGGTTTGCGGCGACAGCCGCCGCGGAACCTCTGCCCCCAACACACGACGGGAGGCGAGATGAAGCTCGATTATCTGATCAGCGGCACGCCCGGACATCCGGTGCATCCGCCGCTCACCGACGCGACGATCGGCGTCTACACCTTCGCCACGATCGCGGCCGTGCTCTCCGCGCTCGGAATCGCCGAGGAGAGCGCCGCCAAGGGGTGGGCGCTTGCGCTCGTCATCGGGTTGATCCTGTCGGCGCCCACCTCGGTGACGGGCCTGATCGACTGGCTGAAGCTCTCCTCCGGCACGCCGCTGAAGCGAACGGCGACCTCGCACTTGATCGCGATGGTCAGCGCCACCGTCTTCTTCCTGATCACGGCGATCGTCGGCTACAGCGACGGCATGGACGGGGTCGTCGGCTCCGGCGCCCTGATCCTGAATCTGGTCGCCTTCGGCCTGCTCACGCTCGGCGGCTGGCTCGGCGGAGCAATCGTCTTCACCTACGGTATGCGGGTGCTCGATCTCGTCGAGGAACCGGCGCACCGCGCGGTGTCACCGGTTCCCCATTCGGACGAGGAGGCGGCCGCGAAGTAGCGTGCTATTCGGCGGCGACGAGACCGAGCGAGCGCTCGAGGGCGCCCTTCGGCTGGGCGCCGACCGCGACCTGGGCGGGCTCGCCGTCCTTGAAGAGGATCATCGTCGGGATCGACGAGACGCCGTAGCGCTGGGCGAGGCCCTGCTCCTCGTCGATGTTCACCTTGACGAGCTTGATCGCGCCGGCGCGCTCCTCGGCGATCTTGTCGAGCACGGGCGCGACCGCGTGGCACGGGCCGCACCATTCGGCCCAGAAGTCGACGATCACAGGGGTCTCGCTCTTCGTGACCTCCTGCTCGAAGGTCTGTTCGGTGACTGCTGTAGACATGGTCGGAAAGTCCTTTCGCTGGTTCGGCGGGGAGTACCCGCGCTCGCTCAATGAAAACGATAGGGCGCGTGCGGGTGTTCCCTACAATCGCTCGACGGTGTTCAAGAGCCTGCCAGACAAGCCGGATCACCCTTCGCTCGAGCTGGAGATCCTCGAGCTCTGGGAGCGCGAGAGCACGTTCGAGCAGGTGCGGACGAAGAACCGCGGCGGGCCGAGGTTCAGTTTCATCGACGGCCCGATCACGGCGAACGGGTCGATGGGAGTGCACCATGCTTGGGGTCGCACGCTGAAGGACGTCTTCCAGCGCTACAAGGCGTTACGCGGGTACGACCAGCGCTACCAGAACGGTTTCGACTGCCAGGGCCTGTGGATCGAGGTCGGTGTCGAGCGCTCGCTGGGGCTGAACTCGAAACGCGAGATCGAGGAGTACGGCATCGCCGAGTTCGCGCGCCGCTGTCGCGAGGTCGTCGTCCAGTCCTCCGCCGACATCACTCGCGGCTCGAAGCGGCTCGGCCAGTGGATGGACTGGGGCAACGACTACTTCACCTTCAGCGATCTGAACATCGAGTACGTCTGGCGCTTTCTCCAGCGCGTCCATGCGCACGGCTGGCTCTACCTCGGCCATCGCTCGACGGAGTGGTGCCCCCGCTGTGGCACCTCGCTCTCGCAGCACGAGCTCTCGCTGTCGGGCGTCTACCAGGATCGCGCCGACCCATCGCTCTTCATCCGCTTCCCCCTCAGCGGCAGGTCGGGCGAGTCGCTCGTGATCTGGACGACGACGCCCTGGACGCTGCCGGCGAACGTCGCTGCAGCCGTCAAGCCGGACGCCGAGTACGGCCGACGCGAGAACGGCGAGTGGGTCGCGGTGGCGCGGTTCCCGGACGAGACGTTTGCCGAGCGAAAGCGCGGTGAGGAACTCGTCGACTGGCGCTACGCGGGTCCCTTCGACGAGCTCGGTCCTGGTGCCGAGGTCGAGCACCGTGTGATTCCGTGGGACGACGTCTCGCTCGAAGAGGGGACGGGGATCGTCCACATCGCGACCGGCGCGGGCCAGGAGGACTTCGAGCTGGGCCGGATCCACGACTTGCCGGTGTTGATGCCGGTCGACGAGGCCGGCCGGTTCTACGACTCGTACGGCTGGCTGGATGGTCTTTCGCCGGTCGAGGCGGCCGATCAGATCGTCGGCTGGCTCGGCGAGCGCGGCTTCGTGGTCGAGGTCGGGATGTACGAGCATCGTTACCCGCATTGCTGGCGCTGTGACACGCCGCTCATCTGGCGCGTTACCGACGACTGGCTGATCGCGGTCGACGAGCTGCGCCCGCAGCTCCTAGTGGCGAACCAGGAGATCGAGTGGACGCCCGCCTACATGGGCAAGCGGATGGACGATTGGCTCCGGAACATGGGCGACTGGAACATCTCCCGCCGCCGCTACTACGGTCTGCCGCTCCCGTTCTACCCCTGTGATTGTGGGAGGTTGAACGTGATCGGCTCGAAGGCTGAGCTGCTCGAGCGGGCCACCGGGGGGGTCGAGCAGCTCGAGGAGCTGCGCCGCCCGTGGATCGACGAGGTGCCGATCACCTGCGAATCGTGCGGCGAGGAGGTGCGGCGAATCTCGGAGGTCGGAGACGTCTGGCTCGACGCCGGCATTGTCCCCTTCTCGACGCTCGGCTGGGAGAGCTCGGAGTACGTCGATCAGGGATACGCGACGGGCGCCGCGAAGGGGCTGACGACCGCCGATCTGCCGGATCACGCGTACTGGGAGCAGTGGTTCCCCGCCGATTGGGTCTCCGAGATGCGCGAGCAGATCCGCCTCTGGTTCTACTCGCAACATTTCATGTCGGTGGTCCTGACCGGGCAAGCCCCGTTCAAGCGGGTGCTCGGCTACGAGAAGATGCTCGACGAGGCCGGCCGCGAGATGCACAAGTCGTGGGGGAATGCGATCGAGGCCGGCGAGGCTTTCGCGCGGATGGGCGCCGACGTGATGCGCTGGCAGTACTGCGCGCAGCCGCCGAATCAGAATCTGCTCTTCGGTTACGGGCCCGGGCATGAGATCAAGCGCAAGCTGCTCACGCTCTGGAACTCGGTCGCGGGGTTCTTCGTCCCCTACGCGAACATCGGCGGCTTCGAGCCTCGCTACGGCGATCTCGAATCCGGGCCGGACGGCGACCTCCGTCCGCTCGACCGTTGGCTCGTCGCGCGGACAGCGCAGCTCGTCCGGGAGGTGACCGGGAGCTACGAGGCGTTCCTGACCGTCGACGTGATCCGCGCGTTCGAAGCGTATCTCGACGACCTCTCGAACTGGTACATCCGGCGGTCGCGGCGGCGCTTCTGGGACGGCGACGAGATCGCTCTCCGGACGCTCTGGTTCGGGCTCGTGCAGTCGTTGCGCGTGGTCGCGCCCGTGTTGCCGTTCCTCGCCGAGCATCTGTGGCAGAGCCTCGTGCGTGGGGTCGAGGGTGCGCCGGATTCGATCTTCCTCGCCGGCTGGCCCGAGCCGGCGCGGCTCGACGAGACCCTCGTCGCCGAGGTCGCGGAGCTGAGACGGGTCGTTGCCCTCGGTCACCAAGCTCGCTCGAGCTCAGGGCTCAAGCTGCGTCAGCCGCTGCGCCGACTCGTCGTCGAGGGCGCACTGCTCGCCGCCAGCCATGTCGACGAGCTGCGCGAGGAGCTGCGCGTCAAGGAGATCGAGTTCGGCGTCGTCGAGGCGACGGAGCTGCACGTGAAGCCCCATCTGCCCGCACTCGGGCCGAAGCTCGGCCGCGAGCTCGGCGCAGTCCGGGCAGCGCTTGCTGCCGGCGAGTTCGAGCAGCTTCCCGGCGGCGGGTTCCGCGCCGCCGGCCACGACCTGGCCGCGGACGAGGTGCTCGTCGAGCGCTCCGGTCTGGAGGGCTGGGAAGTCGCCTCCGACGAGGGCCTCATCGTTGCGCTCGATACCGAGCTCGATCCGGAGCTCGAGCTCGAGGGGCGAGTCCTCGACCTGATCCACACGCTGAACGGAATGCGCAAGGAGCAGGGGCTCGACCTCACCGACCGGATCGCCGTCAAGCTCCCGCGCGAGCACGCCGACCTGCTCGGCCACGCCGACTGGATCAAGGCCGAGGTGCTGGCCGTCTCGCTCGAGACCGACGGCCTCGCCGTACCAACGATCGCCAAGGTCTGATCCGCCGGAGGTGTCCGTTCGCTACCTGTCCGGCGTGGCCGCGTCCAGGGGCTGGCCCCGGACGTGTCCTGGGCCGACGTGTCGTGAGGGACGTGGCCAGGGGCTGGCCCCGGTCACGTCCGGAGCAGACACGGTCGTGCGGTGATCCGGAGATTGCGCGAACCGGAACCGCGAAGTAGCCTCTGGAAGAGAGGAGGCGGCGGATGCACCGGTGCAGGGAGTGCGAAGGTTCGGTGGGCGACAGCCATCGCTTCTGCCCGTGGTGCGCGGCGCCGCAGCGGGCCAAGCTCGTCGAGTTCTTCGGCGGCACAGGGGATGATTCTGGCCGCGCGCTTCGCGTCTCGCGCTACGTGGACGAGGGCCACGTCCGCTTCAGCGTCTGGGACGAGACCGGCCGGGCCGAGGCCGCCGTCTCGATCGACGAGGACGAGGCGCGCAGGCTCGGACTCTTCCTCGGCGTGCGCGACCGGCTCTCGAGCTTCTTCGAGCGGCTCCGCGTCTAACGCTGCGTCTCGGCCAGCGCCAGCTCGCGGCGCAGCTCGACCGGGAGCCGGAAGGTGACGTCTTCGTTCACCATCCGGAACGGCTCGATCCGCAGGACGCCGCGGGCGCGGAACCAGTCGCAGACGCCGTCGACGAGATGCTCCGGCGCCGACGCACCCGAGGTGACGCCGACGGTCGTCACGCCGTCCATCCAAGCGGCGTGGATCTCGCCCGCGTCGTCGATCAGGTACGAGGCGACGCCGCCGGCTCGCGCAACGTCGACGAGCCGGTTCGAGTTGGACGAGTTGCGCGAGCCGATCACGAGCAGCAGCTCGACCTCCTCGAGCAGCTCCTTGACGGCCCACTGCCTATTCGAGGTCGCGTAGCAGATGTCTTCCTTCTTCGGCGCGTGGATCGCCGGGAAGCGACGGCGGAGCACGCCGATGATCTCCGAGGTCTCGTCCACTGAGAGCGTCGTCTGCGTGATGTACGCGAGTCGGGTGTCCGACGGCAGGTCGAGCGCCTCGGCCTCGGCAACGTCCTGGACGAGCACCGTCGCCTCGGGCGCCTCGCCCATCGTCCCGACCACCTCCTCGTGGCCCTCGTGACCGATCAGGAGCACGGTGTAGCCGTCGGCGGCATAGCGTCGCGCCTGGACGTGCACCTTCGTCACGAGCGGGCACGTCGCGTCGATCACGTTGTGGGCGAGAGCTTGCGACGCCCTGTTGACCGCCGGCGCGACCCCGTGCGCCGAGTAGACGATCGTCGCGCCCTCCGGCGCCTCCTTCTCGGAGTCGACGAAGATCGCCCCGCGCGCCTCGAGGTCGCGCACGACATGGATGTTGTGGACGATCTGCTTGCGGACGTAGACGGGGGGTCCGTAGTGCTCGAGCGCCAGCTCCACGGTTTCGACAGCGCGCTCGACGCCGGCGCAATAGCCGCGCGGGGATGCGAGGAGGACGCGCTCTACCATCGCCTCATCGTAGCCGTGGGCTCGAAGCTCTTCGCGCAGCCGTGGGCGCCGCAACGCCCCGGCTACGAGGAGAGAAAGAGCGGCCCGTCGCTCGGGGGGTCGTCACGACAGGGCCGCTCCAAGTGCGCACCGCCGGCTCGAGCACGAAAGTAGCCTCGATCGCGGTGAGCATCGCCCAGTGACGGGTCACGCTACTCCACGTGGACGAGGCGCTCAATAGGCCGGACGGCCCATCTTTTCAAGACCGCGTCCTCTGGCTCTATCATCGGCGCCAGCCCCGTGGACGCTTACACCCAGGCGGTCCTGTTCAACGCAGTCCCGTTGCTCGTGCTTGCGGCGCTGTACCTCGCGGTCGGCGTTGCCCTCGCGCCCGCGCTCTGGCGGGAACGTCGTCGCCTGCTCGACGCCGGCTCCGTCCTCGCGCTTCTCTTTCCGTGCTTCGGGGTGGCGACGGCCGTCATCGGCATCGCCGTCCTTCTCGACGGGGAGCCGCTCGGCGGCCACCTCTGGGTCTCGCTCTCGGCGATCCTCCTCGCCGCCGCACCCGCCGTGCTGCTTCTTGCGACACGTGGTGATCGCTCGATCACCGTTCTCGTGGGCTCGGGCGACGACACGGAGCGCCATCGGTCGCCGCTGAACCCGGAGCTCGACGCGATGAGTCGTTTCTCCCGCTCGCTGCTCGACGCGGAGAACGAGACCGAGATCGCGCGGTTGCTGCTCGACGACCTCGCGGGCTCGTTCGAGCTCGACCTGGCGAATCTCGTCGTCATCGAGGACGGCGGCATGAGGGCTCGGGTGCTGAGCGCGCGTGAGCACGGTCGGGACAACGACGAACTGCTCGGACAGGTGATCGAGCTGACCACGGAAGTGTCGGGCATCGGCCCGTCTGCTCGAGACGGCAGGGCCTTTGCCGTCTTCGATGTCGATTCGTCGCCCATAGTCAACCGGCGTCTGAACGAGATCGCTCGCGTCAAGAGTTGTGCCTTCGTCCCGGTGATCGTGGCCGACGAGGTGTTCGGAGTCGTCTTCGCCGGGGTTCGCCGGCTGCGCCTCTTCGGCGACGAGGAGCTGGCGGCCATGCAGTCGTTCGCCTCGGAGGCCGGGCTCGCTCTGACCCGAGAGCGATCGGCGATAGGGCTCACCGAAGCACTGGAGCGCGAACGTCTCGTCTCGCGCATCGCGCTCGAGGTGCGCTCCAGGCACGAGCTCGACGAGCTGCTGAACGTCGCGGTGGAGGAGACGGGGCTCGCCCTCGGAGTCACACGCTGTTTCATCGAGCTGGGCGGACCCGGCGAGCCCGCATCCGTCCTGGCCGAATGGATCTCTGGGGGAGGCACGCCGATGGGCGACGTGTCACGCCTCCCGATCGTGAGTCTGGCGGCGCGGGAGCAGGAGACGATCGCTGTCGCCGACGTCCTCGACGAGCCTCGGTTACGGGATCCGAGTCTGGATCCAGACGAGTCAAGCCTGGTCGGAGCTCGGGCGGTGCTCGCGACGCCGATCGTCGCGTCCGGTGAGGTGATCGGCGTCCTCGGTGCCCACCGCGAGCTCCCGCACCCGTGGACGCGGGGAGAGATCCTGCTGGCGGAGGCGGTCGCACGCGAGGCGGCCGGCGCGATCCACACGAGCCGCCTCCTGCGCGACAGCGAGCGCAGGCTGGCGGAGCAGGGCGCGCTCCTCAAGGCCGGTGAGACACTGACCAGCGATCTCAAGTTCGACTCGGTGATCGGCCGCCTCGCGGAGGAGCTGCTCGCAGTCGTGGCTGCGGACGCGGCGAACTGCTGGACCCTCGCGCCGGGCGGAGACGAGCTCGTCTGCCGGGCGGTTCTCGGCCTACCCGAGACCGAGGTCGGTCGTCGGATCCCGATCGAAGGAACGATCGGCGAGGTCGTCTCGACCGGCAAGGCGGTGCTTCGGCGCGACTTCGCTCGGTCCGAGCGCCCGCAGCCGTCCGCCGATTACGCCGTCTTCACCGAGGTGATGGAGGCTCCGATCTTCTCCTTCGGCGAGATTCGAGGCGTCCTCGGCGTCTGCTCGCTCGAGCACCGTTTCGACGACTCCGATCTGCGACTGCTCGAGGCGTTCGCGAGCCTCGCATCGATCGCCCTTCGGAATGCGGAGGTCTACGAGGAGAGCGCGCGGCAGGCGCAGATCGAGCGGGGTTTCTACCGGATCGCGGCGGTTCTCGCCGAGCCGTTGTCGGCGGCCGCGACCCTGGAGGCCGTCGCCCAGGCGGCGACGGAGTCGCTCGGCGGCAACTTCGCCGCCGTACTCCGTGCCTCGGGCGGGGAGCTCGTGCTTTCGGGCGACTACGAGCTGCCACCGGCGCTCGCCTCGTTTCTCGGCTCCGCGGTCGGGGACGATTTGAGCGCAGCCTCGGGCTCCGGCAAGGTTCTCGCCTCGCGCGTGCTGCGAGATGACACGCGCTTCGGTCCGGGGCTCCTCGCTGCCGCCGACGCGGCCGGCGCTCGCTCGCTGCTCGCCGTTCCGCTCGCGGAGTCGCGCGCCGAGGGGAGCGGACTCGTCCTCGTCTTCTTCCTCGAGCAGCGCGTTTTCACGGACGAGCAGCTCGAGCTCGCCGGTCACGTTGCGGGCGCGGCCAAAGGTGCGCTCGAACGCAGCGAGCTGTACGAGCTCGAGCGCCGATCCCGCTCGCTCGCGCAACGGCTTGCCCGCGCGAGCCGCGAGCTCGCCAGCGAGCTCGACCCGGATCAAGTGCTCGAGCAGGTTGCGCGCCGCGCGACCGAGATCCTCGAGGCGTCTGGAGCCTCCGTCCGCGTCTTCGAAGACGACGAGCTGGTGGTGCGCGCGGCCTGCGGGGACGGTGGCGCGGAGGCGCTCGAGACGCGCTCCGCGTCGACGGCGTGGCTCGTCGGCGACATCGTCCAGTCCCGCTCGTCGAAGGCGATCGCAAATGTGAGGGATGATCCGCGGGCGCTCGAGGCCGATCCGATGCTGGCCGCCGGTCACGCCGCCTATCTCGGAGTGCCGATGATCGGTCAGGACGGCGCCGTGCAGGGTGTGGTCGCGGTCTACGACGAGCGACCACGTGAGTGGCGGGAGGAGGAGCGTGAGGCGCTCTCGCTGCTCGCGGGCAGCGCGGCGGCGGCGCGGACGAACGCGGAGCTCTATCAAGGCGTGCGGCACGAGCAGCAGCGGAGCGAGGCGATCCTCGCGAATGTCGCCGACGGGATCGTCGCCGTCGATCGCGACGGCAGAGTCGTGCTCTGGAACCCCGCCGCCGAGCAGATCACGGGTGTTCCGGCCGCCGACGCGCTTGCACGGACTCCGGCCCAGGCGCTCGGCCGCTCGCTCGAGGCCGAGGGGGGCCGGGGCGGCGGCAGCCGGCTGCTTGCGGTGCGCCGCGGCGGTGAAGAGGTCTGGCTTTCCGTCAGCGAAGCGGTGATGAGCGATCCGGCGGGCGCTGTCGCCGGCCGGATCTTCGCGTTCCGAGATATCTCGGCCGATCGGGCGGTGGAGCAGATGAAGTCGGACTTCGTCACCACCGTCTCTCACGAGCTGCGGACGCCGCTGACCTCGATCTACGGGTTCGCGGAGACGCTGCTACGCCAGGACGTCCTCTTCGGCGAGGTCGAGCGCCAGACGTTCCTGCGCTACATCGCGTCCGAGTCGGAGCGCCTGACTGCAATCGTCGACCGGCTGCTTGCGGTCGCCCAGCTCGATGCCGGCGCGATCGGCATCCAGCTCGCCACCACCGATGTCGCGCGGATCGTGGAGGAGGCGGTGAGCTCTGCCGAGACCACCCTCGGCCAGAACGGCCACACCTTCGTGGCCTCCGTCGGGAGCGAGCCGCTTGCGGCCGAGGTCGACGGCGACAAGGTGGGCCAGGTGCTCGCGCACCTGATCGACAACGCCGTCCGCTACTCGCCCGCGGGCGGCACCGTCACGATCCTGGCGCGGCGGACGGACGGCTCGGTCGAGGTTCGCGTCGAGGACGAGGGCGTGGGGATCCCGCGCGGCGAGCAAGATCGGATCTTCCGCAAGTTCTACCGCGGCGAGGCGGCGGCGCAGACGGTCGGGGTCGGTGCTACCGGGCTCGGGCTCTTCCTGGCCGAGGGTCTCGTCACGGCCATGGGCGGCCGCATCTGGGTCGACTCCCCCGAGGGGCGCGGGGCGGCCTTCGTCTTCGAGCTCCCGGCTGCGACGCGTGAAAACTGAGCGTGCGGAGATGAGATTCCTGAGATGACCAAGGTGCTGGTAATCGACGACGAGGCTCCCATCCGGCTGCTCTGCCGGGTCAATCTCGAGGCCGAGGGCATGACGGTGCTCGAAGCGAGCGACGGACCCAGCGGCCTCGCGAAAGCTCGTGAGGAGCTGCCGGATGTCGTCTTGCTCGACGTGATGATGCCCGGGCTCGATGGTTGGGGAGTGGCGGAAGCCCTGCTCGAAGCCGGCGAGACGTCCTCGATCCCGATCATCTTCCTCACTGCGCGCGCTGAATTTCGCGACCGCGCTCGCGGCCTCGATATCGGCGGCGTCGACTACATCACGAAGCCGTTCAATCCCGTGGAGCTGGCGCCGCTCGTGCGGAGCTTGCTGGAGCGGCTCGAAGGCAGCGATCTCGACGAGCTCCGCCGCGAGCGGCTGACCGAGCTGCGCGTCCTGATGTCCGAGACCTAGTACTCTCTCTACTGGCCTGCGAAGTCGGCGGTCACGACCGTTGCGTCGCGATAGCCGGCGAAGGAGCCTGCTCGAGCTCCGATCCCGATTCGCGTGAAGCCGGGGCGGAGCAGATTCGCGCGATGACCGGGACTTGCGAGCCACGCCTGCACGAGCGCACGCGCCACGGAGCTCGAGCCGGTCGCCCAGGCAAGGTTCTCGCCGAAACGCGGCCCGCGGGCGCCGGACGCGTCGAGGCGGGAGCCGAACGACCCGTGGGTCAGCACGTCGGACTTGAGCATGGTTGCGGTATGGGCTCGGGCCGCCCGCACGAGCCTACGATCGATCCGTAGCGGTTGGAGGCGATTCGCCGTCCGTACCTCGTTGACAGCCTGGACGAGCGCCGTCTCGGTGCCGCTCAGCGCCGCCGCTCGAGCGGCACCGCACAGCGCAAGTGCGAAGAAAACTACGCTAGAAGCAACAACAACCTGCTTCTTCATGCCGGCGAACCTAGCATTGTGTGCACGTTCTCGTCGCAGCGCCGGGTTCCTCTTACCGTCATTCGCCGACCGGCAGGGGGCGGAGTTCGTGTCGAGCGCAGACAACGCCGGTCGAAGGCGAGCCGGCGCGTGCGGTAGGCTCGCCCTCGGCTGCGGGGTGTAGCTCAGCCTGGTAGAGCGCCGCGTTTGGGACGCGGAAGTCGCTGGTTCGAGTCCGGCCACCCCGATCTCTCCTCAGGCGCCACGGAGCTCCGCGAACCCTTCCGCTCGGCTGCGGCGCGGCGCGTAGCCGAGCTCCCGCCGGGCCTTGCCGATGTCGATCGTCCGGTCGAGGCCGGTCAGCCAGGTCACGGTTCGGGTGAGCGGCGGCCGGCCCGGCCTCCGCAGCGCGCGCCACGCGCTCTCGCTGCCGGCCGCGAGTGGCCGCGCGAGCCAGAAGGGCAGCGAGCGCTCCGGCGGCACGACTCCGACGGTCGCGAGCAGGGCGGTCAGGAACGCGCGGAAGCTGATCGGCTCTCCGTCGGAGATCGAGTAGGTCTCACCGGGGCGACCTCGCTCGGCGCCCAGCAGGATCCCGTGCACGGCGTTGTCCACGTGGGTCGTCGAGGTGAGATGCCGACCGCCGTCGATCCACGTGAAGCGCCCCTCGCGGACGGCGGCGGCGAAGCCCGGCCGGATAGTGCGGTCACCTGGTCCCCAGATGAGTACCGGTCGCACGATCACGGTCTCGACACCGCTCGCCTTCCCGACCGTCAGCTCGGCCCGCGCCTTCGAAGCCGCATAGAGCGCCCGCGAGCGCGGCTGCAGCGGCCAGGTCTCGTCGGCGCCGCGCAGCGGGCGACCCGAGAGGATCGCGGATTCGGAGGAGACGTGGACGAGCCGTCGCGACCCGGCGGCCTCGCACGCCCGGACGACGTTTCGTGTTCCTTCCACATTCGCGTGCTCGAAGGCGCTTCGCGGCGCCCAGTCGGAGACGAGCGCGGCGGCGTGGTAGACCAGCTCGCAGCCCTCCACTCCTCTGCGGAGAGCGGCGTGATCGTGCAGGTTGCCGCGCACGGGCTCCGCGCCTGCTTCGGCGAGTCCTGCGGCGGTTTCGTCCGATCGGGCCAGCGCGCGGACGACGTGACCGTCCGCGACGAGCCGGCGGACGAGCTCGCCGCCGACGAAGCCGGAGCCGCCCGTAACGAAGACTCCGGTCACGCGGGGACTTTACGCTGGTCGCATGCAGCTCGAGATCCGTTCGCTCGCGCTCGACGACGCTCCGGCAGTCGCCGCTCTGATCGCCGCGCGGGACGCGGCCGATCTCGACCAGCACGATCCGGACTTCACGGCCGAGGAGCTCCGGGACTGGTGGGCGAGCCGCCGGCAGGGCCTGAACGGCGGCGCCTGGATCGCGCTCGACGGCGACAGCGCCGTCGGCTTCGCGAAGCTGCACGTCGAGGGCGACTGCGCCGAGCTCGAGGACGATTCGTGCGTCCACCCGGACTGGCGCGGTCGCGGAATCGGAACGCGGCTGATCGAGGAGCTCGAGCAGTGGGCCGTGCGCAACGGCTCGGCCCGCGTCCGCGCCGGGGTGCTCAACGACGACGGACGGGCGCTGCTCGAGGGGCGCGGTTACGAGCTCGTCCGCCATTTCTGGCGGATGGAGATCGACCACACCGCCGAACCGGCCCCGCCGGCCACCGTCGAGGGTGTCGAGCTGCGCCCTTATCTTCCGGGCGTCGATGATCGAGCCCTTCACACCGCTGTCCAGGAAGCGTTCGAGGATCACTGGAATCAGACGCCGGAGCCGTTCGAGGACTGGCTTCGCCGGCGAACTACGCGCGGCGACCACGATCCGGCGCTCTGGCTGCTCGGCGAGGCGGAGGGCCAGATCGCCGGCGCGGCCCTGGCATTCGGCTCTCGCAATTTCGGCTGGGTGCTCGATCTCGGTGTTCGCCGTCCCTGGCGCAGCCGCGGACTCGGGCACGCGCTCCTCGTCGGTGTCTTCGGCGAGCTCTACCGGCGCGGGTTCACGCGGGTCGGGCTCGAGGTCGACGCCGCGAGCGAGACGGGCGCGACCCGGCTCTACGAGCGGGCCGGGATGCGCGTGACACGTCAGTACGACTGGTACGAGCGCAGGCTGTGCTCTCAGTCGAGTGCGTCCTGCTCCCGGAAGAAGCGCGCGACGTAGAGCGCGAACGCGGCGAAGAAGACGACGGCCTGCTCGAGCGCCATCGTCACTCCGGCGATCTGCTGGTCAGTGAGCGCGGAGAGGCCCCAGAGCCGCTCGGGCGCGTCGACGTAGAAGTCGTAGATTGCATCGGGAATCAGCGCCAGGAGCAGCCCGATCGGGCTCGCGAGCGCGAACGCAGCGAACAGATAGCCCGCCTTGAACCCCGGCGTCCGGGCTTCGTGGACGATCGGCCACCACAGCAGGACTCCGGTCGCGAAGTACAGGGCATGCTCGAGGTGGAGGAGCGTGTGCGGGTGCCGAAGCGCCGTGTCGTAGATCCACGGCAGGTGCCAGACCCCGTAGTTGGCGAGCCAGAGGAGGAGCGCCGGTACTGCGGGCACCCTCGGTGCGAGCGCTGCCAGAGCGGGCGTGATGCCGAGGACGGCGAGCGCGGGAGCCCACTCCGCGAGGACGACATTCTGGATCAGGTGGATCGTGAGCAGGTAGTTCAGCCCGATCGTCTCGACTGGCGTCACGGTCACGGCGAGGAGGAGGAGCATCGCCGCGGCGAAAGATGCGATCCGCCAGCCGGGTATCGGGAAACGGCGAACGACGAGCGCGTAGGCAATCGAAAGGGCCGGAATCACGACCAGCGCTTCCGGATTCCACGACCACGAGGAGGGATCCGGCGCCACGAGGCGCTAACCTAGCTCTCGCCGCGCGCCCGTGGTGTAGTGGTAACACAAGAGCCTTCCAAGCTCTGATCACCGGTTCGAGCCCGGTCGGGCGCTCTCCCTGGACACGTTCGCTCGGAGAGGTATCTCCTCTACAGTCGGTCGTTTCGGCCGGCGAGTACGAGCGGAGGCACCGGCGTCGGTCCAGCGGCGGAACCATCCGACGACGTCCGTATCGTCGCTCGGATGGAGGAGCGCCTCGTCCGCTTCCGTCCGCGTGCGATCCTTGTCGTGCTCGGGATCATTCTCGCCGCGGTCGTGCTGATCCAGGTCGTCCAGATCGCGCGCGGCGTCCTGATCTGGATCTTGGTCGCGGTCTTCCTCGCGGTCGCGCTCAACCCGGCCGTCGAATGGCTTCAGGCGCACGGGGTGGCGAGGCGCGGGCTCGCTGTGCTGATCACCTACCTCGGCGCGCTCGCAGCGATCGTGGCACTCGGCGCCACCTTCGTCCCGATCCTGGTCGAGCAGGTGAACAACTTCGTCGACACCCTGCCCGCCTATGTCGAGGATCTGACGAGCGGCCGTGGCCGGCTTGGCTTCCTCGAGCGCGAGTATCAGATCACCGAGAAGGTGCGCGAGGCCGTCGAGGCCGGAGGGGCCGGCGGGGCGCTCGGGATCTCCGGTACAGCGCTCGCGGTGACGAAGAGCGTGATCAGTGCCGTGATCGCGGTGCTCACGATCGCGTTCCTGACGCTGTTCATGCTGCTCGAGGGCCCGGCCTGGATCAATCGTTTCTACGGGCTGCTTCCCGATCAGTCGCAACCGCGCTGGCGCGCAGTCGGCCACGACATCTACCGGACGATCGGCGGCTACGTCACGGGGAATCTGACGATCAGCCTGATCGCCGGTGTCGTCTCGACGCTCGTTCTGCTCGTCGTCGACGTCCCTTTCGCGATCGCACTCGGCCTGCTCGTTGCGATCCTCGACCTGATCCCGCTCGCCGGCGCGACGATCGCGGCGATTCTCGTCACCACAGTCGCCTTCCTCGATTCGACGACCTCGGGAATCGTGATCCTGATCTTCTTCGTCGTCTACCAGCAGCTCGAGAATCACGTGCTCCAGCCGGTCGTCTACGGGCGCACGGTGCAGCTTTCGCCGCTCGCCGTCCTGATCGCCGTCCTGATCGGAGCCGAGCTCGCCGGCGTGATCGGCGCGCTGGCCGCGATCCCGGTCGCCGGAACGATCCAGGTGCTCCTCGTCGACTACCTGAAGCATCGGCGAGGCCAGCTCGTTGAGCGCCCAGCCGGGGTGGCTCCGGCCGAGCCCTGATCGAGGTACCTCGATCGGACGATGTTCCTCCGCCGCAGCGGTGTCGATCACACCCGTGTGGAGAGGAGGTTTCCTGGGGTTTTGGCACTTATCGCCTGTCTGGCGGTGCTCGTCGCCGGGGCGACGAATGCAGGAGCCGCGGCGAGCCCGGCCAGCACGATTGCCTCGGCGAACGCACTCGAGAGTCAGGTGCTCGTCGAGTTGAACGCGATCAGAGTCGACCACGGACTGGTTCCGCTCCGACTCGCGCCCGCCCTCGGTGCCGCGGCGGACGCGCATTCGCGGGCGATGGGTCACCTCGGCTTTTTCACGCACGAGTCTCGCGATGGCAGCGGGTTCCAGAAGCGCGTCGAGCGCTTCTACGGCTCGAAGGGCTACGGCAACTGGTCGGTGGGCGAGAACCTGCTGTGGGCAGCGCCGGCGCCGAGTGCCGCCGAAGCGCTCCGGCTCTGGATGGCGAGCCCCAGCCACCGGCAGAACATCCTCACCGCCCGCTGGCGCGAGATCGGTCTCTCGGTCGTCACGGTCGCACAGGCCCCGGGCGTGTACGGCGGTCGCGACGTGACGATCATGACCTCCGAGTTCGGCGCCCGCTCCTAGCCGACGCTCGGCGGAGCGGGCTCCGCCGACCTCGCGCCGTAGGATAGGACCCGCACGGACCCGGATACCCTCTGCGGCGAGCGCCCGTAGCTCAGCGGACAGAGCGACGGCCTTCTAAGCCGTGGGTCGGAGGTTCGAATCCTCCCGGGCGCACTGATGGCCGAGCCCACGATCGGGATTGTCAGTCCGGGCGCCATGGGAAGCGCGGTGGGGCGCGCCTACGCCGCCGGGGGCGCACGGGTGGTCGCGACTGTCGCCGGCCGCAGCGTCCGGACGCGCGAGCTCGCGCACGGACTCGAGCTCCTGCGCGATCTCGACGAGGTCGTACGACGTGCGGAGATCGTCGTCTCGATCGTCCCGCCCGAGCACGCCGCGGCGGTCGCGGCGGACATCGCGGCGGCAGCGCGGCGGGTCGATGCCGATCCGCTCGTCGCCGATCTGAACGCGATCGCTCCGGCAACCGTCCGCGCGATCCAGACACAGCTCGCGGGCAGCGGACTCGATCTCGTCGACGGCTCGATCTCGGGCGGGCCGCCGCACGCAGACGGCTCCACCCGCATCTATCTCTCGGGCGCGCGTGCAGCAGAGCTCGCCGCGTGGCCGGCTCCCGGGATCGACGCGCGCCTCGTCGGGCTGGAAGTCGGCAGCGCCTCGGCCGTGAAGATGTCGACGGCCTCGGTCTACAAGGGCACGGTGGGCCTGCTCGCGCACGCATTGCTTGCTGCGCACGCGAACGACGTTCTTCCGTACGTACTGGACGACCTGCGCGAGTCGGATCTCGGGCTCGTGGAGCGGGCGGCGAGCTCGATCGGCCGTGCGGCCACGAAGGCCGAGCGGTATGTGGGGGAGATGCGAGAGATCGCGACGACGCAGGAGTCGGCCGGCCTGCCGCGCGAGCTCTTCGACGGCTTCGCGGAGCTGTACGCGGCGCTCGCCCGAACCGATTTCGCCGCTCGGCCGCCGGAGTCGATCGGGCCGGACACTCGGCTCGAAGATGTGCTCGGCGCCCTCAGCGCAGCCAGTCGTCGTGCCGGAGGTGGAGCATCGCGTTGATCCTACGTTTGCCGCGCTCCCTGCCGGGAAGCGAAAAAGGGACTCAGGCAGGAGGGCGGACAAACGTGAGGGTTGCGCGGCACGTTCGAGCAGGTGGCGGGATTTCGCCTCTTCCAGCCTGTTCGCGGCCTCGTGCCCGGGAGCGAAGCGACCCTTCAGGGGTCGTCGCGCGATCGGAATCTGCTTCCCCAGATTCCGATCTTGCGCCATCAAAACAGGCAGGTGGCGGACGGGACTCGAACCCGCGACCACCGGGACCACAACCCGGAGCTCTACCAACTGAGCTACCGCCACCGTGCCGAGACAGTGTAGCCCGACGAATCTCTGTGCTTTCGCCAACAAGGAGGTCTCCGATGAAAAGAACAGCGTGCGAAACGGTGACGGGATCCTGCTCACCGGCAAGATCCTCTACGTCGTCCAGAACCGCGACAACAAGATCGCGCGGATCGCGTTGGCGGCCCGGCTCGACTCGGGCCGGATCACCGGCTACCTGACCGATCCGGACTTCGACGTCCCCGACGACGATCGACGATCTCGGCAATCGTCTCTACGCGGTGAACGCCCGCTTCGGGACGACGCCGACGCCGACGACCCGCTACGACGTCGTCCAGGTGGCGAAGCGCTGAGCGGGCGGGCAAGGGCCGGGCAGACGTCGGGCATACTCAACGTCAGCCCGGCCCCGTAGCTCAGTGGATAGAGCGGCAGACTTCGAATCTGCGCGCGGTGGTTCGACTCCACCCGGGGCCACTCCCGACTCGGTGCTCGTTCCTGTCTTCCCTCTCACGCATTCGGGCAGCGCCCGGAGCGCTCAGGAGACTCGCCGCAGCGTCGCCGCCCTGGGCCGTGCCGGGGTGGAGAGGCGGCTCTCGAGCTGTATGGGTGGTTGCGGTCGGCCGAGGAAGTAGCCCTGTCCGTAGCGGCAGCCGATCCGCACGAGCTCGTCGAGTTGAGCGCGGGTCTCGATGCCTTCGGCGACGCTGTCCAGGCCGAAGGTGTCGGCGAGCTGGAGACTTGCGCGGGCAACGGCAGAATTCTCGAAGCCGTGCTCGATGCCTTCGATGAACGGTCTCGGGATCTTGAGGATGTCGAGCGGGTAGGAGCGCAATGAGCACAGGGAGGAATAGCCGGTACCGAAGTCGTCGAGAGCGAGCCGAGCACCCAGCGACTTCAGCTCGCGGAGGGTCTCGAGTGCCGAGTCGGTGTCCTGCATGATCGTGGTCTCGGTCAGCTCGAGGATCAGGTGGGCAGGGTCGAGCCCCGCCTGCACGAGGGCTTGCTCGATTTTCCTGGCGAGCCGCGGCTGCTGCAGTTGCCGACTGGAGAAGTTGACGCTCATCGAGAGAGGATGCTCGCGCGGGAACCGCATCTGCCAGTCGGCGAGCTGCAGACAGGCTTCGCGAAGCGCCCAGCGCCCGATCTCGACGATCGCGCCTGTCTCCTCGGCGATCGGGATGAAGATCGCAGGGGCGAGCAGACCCCGTTCTGGATGGCGCCAGCGAGCGAGCGCCTCGACTGCGACGACCGCGAGCGTATTCAGGTCGTAGAACGGCTGGTAGTAGAGCACGAGCTCCCCCCGCCGGATCCCCCGCTGAAGATCGGCTTCGAGCCCGAGTTGCTGGGTGACGGCGCGACGCATGCTGGGCTCGAAGAACTCGTAGGTGCCGCCTCCTGCCTCCTTCGCCCGGTACATCGCGGTGTCGGCGTCGCGGAGCGGATCGCCGCCGACCCCGCGGGCGAGGGCGATTCCCGCACTCGCAGTCACGAGGATCTCGCGTCCGCCGAGCAACACCGGCTCGCGCACGACCGTGCACATCCGTTCGGCGAGACGGGCAGCCTCCCGCTCCGCGACGACTCCTTCCATCAGCACGGCGAACTCGTCGCCGCCGAGTCTCGCGATCGTGTCCGACCCACGCGTGCATTCGTTGAGGCGGCGGGCCAACTCGACCAGAAGCCGGTCGCCGGCGTCGTGGCCCAGGCTGTCATTCACGCTCTTGAAACGATCGAGGTCGAGGAAGATGACGGCGACCGAGCCACGATCGCCACGTCGCTGGAGCGCGTGTTGCAGTCGGTCGAGAAAGAGTCGTCGATTGGGGAGGCCGCTGAGGCTGTCGTGCAGTGCCTGGTGCTGGATCGCATCGACCGTGGTTGCGTCCATGACGGCCAGGCTGGCATGCTCTGCGAAGGCCACGAGCATCTGCTGCTCGGCCTCGCTGTAGCTGCGACCCGGCCGGTAGGAGGCCACGGTCAGGCTGCCGACGATCGTGCCCCGCTCGTGCACGGGAGCGGCCATCGCGGCTTGGAGCTCGAGCTCGCTGAACGCGGGCAGGGCGTCGGCTGTCTTCGAATAGTTCTCGACGACGACGAGCTTGCCCTCGGCGATCGCGCGGCCGCCCGCGCCCTCTCCGATCGGGCCGCGCTCGATTCGCGTCCGGATCGCGGCCGAGACGTCACTCGTAGCGGCCGTGACCATCATCGTGGGATCGTCGACGTCGATCATGCGCAGCCCGGCGACCTCGTCGCCGACCAGTTCCCGCGCTGCCTCTGCAATCGACTCGAGCACCTCCTGGAGGGGCGCGCGCCGCGTGATCGCGCGCTGGATCTCCGTGCTCCGCTCGAGCAATCGCTGTCGCTGCTGAAGCGCGTTGAAGCTGCGAAGCAGTCGTACGGTCAGCGCGAGCACGCGCGCCATCCCGCGTAGTAGGGCCAACTCCTCCGGACCGAAGCCCTCACCGGCTCGCCCAACGAGCAGTGCGCATGCTGCATCGTTCTCGAGCGCCGCGACGGCGACGGTCACCGTTCCGACGCCCGGCACCACGATCGCCGTGAGCTCCCCGGCGGTCGCGGCCACAAGCTCTGCGACCGGCTCGCGGCCTGCCGGGAACCCAATCGATGCGCAAACCTCGCCGTCGCGCACCCGGGCGGCAATCTGCGCATCCAGCGCCTCGGCGGTGCGCTCGACAGCGCTCCGGGTGGCCGCCTGCTCGTCCTCGAACGACGTGACGGCCGCCAGCAGCTCGACGAGTTGCTGGGCTGCCCAGCTCACGCCGGCGCTCATCGCTCAGCTCACCGCCAGGATCACGAGCGTCTGGTTGTGAAAGCCGCTCATGCCGGCCGTGCGCGCGATCTCGCCGTACGTATAGAAGCCCGCAACCGGTGCGCCGCCGGCGTGCGCGGCGATCCGCTGCACCTCGGCTGCGATCCCCTCCCCGGCACGCCCGTGCCCGGCGAGCACGCCCTTGCGGGCGATGCAGTCGAAAGCGATCAGCCCGAGCGCGCGGCGATCGCCGAGTGGCTCCAGCGCGTCCCGGCACGCGGCGTCGGTGGCATCGAGCACGGAGGCGGCGTCGCCTTCCATCATCCAGGCCAACGCTCCCTGCGGCACTTCGGCGATGCAGCCGAGCGAGCGGTCGGCGAAATCGGTGCCGGCGACGAAACGCACGTTCTCGCCGCTTCGCCGGCTCAGGCCGAGCGGATGAGTGAGCGCGAAGCGCGTGAACGCCTCCGCATCGATCCATGCCTCCTCGGGCGCGTCGAGCCGTTCGAGATACACGTCCAGCGCAGGTCTGTCGTCGAGGCGCGAGACGCGGTTGGCGGAGCTCGATGTCACCAGCATCGGCTCGCCGACCTTGCGCCAGCCGTGGTGGACTCCGATCCCGAATGGGGCGTCCGAGGCGATCGCGGCCGCGACGACTGCATTCGTCAGCACGCGGTCGCCGTGAAGCTGCGAGGTGGCCTTCATCTTCAGGTCGTCGCCGGCGCAGCCGCCGACAAGCGGCACCTCGGCACCGAGCTCCGAGTACGCACCACGGACAATCTCCTGCTGATCGCCGGCAAGCCCGTCGGTCAGGAGGAGGAGCAGACGGTACGGGCGCTCGGGGTCGTCGTTCGAGTACCGTGCCACCGCTGCGCCGGCCTGACGTAGCCCTGCCGAGGCATCCGTCGCCGCGGCTGTGGAGACCCCAAAACCAGCTCCTCCGAACGAGACGACGACGACACCTCCGTCGCCCGGCCCGTCGGTGGCGATCTCACCGGCCGTCGAGCAGCCGATCAGTGGCACTCCGCCCGAGCGCTCGTTGATCGTGGCCAGCAGCTCGGGGAGATCGTAGAGCTCGGAGCAGAAGACGATCAACAGCTTTGCATCACCTTGCGCGAGCGCAGCCCCGGTTGCCTCGGCGGCGGCCGATCGAGCCGCAGGTGCGGCCGAACGACCGATCCCCACCCATCGGTGCTGCGCTTCCGCGCGAACGGCGTTGACAGATGTCACACACGAGACTTGAGCCGCTTGTTACGACCGGCTGGCGGCTCGGGCCGGGAGGCTCGATCCGCCGGCGGGAGCTACTCCTCGGTGGCGGGCTCGGGCAGGTCGTCCGCCTTCAATCGCTCGGCTGCGGCACGGCGAGCTTCCGCGTCCGCCTCGAGCTCGCGCTCGTAGCGGGTCTCGTCCGTCCGCTCGCTCTCGCGCTCGCGCTCGGTGGGGTCGTCCGCAACCTGCGGCTCGACTGTGCTCGGATCGACGAAGCCGGGATCGCTCGATTCGCTCATGGGTCGGACGTACCCTGCGCGCTCTATCCTTGAACCGTCCGCGGGCGTGGCGGAACTGGCAGACGCGCCGGGTTTAGGTCCCGGTGGGCTTCGGCCCTTGGAGGTTCGAGTCCTCTCGCCCGCACTGTCGCCTCGCGCGCCTGAGGCCCAGGAGCCCTGTTCTCCGAGTGCGCTGCGCGGTATTGTCAACCAAAGCGTCGACGGAGACGAGTAGCGAGATCGGCCGGAGCCGAGAGAGCCGCCGGGAGCTGTGAAGGCGGTCTTCGGTCCCTCGTGAACAACACTCCGGAGCTGCGGGAAGAACGGCTTCTTCAAGCTCAGTAGACCCCGTCGGCCTGCCCCCGTCACCGGGCCGAAACGAGGCCGCTGCGAGGCGGCGAAGTGCGGTGGCACCGCGGGAGCGCCTCCCGTCCGCACCTCCAGGCGATTGTCCGAGGAGGTGACCACCGATGCAACGCACGCACATCTCGTGCCTTTCCGACCACGTCGGGGAGCGCGTCAGGCTCGCGGGTTGGATCCACGCCCAGCGGGCGCTCAGCCGCGTGACCTTCGTCGTACTCCGCGACGCGACCGGCCTCGTCCAGCTCGTGTTCGAGGGCAGCGCACCGGACCTCCGGTCGGAGACCGTGGTCGAAGTCGTGGGCGATGTCGTCGCGAGCGACCAGGCGCCCGGCGGGATCGAGCTGCACGCGCCCAGCTTCACCGTGCTCGCGGCGCCGACCGAGACGCCGCCGATCGAGCTGCGGCGACTGCTGCTGAAGGAGCAGTTACCGACGATCCTCGATCACGCCGCTGTTGCGCTGCGGCATCCACGCGAGCGCGCCAAGGTCTCGGTTGTCGCGGCGACGCTCGGCGGCTACCGCACCGCGCTCGACGGTCTCGGCTTCACCGAGATCCAGACCCCGAAGATCGTCGCCTCGGCGACCGAAGGCGGCGCCAACGTCTTTGCGATCGACTACTTCGGCGGCGCCGCCTATCTCGCCCAGAGCCCGCAGTTCTACAAGCAGATCATGGTCGGCGTGCTCGAGCGGGTCTACGAGACGGGGCCGGTCTTTCGAGCAGAGCCGCACGAGACGGCCAGGCACCTTGCGGAATACGTCTCGCTCGACGCGGAGGTCGGTTTCATCGACGACCACAGGACGGTGATGGGCTTCGCGCGCTCGGCGGTTGCCGGGATGGTCGACGGCGTTCGGACGCGAGCTGCGGCGGCCGTCGCCCTACTCGAGCTCGAGTTGCCCGAGGTGCCGAGGGAGATCCCGGTCGTCCACTTCGCCGATGCTCAGGTTCTGCTCGAGCGGCTGACGGGCAAGTCCGTCGTCGGCGAGCTCGATCTCGCCCCCGCGCACGAGCGTCTGCTCGGCGAGTGGGCGCGCCGCGAGCACGGATCGGACTTCCTCTTCGTCGAGGGGTACCCGATGGCGAAACGACCGTTCTACACCCACCCAGATCCGCTTCGGCCGCAGTTTTCCGCAAGCTTCGACCTGCTCTTCCGCGGCCTCGAGGTGATCACAGGAGGCCAGCGGCTGCATCTCTACGAGGACTATCTCGCTGCGCTCGACATCCGCGGGCTCGCTCCCGAGCCGTTCGAGGGCTACCTGGAGGCGTTCCGTTTCGGAATGCCGCCGCACGGCGGGTTCGCGATCGGGCTCGAACGCTTCGTCGCGCGCCTCGTAGAGGCGGCGAACATCCGCGAGGCGACGCTCTTCCCGCGCGACCGCTCGAGGCTCGCTCCCTAAGCGACGAGACGACGGATGGCCCGCGCTGCCCGGCGCAGGCCATCCTCGTCGAAGAGATGCGGGATGCAGTTGCCGATCTGGTGGGCAGGCCCGTCGAGGTCGTCGGAACCGCCGGCCGCGTTCAGCGCGTAGCGCACCGGGATCTCGTGGCAGACGACGAGGACGCGCTGCTCCTTGCGCTCGGAGAGGCGCTCGAATGCGTCGGCGTAGCGTCTCGCTGCATCATCGAGGCTCTCGCCTCCGGGAAAGGAATCGGAGCGGAGGTGCTCGGCCTTCCACGCGCGATACTCGTCGATCGTCCTTCCCTCGAGGCCGCCGATGTCGATGTCGTCGAGGAGCGGCTCGACATCGAGCGGCACGGATCGGCCCGCCAATGTGAGCTCGGCGGTCTGTCGCGTCCGTCCGAAACGCGTGTGCACGCAGAGGTCGAGCTCGAGATTCGCGACCTGCATCCCGAGCGCGCGCGCCTCCGCTTCGCCCTGCGCCGTCAGGAGCACGGGCACCTCCGGGTCGCCGTTCACCCGATGCGTGGCGTTGAGCTCGGACTGACCGTGTCGGACGAGGACGTAGAGGCGCACGGAGCTAGCCTACGTCCGTGCGGGTCCTCTTTATCTGCATTGGCAACGCGGGCCGCTCCCAGATGGCGCAGGCATTCCTGGAACGTCGCGGCGAGTACGAGGCGCGCTCAGCCGGGAGTTGCGCCGAGTCCCATCTGCATCCTGAGGTCGTCGAGGCGATGCGCGAGCTCGGGATCGACCTCTCCGGCCGGCGCCCGCGGCAGCTCGAACCCGTGGCCGACGCTGCCTGGGCGGATGTGGTCGTGACCATGGGGTGTGGGGACGTCTGCCCGCATCTGCCCGGTCGCGAGCACTTCGACTGGCCGCTTCTCGACCCGATCGGTCAGCCGCTCGAACAGGTGCGCCAGATCCGCGACGACATCGCTCGCAGGGTCGACGAGCTCGCCGCGGGCCTCGACCGTGGCCAAACCCCCTCTGCTTGAATGGTCGGGTGGTCACCACGGTCGAGGAGCTCGAGAACGACACCGTCCGTCTGACGGTCGAGGTGCCGGCGCACGACGTCCACCACGCCGTCGAGCACGCCACCAACGACCTCGCGGCCTCCGTCAAGATCCCCGGCTTCCGGCAGGGAAAGGTGCCGACGCCGATCCTGCTCCAGCGGCTCGGCAAGGAGCGGATCTACGCCGAGGCCGTCGACAGCCACATCTCGGGCTGGTTCTGGAGCGCGGCCGCGCGCGTCCGCATCCGCCCGATCGCGCAGCCACAGTTCGACTACGAGTTGCCGACGGAGGACTCGAAGGACTGGCGGTTCCAGGCGATCGTGCCGGTGCAGCCGAAGGTGGAGATCGTCGACTGGACGACGCTCGAGGTCGGCCGCCCCGACGCCGAGGTGCCGGACGAGCTCGTCCAACAGGAGCTCGAGGCGCTGCGCGACACCGTCGCAGAGCTGATCCCGGCCGACGGCCGCGCCGCCCGGAACGGCGACACGCTCGTCGTCGACCTGATCTCGCCGAACGGCGACGAGCAGCGCGACACGGTCGTCGAGCTCGGCGCCGGCCGCCTGGTCGACGAGGTCGAGGCCGCGCTGCGCGGCAGCTCGACGGGCGAGACGAAGACGGTTACCTACGAGCTCGCCGACGAGACGAGCGCATCCGTCGAGATCCACGTCAAGGAGATCAAGGAGAAGGTGCTGCCCGAGCTCGACGACGAGCTCGCGCGCTCCGCCAGCGAGTTCGACACGCTTGCCGACCTGCGCGCCGACATCGAGAATCGCCTCGCCGAGCAGCTCGCCGAGGAGGTCGAGATCGCCTTTCGAGCGAACGCGGTCGACACGCTGGTCCGCGTATCGAAGGTCAACCCGTCCGGCCCGCTCGTCGAGGCTCGCGCCCGCGAGCTCTTGAACGGGTTCATCCGCTCGCTCGAGCGCCGCGGGATCGCGACCGAGACGTACCTCCAGATCACCGGGCGCACGCCCGAGCAACTCGTCGAGGCCATGACCGCCGAAGCCGCCCTCTCCGTTGCACGCGAGCTCGCGCTCGAGGCCGTCGCCGACAAGCTCGAGATCACGGCCTCGGACGACGAGGTGCGCGCGCTCGTCCGGGAGCAGGCCGAGGCGGCGGGCGAGGATGTCGAGGCCGTGCTCGAGGAGCTCTGGGAGACTGGCCGGCATGAGGATCTGCGGGAGGACATCCGGCTCCGCATGGCGCTCGATCGCGTGGCGGCCGAGGTCAAGCCGATCGCGATGGATATCGCGGAGGCGCGAGATGCGATCTGGACGCCCGACAAGGAAAAGCCCGATACCGAAACGAAGTTGTGGACCCCCGGCAGCCATTCGTCTGGAACCAAGGAGCCTGCATGAGCCCGCTTATCCCGATGGTGATCGAGCAGACCTCGCGTGGCGAGCGCTCGTTCGACATCTACTCCCGCTTGCTGAACGAGCGGATCATCTTCCTCGGCGTTCCCGTCGACGACCAGATCGCCAACCTGATCGTGGCGCAGCTCCTGCACCTCGAGTCGGAGGATCCCGACAAGGACGTCCAGATCTACATCAACTCGCCCGGAGGCGTCATTTATGCCGGGCTCGCGATCTACGACACGATGCAGTTCATCAAGCCGGACGTCCAGACGACCTGTATCGGCATGGCGATGTCGATGGGCTCGGTGATCCTGATGGGCGGGTCGAAAGGGAAGCGGTTCGCGCTCCCGAACTCGAAGATCCTGATCCATCAGGGCTCCGCTGGTTTCCACGGCCAGCCGACCGACATCGAGATCCAAGCCAAGGAAGTCATCAACCTGAAGCGCCTGATGGAGGAAATCACCTCGAAGCACACGGGGCAGTCGATAGAGCGCGTCGCAAAGGACATGGATCGCGACTACTACATGACCTCGAAGGAAGCGGTCGAGTACGGGATCATCGACCGCGTGATCGAGCACCGCTAGCACGTCACCACTAGCCGTTTCCCCCAATCCGAGGTACAACCAGACATGGCCCGAGCATCCGACGGCAACGAACAGCTCCTCTGCAGCTTCTGCGGCAAGAGCCAGCGGCAGGTCAAGAAGCTGATCGCGGGCCCCGGGGTCTACATCTGCGACGAGTGCATCGATCTCTGCAACGAGATCATCGACGAGGAGCTGACAGCCCCGACCCAGCTCGACCTCGACAACCTCCCGCGCCCGCGCGACATCTACTCGGTGCTGAACGACTACGTCGTCTCGCAGGAGGAGGCAAAGAGGACGCTGGCCGTCGCGGTCTACAACCACTACAAGCGCGTCCGGATGGGCCAGGAGGACGGCGACGTCGAGCTGCAGAAGTCGAACATCCTCCTGCTCGGCCCGACCGGCTGCGGCAAAACGCTGCTCGCCCAGACGCTCGCGCGGATCCTGAACGTCCCGTTCGCGATCGCCGACGCGACCGCGCTGACCGAGGCGGGCTACGTCGGCGAGGACGTCGAGAACATCCTGCTGAAGCTGATCCAGGCCGCCGACTTCGACATCAAGAAGGCCGAGACCGGGATCATCTACATCGACGAGGTCGACAAGATCGCGCGCAAGGCCGACAACCCGTCGATCACGCGTGACGTCTCCGGCGAGGGCGTCCAACAGGCGCTCCTGAAGATCCTCGAGGGGACCGTCGCGTCGGTGCCGCCGCAGGGTGGGCGCAAGCACCCGCACCAGGAGTTCCTCTCGATCGACACGACGAACATCCTTTTCATCTGCGGCGGCGCCTTCGCCGGGCTCGACAAGATCATCGGCCGCCGCGTCGGTCAGAACTCGGTCGGCTTCGGCGGGGAGATTCGCTCCAAACGCTCGGACGAGAGCGCGGAGATGCTGACGAAGGTGATGCCCGAGGATCTGCTCAACTTCGGCTTGATCCCAGAGTTCATCGGCCGTCTGCCCGTGATCTCCGCGGTGCACCAGCTACGCCGCGAGGACCTCGTCCAGATCCTGACGGAGCCCAAGAACGCGCTCACGCGCCAGTATCAGCGGTTCTTCGGCTACGACTCGATCGAGCTCGAGTTCCGGGACGACGCGCTCTGGGAGATCGCCGACAAGGCGCTCGCCCGCGAGACCGGTGCTCGCGGTCTCCGCTCGATCATCGAGAATGCACTGCTCGACGTGATGTTCGAGCTGCCGAGTCGCAAGGACGTCTCCAAGTGCGTGATCACGAAGGAGACGATCTCGAAGGGCCTGAAGCCGACGCTCGTGACAAGCGCGGACGGGATCGACGATCTCGAGGAGCTCGGCGAGGAATCCGCCTAGGTTTAATCGCTCTTTGCGATCGCGCCGAGGCCTGGGAGGGCCTCCATGTCGCGCGCGGTCACCGGCTCGCCGCAGTCGGGACAGGCGAGCTGGGGCTGAGCGACGGCGCCGCAGGACTTGTGGCGCAAGGTCACCAGCGTCCCGTCCTTGCCCGTCTCGTACTTGGCGCCCCACCCCATCAGCCCGAGCAGGATCGGGTAGAGGTCGAGCCCCTTCTGCGTCAACCGGTACTCGAAGCGCTGCGGCCGATCCTGGTACTCGCAGCGCTCGAGGATCCCGTTCCCTACGAGTGCCTGGAGTCGGTCGGCGAGGATGTTCCGGGCGAGGCCCGTGTTCTGCTGGAGCTCTCCGAAGCGACGCACGCGAAGAAAGCACTCGCGCAGGACGAGCAGGGTCTGGCGATCGCCGATCACCGAGGCGGTCGCCTCGAGCGAGCAGTTCTCGCGGCCGAAGTTCTTCCAGACCATCTACCGCAGCATAGATGAGTTGCAAAACAAAACCAACTCTTGTAGGGTCGGTTTCTGGATGCAACTCACTGAAAGGACACGGAGATGAACCGCGCTGCGCCCGATCGCTACCGCGTCGTCACCTGGCAGGACCCGGCCGCGCTGCGCCGCGCCGCCCACGAGCTCACCGGGCTCGAGCTTCTCCACCGCATTGCCGGCCACCAGTTGCCGCCACCGCCGGTCGCCGACCTCGTGGGCTTCGCGCCGACATTCGTCTCCCCGGGCCTCGTCGTCTTCGGCTACGAGCCGCGCGAGGAGCACTACAACGCGCTCGGGACCGTGCACGGAGGGATCGTGACGACGATCCTCGACACCGCGATGAGCTGCGCAGTCCACTCCGAGCTCGATACAGGCGTCGCCTACGCGACCGTCGAGCTGAAGACGAGCTTCCTCCGGCCCGTAACGCTCGCCGCCGGCCCGCTGCGCGCGGAAGGCCGCGTCGTTCACCACGGCAGCAGGATCGCAACCGCGGAGGCGAAGCTCGTCGACGGGGTCGGGACGCTTTACGCGACCTCGAGCTCGACGAGCATGATCCTCGCCGTCCACCGCGAGAAGCTCGCCGCGTAATGTCCACGGCAGTGGAGCTCTCGGGCCTCGACACCATCAGGGCGATCTTCGCCGGCGAGCTGCCGCCCCCGCCGATCGCCGAGCTGATGGGTTTTCGCGGCGCCGAGGTCGAGGTGGGCCACGCCGTCTTCGAGTTCGAGCCCGGCCCCCAGCACTACAACCCGATCGGCTCGGTTCACGGCGGCGTCGCGATGACGCTGCTGGACTCCGCAATGGGTTGCGCGGTCCACTCGACGCTCGCCGCGGGCGTCCGCTACACAACCCTCGAGGTGAAGACGAACTTCGTTCGGCCGATGACGGTGGATACGGGTCTCGTCCGCTGCGAAGGCACGGTCATCCACGCGGGCTCGCGGGTCGCAACGGCCGAGGGGAAGCTCCTCGATGCCGCCGGGAAGCTGATCGCCCACGGGACGACGACGTGCTTGATCCTCCGCTGAGTCCGCGTACACTGCGCGCATAGTCGCTGCCTGACCCCCGATACGATCGGCCGATGGAGCCGCTCTACAAGCCGCACGGCGTCGAGGAGCGCTGGCAGCGCACCTGGGAGGAAGAGGGCCTCTACGCGGCCGGCGCCGGGGCTCGGCACGACAAGACCTTCGTGATCTGCGTGCCACCCCCGAACGTCACGGGTGCGCTGCACATGGGCCACGCGCTGAACGGCTCGATTCAGGATCTCCTGATGCGCTGGCACCGGATGCGTGGCTTCGACACGCTCTGGCAGCCGGGCTACGACCACGCGGGAATCGCGACGCAGAACGTTGTCGAGAAGCAGCTTGCGCTGGAGGGAACCTCACGCAAGGAACTCGGTCGAGAGGCGTTCGTCGAGCGGGTCTGGGAACACCTCGATGCGACGGGGAAGACGATCATGGGCCAGTTCCGCAGACTCGGCGCCTCGATGGACTACGGCCGCGAGCGGTTCACGATGGACGACGCCTATATCGAGGCGGTGATGCGCTTCTTCGTCCACCTCTGGGAGCGAGGCTGGCTCTATCGCGCGAACAGGCTCGTCAACTGGTGCCCCTTCCACGAGACCGCGATCTCCGACCTCGAGGTGCAGCACGTGGAGGTGGACGACGCTCTGACCTACGCGCGCTACCCCTTCGCCGACGGCCCCCTCGCAGACGGGCGGGCCAGCCTCACGATCGCGACTGTCCGACCGGCGACGATCCTCGGGGACGTGGCGGTGGCCGTGAACCCGGACGACGAGCGGTATCGGGACGCGATCGGCAAGGAGGTGGTCGCGCCGTTCGTCGAGCGGCCGGTGCCGGTGATCGCGGACGCGCGGGTCGAGAAGGAGTTCGGCTCGGGCGCGCTCAAGGTAACACCAGGGCATGACGCCGTCGACTTCGGAATCGGCGCCGACCACGGGCTGCCGACCCTGACCGTGATCGGGCCCGACGGCCGGATGAACGAGACCGCGGGCGAGCTCGCCGGACTGACGCAGGAAGAGGCCGACGAGCGGGTCGTCGCGTGGTTGACGGAGCACGACCAGCTCGAGAAGCGGGAGAGCTACCGGCATTCCGTCGGCACCTGCGAGCGCTGCCATACACGGATCGAGCCGCTGATCTCGCTCCAGTGGTGGTGCGCGATGGAAGAGCCGGCGCGGCCCGCGCTCGACGCGCTCCGCGAACGGCGCGTGCGCTACCACCCCGAATCGCAGCATCAATTCGCGATTCGCTCGTTCGAGGAGATCCCCGACTGGAACATCTCGCGCCAGCTCTGGTGGGGGCACCAGCAGCCGCTCTGGTACTGCCCGGACGGCCACGTCACCTGTACTTGGCCGCCGCCCGAAGCCTGCGCGGAGTGCGGGAGCGCCGAGCTCGAGCGGGACCCGGATGTGCTGGACACCTGGTTCTCGTCCGCGCTCTGGCCCTGCGCCACCCTGGGCTGGCCGGAGCGGACTCCCGAGCTCGAGCGCTACTACCCAGGCAACGTCAACTCGACTGCCCGCGAGATCATCCGCCTCTGGGAGAACCGGATGATCTGGACGGGGCTCGAGGTCATGGAAGAGGTTCCCTTCACCGACGTGATCATCCACTCGACGATCCTCGCCGCGGATGGCCGGCGGATGTCCAAGAGTCTCGGCACCGGTCTCGATCCGCTCGACGTGATCGCGAAGTACGGCGCCGACGCGACGCGCTACGGGCTCCTGAAGATGTCCTCCACGCAGGACGTCCGCTTCGCCGAGGGGGCAATCGAGGAAGGGCGGAAGCTCGCGAACAAGCTCTGGAACGTCTCGCGACTTCTTCTCTCGAAGCGCGCCGAGCCGGTGTCGCGGCCGCAGAGCCTCGAGGAGCGCTGGATCCTCGCCCGGATCGATGCTGTTCGGGCCGAGGTCGAGGAGGCGTGGGCACAGTTCGACTTCTCGCCCTCGGTTCAAGTTCTCTACAGGCTGATCTTCGACGACTTCTGCGACTGGTACGCCGAGGCGATCAAGCCCAGGCTCGGCGAGAGCGAGGTGCGGGCGACGGCGCTCGCGGCGCTCGAGCGCCTGCTGCTTCTGCTCCACCCGGTGATGCCGCACGT
The DNA here is from genome assembly GCA_037720595.1 of Gaiellaceae bacterium. Taxonomy (GTDB): domain Bacteria; phylum Actinomycetota; class Thermoleophilia; order Gaiellales; family Gaiellaceae; genus Gaiellasilicea. The sequence goes on along the minus strand of JBBJLW010000001.1, from coordinate 52,708 downwards.
GACCGAGGAGATCTGGTCGCAGTTCCACGTCGATTCACCTCTCGGGCGGCTGATCGTGGCGGAGTGGCCGGAAGCGGCGGGCACGCACGCGGCCGATCTGCACGCGTTCGACCGCGTCCAGGAGGCCGCCGCGATCTTCCGGCGCAGCGGCGTCGTGGTCGAGCTCGAGGACGACGAGCTGCGGATCTTTGCGGCGGTCGTCCGTCCAGAGCGGGCGAAGACGAACGGGAACGCCGAGGCCGAGTTGGCACGCTTGCGCGTCGAGGTCGAGCGCGGCGAGCGCATGCTCGCGAACGAGAAGTTCGTCGCGAACGCGAAGCCCGACGTCGTCGAGGCCGAGCGCGAGAAGCTCGCCCGGTACCGTCGCGAGCTCGATGCCCTCTCAGGCTGAGCACACCGACTGGCTCACCGGTCTCTCGCCGTGGCCGGAGGAGTTCGGGCTGGGGCGGATGCGGACGCTGCTCGCGAGCCTCGGCGACCCGCAGCTCGCGTACCCGGCGATCCACGTCGTCGGCACGAACGGCAAGTCGACGGCGGTGCGAACGATCGAGGCGCTTCTCCTTGCCGAGGGGCTCTCGGTCGGAGCGACGGTTTCGCCGCACGTTCGCTCCTGGGCCGAGCGAATCACCGTCGACGGGGATGAGGCGGACTTCGAGACTGCGATCGCACGCGTTCGCCCGGAGGCGGAGCAGCAGGGTGCGACGCAGTTCGAGACGATCTGTGCGTCCGCGTTCGCCGAGTTCGCAGCGCGCGGCGTCGACGTCGCCGTGGTCGAGGCCGGCCTCGGTGGGCGTCTGGACGCGACGAACGTGCTGCGCAGCCACGTCGTCCTGCTGACGAACGTCAGCCTCGACCACACCGACGTGCTCGGCCAGACGCGTGAGGCGATCGCGGCCGAGAAGCTCGCCGTCGTTCAGGAGGACACGGTCGCGGTGCTGCCCGACGAGGAGTTCACGTCGCTGGACGGCCCGAATGTCGTCATCGGTGGCGCGCGCGAGGCCGCCAGCGCGTTCGTCGGCCAGCCGCTCGAGCGCGAGGTCGAGGTGTCGCTTCCGGGCAGATTCGAGCAGCGCGGCGAGGACGAGATCTGGGACGGTGCCCACAACGCGGAGGGCGCCAACTGGCTCGTCGCTCGCCTTCCAGCAGGCGAGCGTGTGGTCGTCGCCTCCATTCTCGGAGACAAGGACGTCGACGCGATGCTGCGCGCACTCGCCCGCGCCGGTAGCCGCTTCGTCGCGACGGAGTCCTCGAACCCCCGCGCGCTGTCCGCGGAGGCGCTCGCGCAGCTGGCGTCCGCCCACTTCGCGCACGTCGAGACCGTGCCCGAACCGGCAGCCGCGCTGGCCCGAGCACGTGAGTTCGGGCCAGTCCTCGTCACCGGCTCGCTCTACCTCCTCGCGGACCTTTCCAGGAACGGCGCCTGAGATGGCGAAGGCTCGTGAGCGAGCGACCGTACTAACCTTCGCGGCTGCCGTGGTCGCGCTGATCGTGGGCTCGGCGTTCGTCGTTGGCTATATCGTGGGCAAGCTCCTGCTGTGATCATCGCCGCCACCACAACGACGAACGACGAGCTCTTCGGGGGAGTCAACGACTTCTTCGACTCCGGGGCGTGGATGGTGATTCGCAATCTCTCCATCTTCTTCTTCGTCGTCTTCTGGCTCGCGACGGCGTACTGGGTGTTCAAGGACGCGCGACGCCGGATCGACGATCCGTGGCTCGTGGCGATGGCGACCGTGCTCGGTTTGATTCCGCCCTTCGTCGGCCCGATCATCTACATGTTCTTCCGCCCGCCCGAGTACCTCGAGGACGTGCGCGAGCGCGAGCTCGAGATCCAGGCGATGGAAGACCGGCTCTCGAAGGGCGACCTCTACTGCCCGGTCTGCCGCGCACAGGTAGAGGCGTCGTTTCTCGTCTGCCCGGTCTGCACGACGAAGCTGAAGCAGGCGTGCGTGAAGTGCGCGAGTCCGCTCGAGGCGCTCTGGCAGATCTGCCCCTTCTGCGCGACACCGGTCACGAGCACCGGCTTGCCGGGGATCGACGACACCCTCACGGACTCCTGGACCGCACCGCGGAGACGGGCCGCAGGCCCGGAGTAGATGGCGGTCGAGACCACACTCGTGCTCGTGAAGCCGGACGGCGTCCGGCGGGGGCTCGCCGGCGAGATCGTCGCCCGGCTCGAGCGGCGCGGCTTCGGGTTGCGGGGGGCACGGCTGCTGAAGATCCCTCGCGCTCTCGCGCAGGAGCACTACGCCGAGCACAAAGGCAAGCCGTTCTTCGGCGATCTCGTCTCGTTCATCTCCTCCGGGCCCGTGCTGGCGCTCGCCGTCCGCGGCGAGTCAGCGATCGCGACCGTGCGCACGATGATGGGTGCGACGAACCCGCTCGACTCGGCCCCCGGCACGATCCGCGGCGACTTCGCGCTCGAGCTCTCCGAGAACATCGTCCACGGCTCGGATTCGAAGGCGAGCGCGAAGCGAGAGCTCGGCCTGTTCTTCCCCGACGGCCTCGTCTAGCTCGATCGTGTCCCGTTCGGACATGTCAGGGGTCAAAGCCCGGACATGTCCCGCGCAGACGTGTCTAGGGGCTGGCCCTGGACGAGGCTCGTAGCGACATGGCCGAGCTGACGCCGGAGGCCCGGCGGAACCGGGAGCTCTGGACCCAGTCGAACGCGGATTACACCGCGGAGAACGCGCCTGTGGCCTGGGCGCGCACGGAGATCGACTGGGGGATCTGGAACGTTTTGGAGTCCGAGCTGCAGGTCTTCGCCGGGATCGACTTCGACGGCCTCGACGTCGTCGAGCTCGGCTGCGGCACCGCCTACTTCTCCGCCTGGCTCGCGAAGCGCGGCGCGCGCCCGGTAGGCGTTGACGTCACCCCCGCTCAGCTCGAGACCGCCCGCGCCATGCAGTCGCGGTTCGGGCTGGAGTTTCCGTTGCTCGAGGCGAACGCCGAAGAGACGGGGTTGCCCGACCGGGGCTTCGACCTCGTTCTCTCGGAGTACGGCGCGAGCATCTGGTGTGATCCGTACCGCTGGATCCCGGAGGCAGCGCGCCTGCTCCGCCCCGGCGGGCACCTCGTCTTCCTGCGTAACTCGACGCTCGTCATCCTCTGCTCGGAGGACGAGGTGCCCGCGGTCGAGCGCCTGGTCAACCCCCAGTTCGGGATGCACCGGTTCGAGTGGCCCGACGGCGGCGTCGAGTTCCATCTCGCGCATGGCGAGTGGATCCGCTTACTGCGCGAGCACGGTTTCGAGATCGAGGCACTGCACGAGCTGCGAGCTCCGCCGGACGCCCACACCCACGAGACGTATGACTACGTCACCGCCGAATGGGGACGAAAGTGGCCGGCCGAGGAGATCTGGAGAGCCCGGAAGTCGTGAGCGCGAGCCCGACGCCGCCGCTCCTGCTCGCCTCGACGAGCCCGCAGCGCCGGGCGATCCTCGAACAGCTGGGCATTCCCTACGAGGTCGTGGCGCCGGACTATCTCGAGCACGACCCCCCGGAGGCCGATGTCGTGGAGCTTGTGCGCGAGCACGCGCTCGGCAAGGCCCGCTCGGTCGCTGACCGGGCCGGCGACCGGCTCGTGCTCGCCGTGGACACCGCCGTCTCGCTCGGCGGCACGATCTTCGGCAAGCCCACGAATGCGACTGACGCCGAGCGGATGCTCGCGGCGCTCGCCGGCGAGACGCACGTCGTCGTCTCCGGTCTCTGCCTCCTCACACCCGGCTGGGAGGTGGTCGAGCACGCCTCGACACGGGTCACGTTCCGCGTACTCGCGGCGCGCGACCTCGCCGCGAACCTCGCTCACCGGGAGTGGGAGGGGCGTGCCGGCGCCTACGCGATTCAGGGCCGCGGCGCCGCCTTGGTCGAGCGGATCGAGGGCGACTACCTGAACGTCGTCGGCCTTCCGGCGGCGCTGCTCGTCCGGCTGTTGGCCCAGCGCTTCACGGGGCTCTACGGCTTCGGCTGAGGGAACGTGCGCGAGACCATCGCGTCCCAGAGCCGGTCGGGGAGAAGCCGTCGCAGCGTCAGGAAGAGGCGCGCGGAGCCGGTGACGCGGTAGCGCGTGTGCGGCCTGGGCACCGAGATCGCGCGCTCGATCGCCCGTGCGACCGCGTCCGGCCCGCCGCCCATCGTCCGCCCTATTCCGTTCCGATACGCGCCCGCGGTCGCGGCCGCGACCGCCTGGTTGAAACCGTCATACGGCCCCTCCGGATCCTCCGATCGGTCCGCGATCGTCCCGACCGCCGCATCCGCGAAGCCGGTCCGGATCAGTCCCGGCTGGATCACGACGACGTCGACGCCGAACCCCTGCACCTCGAATCGGAGCGCGTCGCTGATCGCCTCGACCGCGTGCTTGCTCCCGTGGTAGTAGCCGCCGCCCGGAAATGTGAGCCGGCCGCCCATCGAGCTGACGTTGACGATCCGGCCGAAGCCCTGTCGGCGCATCCCAGGGAGCACGAGCTGGCAGAGGCGCACGGGCCCGAACACGTTCGTCTCGAACTGGCGGCGCACCTCCGCGAGCGGGACGCTCTCGATCGCGCCGCTCAGGCTGTAGCCCGCGTTGTTGACGAGGACGCCGACGGCGCCCTCGGCCGCCTCGACGCTCGCGACCGCGGCTTGCATCGAGTGCTCGTCGGTGACGTCGAGCTCGAGTAGTCGGCATCCCGCCGCCTCGAGGTCGAGGATCGCGTCCGTGCGCCGCGCGGTCGCGTAGACCGTCCAGCCGGAACGGGCCAGCCGCTCGGCCGTCGCGCGCCCGATCCCGGACGAGCAGCCGGTGATCAGCGCCGCTTTCGAGACGTCCATCGGGCCAGTCTTCCAGACCATGCCCAACCCCTAGCTACACTCGCAGGCTAGTCATGGGCTTCTTTCGATCGATGAGCGGCTTCGGAGGCCGCGATATGGCGGTGGATCTCGGCACCGCCAACACCCTCGTCTACGTGCGCGGGCGAGGGATCGTGCTCTCCGAGCCCTCGGTCGTCGCGATCGACCAGAGAAACGGCGAGGTGCACGCCGTCGGGGTCGAGGCGAAGCGGATGCTCGGCCGCACACCGGGGACGATCTCCGCGATCCGCCCGCTGAAGGACGGCGTGATCGCCGACTTCGACGTTACCGAGCAGATGCTCCGCCACTTCATCCAGAAGGTGCACCAGGGCCGCTTCTCACATCCGCGCGTCGTCGTCTGCGTCCCCTCCGGGGTCACCGGCGTCGAGAAGCGCGCAGTCGAAGAGGCGACGCTCTCCGCCGGCGCTCGCAAGGCGTACCTGATCGAGGAGCCGATGGCCGCCGCGATCGGGGCAGGGCTCCCGGTCGCCGAGCCGACGGGGAACATGATCGTCGACATCGGCGGCGGCACGACCGAGGTCGCCGTGATCTCGCTCGGTGGGATCGTCGTCTCGCAGAGCCTGCGGGTCGGCGGCGACGAGATGGACGAGGCGATCATCAATCACATCAAGCGCGACTACAAGCTGCTCGTCGGCCAGCAGACAGCCGAGGAGATCAAGCTCGAGGTCGGCTCCGCCTACCGCATGCGCGAGGAGGTACAGGCGGAAGTACGCGGCCGCGACATGCTCACGGGGCTGCCAAAGACCGTCGTACTCAGCTCCGAGGAGATCAGGCACGCGCTCGACGAGCCCGTTGCGCAGATCATCGACGCGATCCGCTCGACGCTCGACAAGACACCGCCTGAGCTCGCGGCGGACATCATGGATCGCGGAATCGTGCTCGCCGGTGGAGGCGCCCTCCTGCACGGGCTCGACGAGCGCCTGCGCCACGAGACGCAGATGCCGGTTCACCTCGCAGAGAGCCCGCTCACATGCGTCGCAGTCGGCTCCGGGCGCAGCCTCGAGGAGTTCGACACCTACGACCGCGCCGCCCGCGCTCGTCCCCGCCGCAACGGAAAGCGCCGCTACTAAGCCTTTCTTGCGCCTGCCAGCACGAGCAGGCGCCGAGAGACGCGCTAGAGTAGATCGCTCGTGCCACGCAACCGCACCGCAAAATCGGCGGTGCTGGGCTTCCCCGTCCGGCGTCCCGCCCCGCGTCCGTTCCCCTCTCGCACCAGCAGCGCGCTTCGGCGCCGGATCGTGCTGGGCGGGCTGGTGCTCGCCGCGCTCGTCCTGATCACGATCTCGTTCCGCGAGTCGCAGGACGGGCCCCTGCATACCGTCCAGGCGACCGTCGCGAGCGTCCTCCAGCCGCTCGAGGTCGCGATCAACCGCGTCGCCCGCCCATTCGAGGATGCCTACGACTGGACGGCCGGGCTCTTCGGCGCCCGCGACGAGGCAGCGAGGCTACGGCGTGAGAACGCGATCCTGCAACAGCAGGTGATCCAGAACGAGTCCGCGCTCCAGGAGAACGTCGACCTCCGGCGCTTGCTCGAGTACCGCAACGCACCGGCGTTCCCGGCCGATTTCGAGCCGCTCGCCGCCGAGGTGATCGCCCGTCCGACGAGTGCCTTCGAGCAGGAGATCGTCGTCTCGGTCGGGTCGGCCGACGGCGTCCAGGAGAACGCGTCGGTTGTCACCCGTGAAGGACTCGTCGGCCAGGTCACGCGCGTCACCGAGCACGCGGCGCGCGTCCGTCTGCTCACCGACGAGCAGAGCGCCGTCTCGGCCGTGGCGCTGCGCGGCGGCGCAGGCGGGATCGTCCGGCACGGCCAGGCCGGCGACTCGCTGATCCTCGATCGCGTGCGCAAGGACGCCGTCGTCAAGGTGGACGACGAGATCATCACCGCCGGCTGGCGCTCCGGGCCGCTCGCCTCGCTCTATCCGAGGGGAATCACGATCGGGCGCGTCACCTACGTGGGCCAGCTCGACACCGACCTCTATCAGCAGGTGCAGATCCGCTCCGACGTCGACTTCTCCTCTCTCGACTCGGTGCTCGTGCTCGTTGGCAGCAAGCCGAGGCCGGTGTTGCCATGACGCTCGCCGACTCGGCGATCGTGGCCGGGATCGTCTTCGTCGCCGTACTGCTCCAGGCGACGATCTTCGCGTCGTTCGACGTGCTCGGCGGCACCCCCGATGTGCTGCTCCTCGCACTGCTCGGGATCGCGCTCCTCCGCGGCGCGATCACCGGCGCCGTGGCCGGCTTCTCGGGCGGCCTCCTGCTCGACGTCGTCACCCTCGACACGCTGGGCCTGACCGCGCTGATCCTGGCGCTCGCCGGCTACTGGACCGGCCGCTACGGCGAGACGACGGGTCGCGGGCGGGCGCACGCGCCGATCCTCTCCGTGATCGTGGTCACGGTCCTCGTGGCGGTGCTCGGCTTCTTCCTCCATTTCCTCCTCGGCGAGGAGGTCTCACTGCGCCGCGCGCTCGTGGAGGCGCTCGTCGCAGGACTGGGGCTCAACCTGATCTTCGGCGGGCCGGTCTTTGCGCTTTGCCGCTCGCTACTCGAGCGCGGCGCTCAGCGCACTGCGGAGGTGCGGCTCCTTGGCTAAGAGCTCGTTGCAGAATGAAGCCTTGAGCCGTCGGGCCGTGCTGTGCGGCACGCTCGCGGCGTCCTCAGTCGCCTCGATAGCCGCTGCTATCGAGGCTCCCTGCGTTCTTGCGCTCGCACCACCCAGCGCACCCCGCCGACGAAGCGTCATTCTGCAATGAGCTCTAAGAACAGATCTTCTGGTCGGTTCCTGCCGCCCGATCCGCGGGTGACCGAGCCGTATCGCTTCACGCCCCAGCTCGCTCTCCGCGTCGGGATGCTCGGCGCGCTCGCGCTGGCCGTCTTCGCGGTTCTCTTCCTCCGGCTCTGGGCGCTCCAGGTGCTCTCAGGCGACCGCTACCTGAACGCGGCGCAGGAGAACCAGGTGCGGACGGTACGGATCGAGGCGCCGCGTGGCTCGATCCTCGACCGCAACGGCAACGTGCTCGTCTCGAACGTGCCGGGAACCGCGGTTCGGATCTGGAAGAGCGACCTGCCGAAAGAGGGTCGCTACGCGATGTTCAAGCGGCTCTCGAAGGTCCTGCGGGTGCCGCTGCCGAAGCTGACCCAGGCGCTCGAGGACTCGAAGGACGATCCGCTGACGCCGATCACGATCAAGACCGCCGTCCACGAGGACCAGGTGATGTACCTGACCGAGCGCGTCGCGGAGTTCCCGGGGGTCCAGATCGTCGGCACCTACCTACGGGACTACGAGCACCGGGCGCTGGCGGCGCAGATCCTCGGCTACGTCGGCGAGATCTCGCCCGAGGAGCTCGCCGAGCGCAAGCGCGACGGCTATCGCGGGGGCGACAAGCTCGGCAAGACCGGGGTCGAGCGCGCGTTCGACGAGTACCTGCGCGGAACTCCCGGAGCGGCCCAGGTGCGTGTCAACTCGGTTGGGATCCCGCAGAGCGACTATCAGCCGAAGGAGTATCCGGCCTACGGGAACAGCGTCCGGCTGACGATCGACGTCGGTCTCCAGCAGGCGGCCGAGCGGGCGCTCGCCTTCGGGATCCAGACCGCGCGGTCGAACGAGTCGTACAACGCGAACGGCGGCGCGATCGTGGCCCTCGATCCCACCGACGGCGCCATTCTCGCGATGGCGTCGAACCCGACCTACAAGCCGTCCGTCTACGTCGGTCGCGTCGACCCGAAGAAGCTCGAGCCGCTCGTCGATCTCGAGGTCGCGAAGGAGCGCAACTTCCCCGGAATCAACCGCGCGCTCGCGGGCCAATATCCGCCGGGGTCGGTGTTCAAGCCGGTGACGGCGCTCGCGGCGGTCACGGACGGGCTGCTCTCGCCGTATCAGTCCATTCAGTGCACGCCGTCCGCGAAGTACGGGCTCGACGAGTTCGAGTTCAAGAACTGGAACCCGTACACGAACCAGCCCATGACGCTCGCCACTGCGCTCGCGCAGTCGTGCGACACCTACTTCTACGATGTCGGCAACCGTTACTACGAGCGCGGCGAGACCGAGCGCGCCTACTGGACACGAATGCAGGACTGGGCGAGGAAGTTCGGCTTCGGCCAGATCTCCGGCCTCGACATCGGCGGCGAGACACCCGGGCTCGTGCCGACGCCCGCGTGGCGCAAGCGCACGTACACGGGAATCGACCGCGCCTGGAACCCGGGCGACCTGATCCAGCTCGCAATCGGCCAGAAGGACGTCACGGTCTCGCCCCTGCAGATGGCGCGGTTCTATGCGCTGCTCGCGAACGGCGGCAAGCTCGTGACGCCGTATCTCGTCGCGTCGGTCGAGCAGCCGGGCAACGACGGCTCGCCGCCGATCACGAAGTTCACGTTCCGGCCGCCGCGCCCAGAACCCGTCGACGTCGATGCCGAGGGGCTCTCAGTCGTGCGGGATGGTCTCTACCTCGCCACCCACGACGGGAACGGCACCTCGTCGGGGATCTTCGGCAGCTTCCCCGTTCCGGTCGCCGGTAAGACCGGCACCGCCGAGAAGGTCGTCGAGCTACCCGGCTACGGCCCCGGCCACCTGGAGGATCAGTCGTGGTGGTGCGGCTGGGGGCCGTTCGACGCCTCCTCGTACGGCGGCCGCGGGCCGATCGTCGTCTGCGCCGTGATCGAGAACGGCGGCCACGGGGGTACCGCCGCGGCGCCCGCCGCGCTGAAGGTGTTCGAGCGCTGGTTCGGAGTCGAGGCCGGCGCCCAGGGCCTGGTGGCGAGCGACTGATGCTGGACGTCTCCTCCCGCTCGCTTCCTCGCCAGGGGATCGATGTCGTCGCCTACGTGCGCCGGCTCGACTGGCTGCTCGTCGGCGCGGTCGGCGCCCTCGTCGCCTACGGCCTGTGGGCCGTCGCCGGGATCACCCGCTTCGACGTCGAGGGCAACGAGAGCTATTACGTGATCCGCCAGACGATCGCGATCGGACTCGGCTCGGTGGCGCTGCTCGTCGCGCTCGCCGTCGACCCGGATCGCTACCGCCGCGCTCAACGCGTGATCTTCGCGAGCACGATCGCCCTGATGGTTCTCGTCTTCCTGCTCGCGCAGGAGACGCGCGGCTCGAAGCGCTGGATCGACATCGGCCCCTTCCAGTTCCAGCCGTCCGAGTTCGGCAAGCTCCTCTTCGTGCTCGCACTGGCGGGATTCCTCGCCGATCGCGCGCGGCGGCTGAACGCGGGCGTCGTCCTCCAAGCGGTCGGCCTTGCGCTGGTCCCGATCCTGCTCGTCTTCAAGCAGCCCGACCTCGGCACCTCGCTCGTCTACTCGGCGGCCCTTGCCGCGTGCCTCTTCGTTGCCGGAGCGCGCTGGACGCACCTGCTCGCACTCGTCGCGGCAGCGGCAGTCGTGATCCTGAGCGTCGTCTGGCTCCTGCCGAACGCAGGCTTCGAGGTGCTCGAGCCCTACCAGCAGGAGCGGCTTACCGGATTCGCTAATCCCGACCTGGATCCAGGCGGGACGACCTACAACTTGACCCAGTCGATCACCGCGGTCGGGTCGGGCGGGCTAAACGGTCGCGGCGTCGACGGTGCGACGCAGACGCGGCTCGACTATCTCCCCGAGCACGCGACCGACTTCGTCTTCGCCTCGTTCGCCGAGCAGCGCGGCTTCTTCGGCGCCGCCCTGCTGTTGGGGCTGTACCTGCTCGTCGTGTGGCGCGGGCTGCGGATCATCACGGTTTCGCGCGACGCCTATGGAGCGATCGTCGCGGGCGGAATCGTGCTCGCCTTTCTCTTCCAGATTTTCGTCAACGTGGGGATGACGATGGGGATTGCGCCTGTCACCGGGATTCCGCTCCCGTTCGTCACCGTCGGCGGCTCCTCGATGGTCGCGAACCTCGCTGCGATCGGCGTCCTCCTCTCGATCCACGCCCGCGGCAACCTCGGTCGGCGGCGTTAGCTCGTTGGCGCAAGATGAGCATCCGCGGAGCGGATGCTCATCGCGCGAAGACCCCTGAAGGGTCGCTTCGCTCCCGGCTATCTCTCGAGAGGACCCAAGGCCCGCGCGAAGCCTAAAGACATAGTCTCCCGCCATGAACGCCAAGCTCCATCCGCTCGCTGTCTGGGGGCTCGTCAAGGAGGCCCGGACGGCGCTCGAAGACGACCGGCCGCTGCTGGTGACGGGCGCGCTCGCCGAGACGCTCGAGCAGGAGCTCGGGCGCGGCGGCTCTCCCGGTGCGGTCACCTTGCGCGGTTCCGTCGAGCACGCGGCCGCGCTCGTGCGCGTGCTCGCCGGGAGGCCGACCGAGGACGACGAGCAGGCGCTGCGTGCTGCGAACCGCGCCGGCGTGCCGGTCGTCGCAGTGCAGACCGGGACGGAGTCGTTCGACGTGCCGTACGTGCTCGCTACGGATGTCGTCGTCTGTCGACCTGGGGCCGGGTTCCCGACCGAGAAGATCGCGCGCGTCCTGGCAGCTCGCCTCGGCGAGAGCGCAACGCCGCTGGCGGCGCGGCTGCCGGTCCTGCGCGACCCGGTCTGCGACGCGCTGATCGAATCGTTCTCGCGCAAGAACGGGATCCTCGGCGCCGCGATCTTCGTTCCGGGCGCCGACTTTCCGGTACAGACGCTGAATCAGGTTCGGCTGGTGCTGCGTCTCGCCTCGGCGCACGGGATCGAGGTCGACCAGCATCGGCTGCCCGAGGTGCTCGGCACGGTGGCGACGGCATTCGGTCTCCGCGCCGTTGCCCGCCAGGTGCTCGGCGCCGTCCCGATCGCCGGCTGGGCGCTCAAGGGCGGGATCGCCTACGCCGGCACGCGCGCGGTGGGCGAGGCCGCGCGACGCTACTTTGCCGCTTCCGCCGACTGAGCGGGCTCGCTCTCATGGCCGTCTCATCGAGCCGGGCTACCGTCGCTTTCACTGCACTTCGACGAAAGGACTCTCGATGAGCTCTCGACTGACGAAGATCGCCGCCGGCACGGCGGCACTGGCCGCGTTCGCTCTCGGCGGCGCCGCGCTCGCGGGCGCCACGGGCGGGGACGACTCGGACGGAGCCGATCAAAAGCTGACCGGGGCGACGCTCGAGCGAGCGAGCGCAGTGGCGCTTCGCGCAACGGGCGGCGGCACGGTGAACGAGACCGAGCGCGACTCCGAGAACGGCGCCACCTACGAGGTCGAGGTCACCAAGCCGAACGGGGCGACCGTCGACGTCCGCCTCGACGAGAGTTTCGGCGTCGTCGTGATCGAAGGCGACGGCAACGAGGACGAGGGCGCGGGAGACAGGTAGGGACACTCGAGTTTCGGGGCGGGGCGAAGCGCGCGCCTCGCCCTTCGCCTTTTTGGCGCGGTGCCCGAGACGGGCCAGAGACGAGGTCTCTCACCGGGCTCTCATCTGCAGCCGCGAGAATCAGCCCATGCGGGCGCTGATCGTGGAGGACGACGTCAAGCTGGCCGCCCTCTTGCGGCGCGGGCTCGTCGAGGAAGGCCACGCCGCGGACATCGCGGCGAACGGCGACGACGCTCTCTGGATGGCCGGCGCCACCGACTACGACGCGATTCTGCTCGACGTGATGCTGCCGGGGATCGACGGCTTCGAGGTGTGCCGGCGGCTGCGTCGCAGCGAGGTCTGGTCGCCCGTCCTGATGCTGACGGCGCGGGACGCAGTCGAAGATCGGGTCGAGGGGCTCGACGCCGGCGCCGACGACTATCTGACGAAGCCGTTCTCCTTTGCCGAGCTCCACGCGCGGCTCCGCGCTCTCCGTCGCCGCGGCCCGGTCGAGCGCCCGCCGGTGCTCGAGGTCGGCACGCTCCGGCTCGATCCCTCGACGCGGCAGGTCTGGCGCGGAACCGACGAGGTCTCGCTCTCGACGAAGGAGTTCGCGCTGCTCGAGACCTTCATGCGGCGCCCGGGTCAGGTGCTCTCTCGCTTCGATCTCCTCGAGCACGCGTGGGACTACAGCTACGAGAACCGCTCCAACGTCGTCGATGTCTACGTCCGCTACCTGCGCGAGAAGATCGATCGGCCCTACGGGGAGAGCTCGCTCGAGACGGTTCGCGGTGCGGGCTACCGGCTGCGGCGATGAGGCGGCTGCCGATTCGCCTGCGGCTGACGCTTGGGTTCACCCTGGCGATGGCGCTGCTCCTCGCGGCGACGAGCGTCTTCCTCTATTTCCGGCTCGCCGCCACGCTCGACGAGACCGTCGAGGATGCACTGGAGGCGCGCGCGGACGAGCTCGTGCCCCTGCTCGCACAGGGCGAGCTTCGCCTGTCGGGAGCCTTCGACGAGGAGGATCGCTTCATCCAGGTGCTCGCCGGCCCGGGTGCGGCTCGCGCTGCAACGCCGGGAGTCGGTCTCGAGCCGGTGCTCTCGTCCGCCGAGCTTGAACGTGTGCGCGCCGGACCGATCTTCGTGGAGCGCGAGTCGGTGCGCGGGATCGACGGCAGCGCCCGCCTGCTGGCAACGCCGGTCGGCGATGAGGTGCTCGTCGTCGGCGCCTCCCTGGCCGATCGCAACGAGGCGCTGGCGGGGCTGCTGGGCGAGCTTGCGCTCGTCGAGCCCGTAGCGCTTCTGCTCGCGGCACTCCTCGGCTACGGGCTCGCAACCGCGGCTCTGCTCCCGGTCGAATCGATGCGCGCGGAGGCGGCGGCGATCTCTGCGGCCGAGCCGGGTCGACGGCTTTCTCTTTCACCCACGAAGGACGAGGTTTCGCGGCTCGGCGAGACCCTGAACGCGATGCTCGGCCGGCTCGAGAGCGCGCTCGAGCGGGAGCGAAGCTTCGTCGCCGAGGCGAGCCACGAGCTGCGAACTCCGCTGGCGCTGCTCAAGGCGGAACTCGAGCTGGCATCCGGCCGGCCGCGGTCGCAGGCAGAGCTCGAGCAGGTGCTCCGCTCGGCCGCCGAGGAGACGGATCGACTTGCGCAGCTTGCGGACGATCTGCTCGTGCTCGCTCGGTCGGACGCGGGTCACCTCCAGCTCTTACGCGCAACCGTGTCGGTCGCCGATCTCTTCGCCACCGTTGCGCGTCGTTTCCGGAGCCGCGCCGAGCACGCCGGTCGGACGATCCAAGTCCAGGCGCCGGCGTCGCTTTCGATCTCCGCAGACCGGCTCCGGCTCGAGCAGGCGCTCGGCAATCTCGTCGAGAACGCCTTCCGGCACGGGGATGGCTCGGTGCGCGTGCTCGCGCGCGAGCAGGCGGAGAGCGTCGAGCTGCACGTCGAGGACGACGGGCCCGGTTTCCCTTCCGAGTTCCTGCCGCGCGCCTTCGAGCGTTTCGGCAGGGCCGACGACGCGCGTCCCGCGGCCGGCGCCGGGCTCGGTCTCGCGATCGTCGAGGTGATCGCCGCGGCCCACGGCGGTTCGGCCCACGCCGCGAATCGCGACGGCGGCGGCGCGGATGTCGCGATCGTCATTCCGTCCGATGATTTAGCTCGTTGCCGGCTCGATGCGCAGAGCCCTGCGAGACGCGGTCGGTAGAAGCCCTCGCCGAGCCCTCGCTCGCCACCGCCGACTCGAGCCACGTCCGGGGCCAGCCCCTGGCCGTGTCCCTTTCGGCCCTGGTCTGATCGGCCACGTCCGGGGCGCGCGGGCCAGTGCCGTACGGCCGGTGCTGTCCGGCCGGGGTCCTAGAGTCGATCCCACCGACCCGGAGGGAGGGCGCACATGGCAGGCATCGAGACGACGGGCAATCACACGACAGCGGGGGAGCACGCAGAAGAGCTGTTGCTGATCGAGGAAGCCGACGCCTGGTTCGAGTACCTCGAGGCGACCCGTGGCCAGAACGAGAAACGCTACGCCGAAGTCGAGCCGTGGGCCCACGCCAGGCTCTCGCAACGCCTCCGCGCCGTTGGCGCCCGCCGAGCCAGGCTGCGCCCTGCCGCCGCATAGGTCGGCTTTCCCAGCCGGGCCACGTCAGGCGCGACTGCTAGCCTGTTCGCAGGCCATGCCCACGTTTTTCATCACTCGCAGCGCGCGACCGGCCGCATCCGCGGCCGTGTCTTTGCGCGCGCCCACCCTAGGAGAAGCATTTGTCACCCTGGTTTCGACGCAAGCGCAAGCAGGACGAGCAGCAGGCGGCGGCAGCCGCCCCTGCCCCAACCGAAGAGGCCCCGCCTGAGGCGGTAGCCACCGATTCACCCCCGGCCGACACCGAGGCCGGAATCGACGCAGCACGCAAGCGCCGCCGTGGTACCCGTGGCGGACGCGGGCGCAAGAAGCCCGGCGCAGCGACCCTCGGTGAGCACAGCGCTCCCGAGCGGCCTGAGCAGGCCGAGCAGCCGCAACGCGAGCGCAAGCCGCACACGCAACGGAGCCAGCCGAGCGAACGCAGCCAGCGGCAGGAGCGCCGGGCCAACCAGCAGGGCAATCGCCGGCGCGTGCCTCAGAAGCGGGCCCCACTCCCGAAGGCAAAGCGCGAGCTCCTGATCTCGGTCGACGTCGGCGAGCAGCGCGTCGCGATCCTCGAAGACGACCGCGTCGCCGAGGTCTATCTCGAGCGGCCCGACAAGCGCTCGATCGCCGGCAACATCTATCTCGGCACGGTCGACAACGTCCTACCCGGGATGGAGGCGGCGTTCGTCGAGATCGGCCTCGAGAAGAACGGCTTCCTCTACGTCGACGAGATCGTCGTGCCGGAGCTCGAGGGCAAGCGGCACGGCAAGAAGATCACCGACCTGATCGCCCGCGGCCAGGAGATCCTCGTCCAGGCGGTGAAGGACCCGATGAAGACGAAAGGCGCGCGCCTGACGACCGAGATCTCGCTCCCCGGTCGCTTCCTCGTCTTCGTCCCGCAGGGCGAGGGCCTCGGCGTCTCGCGCCGGCTCGACGACACCGAGCGCGCGCGACTGAAGGAGATCATCAAGGGGCTCGACGCCAAGGAGGGCGGCGTCATCGTCCGCACCGCAGCCGAAGGAGCCTCCGCCGAGGACATCGAGCGCGATCTCGTCTTCCTCCAGCGGCTCTGGAAGACGATCCAGGCCAAGGCCAAGGACTCGAAGGCGCCAGCGCTCGTGTACCAAGAGGCCGAGCTGCCGTTGCGGATCGTCCGCGATCTCTTCGCTGGCGACTTCGAGAGCGCCCAGATCGACCACGAGCGCACCTTCAAGCGGATCGTCGGCTACTTGAAGAAGACCTCGCCGCACATGCTCGAACGGGTGCATCGCTACAAGGAGAAGACCCCGCTCTTCGAAGGTACGGGCGTCGACGCCGAGATCCGCTCCACGCTCTCGAGGCGAGTGGACCTCCCATCTGGCGGCTACCTCGTGTTCGACTACGCAGAGGCGTTCACGGTGATCGACGTCAACACAGGCCGCTTCGTCGGCTCGCGCTCGAAGAGTTCCGGTGCGCGGCTCGAGGACACGATCACGAAGAACAACCTCGAGGCCGTCAAGGAGGTCGTTCGCCAGCTCCGCCTGCGCGACATCGGCGGGATCATCGTCATCGACTTCATCGACATGGCCCGAGGGCGGAACCGGGACGCGGTCCTCAAGACGCTGCGCAAGGCGCTCGACGAGGACCGCACCAAGACGTTCGTGGTCGAGATCTCGCCGCTCGGCCTGGTCGAGATGACGCGCCAGAACGTCACCGACGGTCCGCGCGAGATCCTGACCAAGAAGTGCCCGACCTGTGCCGGCGACGGAATCGTCGTCTCGGAGGCGACGGCCGCGATGGAGGTCGAGCGGCGCCTGCGCGTGCTCGCCGCCGGCTCGCGAGCCCAGGCTTTCCGCGTCGAGGTCAGCGCGCGGACGGCGGCGTTGCTCATCGGCCCAGGCGCCAACCGCCTCACCGAGATCGAGGCCGCGTCGAAGAAGCGCTTCTTCTTCGTGCCCAAGGAGGGAGCGCACGCGGATCACCTGGCGGTGCTCGCGGAGGGAAAGCTCACCGATCTTCAGCCGCAGTCGCCGGTATCGGAAGGCTCGGAGGTCGAGCTCAAGCTTGTCGAGCTCGGCCTGCACGACGCGCACGCAGCCGCCGGAAAGCTGGACGGCCTCGACGTGATCGTCGGCGACGCCGCGAAGCTCGTCGGCAAGAAAGCCAGAGTCCGGATCGAGCGAGTGCTCGACGGCTCGGCGTACGCGACGCTGCTCGCCGGCGACGTCGCCGCTCCGGATGCGATCACCTTCGAGAGCGAGGCGGAGAAGCCGACCCGCGCGCCCGGCCGAGCCCGGAGGAGCGCCGTGGACGCCGTGGAGGCCGAGGAGCTCGAGGAGACAACGGACGACGAGCTCGAGGCCGACGCGGTCGAGCCGGACGCCGAGGTCGAGGCCGACGAGGAGCGGCAGACCGCGGACGGCGACGAGGCTCCTGCCAAGAAGAAGACACGTCGCGGCTCGCGCGGTGGGCGCAACCGCAAGAAGAAGCTGCTTACGGACGCAGACGCCGATGTCGAGGGCCTTGCCGACGTTACGCTCGAGGCCGACGAGACCCCCGTCGACCCCGGCGCGGAGGATGAGGCCGCCGCAGCCACGCCGAAGTCGCGGACACCGCGCATCCACGTCCCGAGCTTCGATCTCGACGGCGAGGTCCAGCCGAAGCCGCGCTCGCGGCCGACGCAGGCCACGATTCCCGTCGACGAGAGATCGGCGGACGAGGAAACCGAGGTGGCCGAGGCGGACGGCGACGGCGAGCAGCCGGCGAAGAAGAAGACCCGGCGCGGCTCGCGAGGCGGTCGTAATCGGAAGAAGAAGCCCGTCGTCGTCGCAGGTGAGAACGGCGACGCTCCCCTGCACGACGAGCTACGCGACGAGCAGCAGCCGATTGCCGTCGCCGTGGGGAAGCCCGAGCCGGTCCGCGAGCGCGCAGAGCCGGCCCTGCCCGAGCCCGCACCGGACGACCACGCCTCGGATGAGTACGTGCCGATGTCCGAGTGGGCCGACGAGATCTAGCGTATTCGCTACAATCCACCGGCTCGCGGGCGCCAGCCCGCGTTTCGCACGCCTATGACCTCTTACGCAATCATCTCCGTCGGCGGCAAGCAATACCGCGTCCACGAGGGCGAGCGGCTGCTCGTCGACCGCCTCCCGCACGGTGAGGGAAAGACGTTCGAGCCGACCGTTCTCCTGACGGGTGGCGGCGACGGCGGCCCGAACCTCTCGCCGAGCGCCACGGTCACGGCGCGCGTCGTCGCCGACGTGAAGGGCGAGAAGATCCGGATCGGCAAGTACCGCCCGAAGAACGGCTACAAGAAACACACCGGCTTCCGCGCGAGCCTTTCGCAGATCCAGATCGAGTCGATCGGCGGCTCGAAGCCCAAGAAGGCGGAGCCGGCCAAGGTCGAAGCGCAGGTCGCCGAAACTGAGCGCGTCAAGGGCATGCCGGCCGACTACGAGAGCCTCACCGTGGCCGAGATCAAGGAGCAGTCGACCGGCTGGAACCGACCGATGCTGGCGGCGGCGCTCGAGTACGAGCAGGCAAACGCCGACCGCAAGGGCGCGCTCGCGGCGCTCGAATCCTCGCTGGCAGCGAAGGAGGAAGATCACTAATGGCACACAAGAAGGGTCTCGGCTCCTCCAGGAACGGACGCGACTCGAATGCCCAGCGCCTCGGCGTCAAGGTCTTCGGCGGCCAGGAGATCAAGGCCGGCGGGATCATCGTCCGCCAGCGGGGCACGCGCTTCCGCCCAGGCCCCGGAACCGGCCTCGGCCGCGACCACACGATCTTCGCGACGCATGCCGGCACCGTCGAGTTCCGGACGAGCGGCGAGAAACGCTTCATCTCGGTCGCCGCGTCCGAAAACGGCTCGCCCGACCCGAGCTAGACACCTATGTTTCACGATCGCGCCCGCATCGAGGTGCTGGCGGGTCGGGGCGGTGACGGCGGCCTCAGCTTCCGGCGCGAGAAGCACGTGCCCCGCGGCGGGCCGGATGGCGGTGACGGCGGGCGCGGCGGCGACGTGATCCTGGTCGCGAACAAGGACCTCCGCGATCTCTCGGCGTTTCGCCAGAAGACCAAGTTCAAGGCCGGCCGCGGCGAGCCCGGTCGAGGGTCCCGCAAGCATGGCGCCGACGGCGACACGATCGTGCTCGAGGTCCCGGTCGGTACGCAGGCCTCGACGCCGGAGGGCAACCTGATCTCCGATCTGAAGACGCCCGGCTCGAGGATCGTGCTCGCTCGCGGCGGCAACGGGGGCCGCGGCAACTCGCGCTTCGCCACTCCGACCCGCCAGACGCCTCGCTTCGCGGAGGTGGGCGACTCGCCCGAGCGGGCCGAGGTCGAGCTGCATCTGAAGCTTCTCGCCGACGCAGCTCTCGCCGGGCTCCCGAACGCCGGCAAGTCCTCGCTCCTGCGCCGGATCTCGAACGCGAAGCCGAAGGTGGCCGAGTATCCGTTCACGACGCTCGCGCCGGTGCTCGGCACCGTCGACTCGCCAGACGGAGCGCAGCTGACCGTCGCCGATGTCCCCGGCCTGATCGAGGGAGCGAGCGAGGGGATCGGCCTCGGCCACGAGTTCCTCGCCCACCTGGAGCGCGCGCGCGTGCTCCTCCACGTGATCGACGCCTCCGAGGACGACATCGAGGAGCGCTTCCGCACGATCGACCGCGAGCTCGAGCTCTACGGCGCCGGTCTCGACGAGCGGCCACAGGCGATCGTCCTCAACAAGGTGGATCTTCTCCGAGAACCGCCGAGCTTTCAGCTCGACGACTCTCGGATAGTCGGTGTCCACCGCGTGTCGGCTGCGACGGGCGAAGGGATCGAGGCCCTGAAGCGCTGGCTGTTCACGGCCATTCCTCCGGTGCCGGAGGTGGCGGAGGAACAGGAGCCGGGGCTGGTCGAGTTCCTCGAGTACCGCCCCCAGCCGCCTGCCCGCCGCGCCTACAGGATCTATCGCACCGATCGTGGCTTCCGTGTGATCGGCGAGGCGCCGCAGGGGGAGGAGCTCGAGGCCGCGCTCGAAGCGGCCGGTGTCCGCCAGGGCCAGGAGGTCGAGCTCGGCGACGAGACCCTCGAATGGCGGTAGGCCGGATCATCGGGATCTTCGGAGGGCGCTTCGATCCGCCGCATCTGGGTCATCTCGCGCTTGCCCGCGCGGCCGTCGAGCACTTCGGCATCGACGAGCTGCACGTGACCGTGGTCGCCGACGCAGCGCACAAGCCCTCCGACGCGCCGGCGGTGGATCGGCTCGAGCTGGCGCGTCTGACCTTCGCAAAGCTCGGCGCGGTGATTGCGCTCGAGCAGCACCCGTACACGGTCGACGCGCTCGACGCGTACGGGTACGACGACCCGATCTTCCTGATCGGAGCCGATGAGCTGGCCGCGTTCCGGACGTGGAAGAACCCCGAGCGTGTACTCGAGCTCGCGCGACTCGGCGTCGCCGCACGGCCGGGCCACGAGCGCCCCCAGCCCGAGCCGCGCATCGAGCTCTTCGACTTGGAGCCGCACTCGATCTCCTCCTCGGATGTCCGGAGGCGAGTCCGGGAGGGGGAGCCGCTCGACGGGCTAGTCGAGCCTGCGGTTGCCGACTACATCGCGGAGCGCGGCCTCTACGTCGGGGGCAGCCACATCTGATTTGGCGGCTACACTGAGTGCTCTGAGTTCTCTCGAACAAGCACGCCGGATCGCCGCTGCCGCCGCGGAGAAGCTGGCCGACGACATCGTCATCCTCGACATGCGCCCCGTGTGCGTCTACACGGATTTCTTCGTGCTCGCGACCGGCCGGAACGCGCGGCAGACGAAGTCGATCTACGACGAGGTCTATGCCCAGCTCAAGGCTGACGCAAAGCTGACTCCGCGCGCCACCGACGGCGTCCGCGAGGCTGAATGGATCGTCGCCGACTACCTCGACGTCGTCCTCCATGTGTTCACCCCCGAGACGCGCGCGTTCTACCGGCTCGAAGACCTCTGGGGCGACGTCCCCGCGGTCGAGCTCGAAGCGGCCGCGTCCTAGCTACAATCCGCGAGTCCCAGGGGCCATAGCTCAGCTGGGAGAGCGTCTGGCTGGCAGCCAGAAGGTCGCCGGTTCGAGCCCGGCTGGCTCCACTACTCGGTTACTTCGCTCAGCAGGGCTTGCTGCATTCGGCAACCTGCTCGGGCGCCAGCGGGAGTCACATGCGTGGGCGGCGATCCTTCAGGCGGTGGCGGTGTGCAAGCCCTTCCGGCGGAAGGATTTCGCTTCGTAGAGGGCGCTATCTGCGCGGGCCAGGACGCGTCCGATCGGATCCTCGAGCTCCGCCAGGGCGACGCCCACGCTGCAACGGGCGCGCACCTCGATTGCGTCGACGATCGGGAAGAGAACGTCCTCGAGGGTCGCTGCGATTCGTTCACCGATCTCGTGTGCGCGATCATCGTCGACGCCGGCGAGTAGGACGGCGAACTTATCCCCTCCGATCCGAGCTACGACATCCGAAGGTCGTACGGTCACGCGCAGCGTCTCCGCGACGCGGCACAACAGCTCGTCGCCGGCTGCATACCCATAGCTCTCGTTCACCTCACTGAAGTTGTCGAGGTCGATGAGCAGAATGCCGACCCGCCCCTCCGATGCGAGCGGGTCCGAGGTGAGGCGTGAGAAGGCGCGCTCGAGAGCACGCCGATTGATCGTGCCCGTCAGCGGATCGTGGGCGGCGAGGTGAGCAAGCTCGGCCTTTCGGCGTAGCAGCTTGCCGAGCAAAGCGAGAGCAGCAGCTGACGCGAGTGCGAATGCTCCGAGAACGAGCCACGGGAGCCAACGCTTCGGTCCGGACAGCGAAGCGAACAGCTGCTCACGCGGGGCGAGGATGAAGAGGCTCCAGGCGGTCTCGGCGACGGGCTGAGCTGCGACACGGTACTCCCTGCCGGCAACGGTGACCGTGCCTCTCGGATCCTGTGTCGCGAACATGGGCGCGATTGGTTCTGCCTCCGGCCCTCCGGCGACGATCATCTTCCCGACGCCGTCGATCAGGTAGCCGTGCGCACCCTCGAACGGCAGCGCATTGGCGAGGAACGCCGCGAGCGGGCTCTTCCGGATCGGAACGCCCCCGCTGAAGACGCGCCGACCGGATGGGGTGTCAAACGGTACCGCGAACGCCACGATGGCCTCGGCGCGTGCAGCCGACGGCACGACATTCGAGACTGCCGCGCTCCCCCGCACCGCACTCCGCACCCTGCCTTCGGAGTCGAGGAGGATCGAGACGTCGAACCCGAATGCCCGGCTGACGAGTCCGAAGCGGGCCGGGCTGACGACTGGGTCCGAAAGCAACTCGCTTGCATGTGCCCATTCGCGCGCATGTAGCTCGGCGACGTACGAGGAGACGAACCGACTGGAGAGAGCGACCCGCAGTGCGTAGCGTTCTTCGAGCTCCGCTCGCGACTGCTCCTGGCTGCGGACTATGAGGGCGCCGAACCCGCCGACCAGAAGCGTCAGGAGGCAGACCGCCGGCAGCCACGCCGGGTCGTGTCCCCCTGGGCGACGAGGCGAAGAGTGAGCCAGATTCGGGTTGTCGCTCTGCGGACCACCAAGTCCTTATCGGCGGGCGACTTGCTTTCTTGACGTTTGTCGTGCCGCTCGCTGGTAAACCGCGATCCCGGCGATCACAAGCCCGATTTCTGGCGACATCGGTCGCCGGGAGCACCGGGATCAGCAGCGCTCAGTGGGACTACCGCCCGCGGTCTGAAAGACTTGCGTCGTGACCAATCGTCAGATCACCCTCGCGGCCCGGCCGGTCGGCTTCCCGCAGGAGTCGGACTTCGCGCTCGTCGAGTCGCCGCTGCCCCAGCCCGGCGCGGGCGAGGTGCTCGTTCGCTCCCACTGGCTCTCGCTCGATCCGTACATGCGCGGACGAATGAGCGAGGCGCGCTCCTACGCGAAGCCGACCGGGATCGGCGAGGTGATGCCGGGCCAGGCCGTCGGCGAGGTGGTCGAGAGCGACGATCGCCGCTACGCACCGGGCGACCTGGTGGTCGGGCAGCTCGGCTGGCAGGAGCATGCGGTTGCCCGCGGCAGCGCGCTGCGGAAGATCGACGCGCTCCTCGCGCCACCGTCCGCTTGGCTGCACGTCGTTGGGATGACCGGATTGACCGCGTACTTCGGACTCTTCGATGTCGGCCGGCCGAAGCCCGGTGAGACGGTTGTCGTCTCTGCGGCGGCGGGCGCGGTCGGTCAGATCGTCGGCCAGCTCGCGAAGGCCGCCGGCTGCCACACGGTCGGGCTCGCGGGCGGAGCGGAGAAGGTTGCGGATCTGACCGGGCTCTTTGGCTACGACGTCGGGATCGACTACAAGGCCGACGATGTCAACGCCGCGCTGAAGGAAGCGTGCGCGGCCGGGATTGACATCTACTTCGACAACGTCGGTGGGGCGCTCTCCGAGACGATCTTCCGCAGGCTCGCGACCGGCGCTCGCGTCCCGATCTGCGGCCAGATCTCGCAGTACAACCTCGACGAGCCGGAACTCGCCCCGCGCAACCTCGGCTTCCTGATCGTCTTCCGGGCCCGCCTCGAGGGGTTCCTCGTCACCGATTTCGCTCACCGCTTCGACGAGGGAGTGACGCGGCTCGCAGGCCTGCTGCGCGACGGCCGGCTGCAGTACAAGGAAGACGTGACAAAGGGCCTCGAGCAGGCGCCCCGCGCGTTCATCGGCCTCCTGAAGGGCGAGAATCGCGGCAAGGCGCTCGTCAAGCTAGGCGACTACTAGGCGACCTCGACGCCCGCATCGGCCAGCGCCTGCCGCAGCATCATCGCGTTGGCCGGCGCCTGCGCGACGAGGCCCTTCTGCGGATCGCCCGCAACCTCGTACGGATCGAGTCCGGCAAGCCCGCCGAACGACGGCATCGTCGAGCGGCCGTTGTTGTTGAACATCGCGTAGACCTCGTCAGCGTCCGCCGCGAGCTCGCGGAGCGGCTCGACCCACTCCTCGAGCTCGTGCGCCGAATAGAGGTAGTCGAAGCGCTCGGCAGCGCTACCCGTCCGCTTGTTCCAGGTCGCCGCGTTCCTGCCGTGGAAGCGGACGTACGCGGTTCCGCTCGTGCGGGCGATCACCGTCTCGACGAGGTTCTTCGCCTGCGTCTTCGGCGCGTCGACGATCACGTAGCTCAGGCCGCGGCTCTCGAGGAACGCCAGAGTGTCCGCTCGATGGTCCTCGTCGAGCCAGCTCCGGTGGCGGAACTCGAGCAGGAGCTCGTCGCCGGGAAGCTGCTCCTGCGCCCACTCGATGTACTCGAACGACGCCGTCTTCTGGACGACGTAGGACGGGAACTGGAGCAGGATCCCGCCGAGCTTTCCGGTCACCCGCAGGGGCTCGAGCGCTGCGGCGAAGCGGCGGAAGATCTCGGCCCGCAACTCGCGCGGCGGTCGGTCGACGCGGCCTCTCTCGTCCACGGGCATCGCCTCGCGCAAATCGTTGGGCAGGGCCTCGAGCTTCACCGGATGCCGGGTCATCAGCCCGAACGCCTTCACGTGCATCGTGAAGCCCGGCGGCGTCCGCTCGGCCCAGTCGCCGACGAGCGTCGCATCGGGCAGGCGGTAGTAGGTCGAGTTCGCCTCGACGACGCCGAAGCGATCGGTGTAGTGACGCAGCCGCTCCTCGGCGGAGCGGATTCCTGGTGGATACCAGACCTTCGTCAGCGTCTCGTCCGCCCACGAGCAGGTGCCGACTCGAACGATTGCTCCCACCTGCCGATCGTAGGCAGAGAGCGTCCGGGTGCGCCGCCTGCTCTCGCAAGTCGGCGCACCCGGACTACGAACTTCTAGACCCCGATCACCGTCAGCGTGCGCACCAGTTGGACTCCGCCGCCGCTGAAGATATTGGCTGTCACTCGCACCGAGTACGTGTGGCCCTTCACTGGCCGGAAGCCGAGCAGCCGAACCTTGGCGGTGGCGTCGCTGCCGAGCGGAGAGGCGGGCTGGGCATCGGCGACGAGCTTGCCCTTCTCGTAGACCTTGACGTTGAAGCCCACCCGCTCGCCCGGCTTGGAACCGGCCGCGTACTGCCGCAGGGCGACAGGGACCGTCGGGTTGGCGACGCCGCCGCGGAGGCTGAACATCGCGTTCCGAGCGTCGACCGTGCGCGCGAACGAGGTGAATCTCGCGAGCGACGGCTTCGGCGCCCCGGTTCGCGTCCGCAGCCCGCTCTGCCACTCGCTCGTCGCGTGGTCGCGGAAGACGAACCAGATGAACATGTCGGTGCGGGGGTCGCTCCGGGCGAGCGCGAGCGCCTGCGCCGCGTAGGCCGCCTGCGTGGCGCGCGAGACCCCTCGCGGCTCGCCGTCCTCCCGAACCTCGTGACCGTACTCGGTGATCCAGATCCGCACGTTCTTGCGCTTGAACCACGTGTCGAGATCCCGCGTGAAGCGTGGGAACGACTTCAGCGTCACGTTCGGATAGCGCACGAGCTGCGTCGGCTTCAGGTTGACCGGCACCGGATACGGGTGCTGCGCCCAAGCATCGAACTTGAGGCGTGGGTTGGCAGCTGCGACGAGCCGCGCGAAGCGGGCAGGTGAGTGCGTTTCCGACTTCCCGGGCAACACCTTGTCGCGACCTGCCGACGACGTGCTGCCGATCGCGACCTTGGCCCGCGGGTTCCCCGCCTTGATCCCGCTGTAGGCCGCCGCCGCGAGCCTTGCGTAGTTGCGCGGTCCCACCGACTTGCCGGCGGCGTCGAACTGCGGTGCCAGGAAGAGCTGGAGATTCGACTCATTCCAGATCGAGTAGAAGCGGACGAACGGGAAGCCGGCGAACCGGCCGGAGTAGCGAGAGGCGACCGCCCGCGAGAAGGCTGTGAGGTCGGTCATCCTCGTCGGAAGGAAATTCGGCGACTTGTTGCCGTTCGCCCACTTCGGTGTGCCCCAGATCGTGATCAGGACTTCGATGTCGCGAGCCTGCGTGTTGCGCACGAGCTCGTCGAGATCGTTGAACCGATACGCCCGATCGAAGGGGTTCGAGGCGTTCGCGGGGCGGGTCGGAGCCACGTCCGCCCAGGTCACGAGGGTGCGGACGATCGTCGTATTGGCCGCGCGCGCCTGATCGAGCATCAACGATCGGCGCTCCTCGTACCGGAAGTTCGGATCGTCGTGGAATCCGAGGTGCATGCGTGGCGCGGCGCCGGCAACCGCAGGCACGAGCAGCATTGCCGTGGAAGCCGCAAGCAGGAACCGGACAGATCGTTTCACGGGCAGACTCCTTTTAGCGTGTGAAACAGGGCCTTTTTCCGAACCGCCGGCCACGGTAGCGAGCCGGTGTGAGGACGGTGTTAGGACCTGGGTCGAGCGATGCGGCGCGCGATCAGGCAGCGTCGCGAAGCGCTTCGATCTCGCGCGAGACGGCCAGCCGCTCGAGCGCCTGACCCTCGATCTGGCGGACGCGTTCCCGTGTCAATCCGAGTCGCCGGCCAATCACCTCCAGCGACAGCGGTTCGGCTCCACCGAGCCCGTAACGGAGCCGTAGGATCTCGCGGTCGCGCTCGGGGAGCGACTCGAGAGCTCGATAGAGCGTGTCCTCCGTCAGGCTCAGCTCCACCTCGGCTTCGACGCCGTCCTGAGCGCCCCCGACGAGGTCGCCGATCGAGGCGCCGTTCTCGTCGCCGAGAGGTCGATCGAGGCTCGTCACGGCGCGAGCCGCCTGCCGCACCTCCTTCAGATGCTTGAGGGAGATCTTCGCGGCCACCACGATCTCGTCGTCGGTCGGCGGGCGCCCCAACTTGGCGCTCAGCTCGCGCTCCGCGCGGCCGATCCGTGTCTCGCGCTCGGCGATATGAACCGGGATCCGGATCGTGCGCGACTTATTCGCGACCCCGCGTTGCACCGCCTGGCGAATCCACCACGTCGCATAGGTCGAAAACTTGAAGCCGCGACGCCAGTCGAACTTCTCGACAGCGCGGATCAGCCCGATCACGCCCTCCTGGATCAAGTCGAGGAGAGAGAGGCCGTGACCCTGATAGCGCTTCGCGATCGAGACGACGAGGCGGAGATTCGAGTTGATCATCCGATCCTTGGCCTCGGTGTCGCCGCGCTCGACACGCTTCGCCAGCTCGACTTCCTCGGCGGCCGTCAGCAGTGGGTAGCGGCCTGCTTCGTTCAGGAAGAGCTGGAGGGAATCCGTCGTTGCGGTCGCGAGATCCCCATTCACGTACGCGGCATCCTGCTTCTGGACGCGGCCGCAGTCGTCGGAAATCGTGATGTGCCGCTCGTCGAGCTCCGCGTAGAGCTTCTCCAGCTCGTCCTCGTCGAGCTCGAGATCTTGCACAGCGGAGCTGAACTCGGAGAGGTTGAGACAGCCGGACTCTTCTCCCGCCTCGAGCAGAAGCGCAATTGTCTCGCTACTCATCTCCCCTGTCGTGCCCTGGATCGGGCTCGCCGTAACCCTGCCAGGCAGAAGGCCCACTTACGGATCGCGTACACTCCGGCCGTGGTCTGGGAGCTCGTCTTCATGCTCGTGATCCTGAAGATCCCGGTTGTCTACCTCTGTGCCGTCGTATGGTGGGCGATCAAGGCTGAGCCGAGGCCTCTCGAGGGTGCCGGACGGCTCGCAGCGCTCGGGCCGGAGCCGTCCTGCGACTGGCGTGCCCGTCGTAGCCAAGGCGTTTCTCGCCGCCCATGGCCCCGCGGTAGCCGCTCGGGCGCCGCTCGACGCGTGGCCCAGACAGGCCGATGAATACGTTCCCGGATCGCCACGAGAGCCGGCGCGAGGACGCGCGCGAGGCGGTCGCCGGGCTGATGGCGACCGCGGCGATCTTCACGAGTGCGCTCGGGGTCGCCTACAGACCCGTTCGGATGATCCCGATCGCGGTCGTTCTCGCGCTCGTCGCTGCGCGGATGACGACTCGCTACTCGCGCCTTGCCGGTTGGGCGATCGCCGCCGTCGTCGTCTGCTGGATCCTGGGAATGGCGATCGCCGTGATCACCGAGCGTCCTCTCTACTAGCCGCGCTGCTACAACATCCAGCGTGAGCGCGCATGAAGTCGACGGGCTCAACTCCGGCTACGCGAGCCTGGTGCTCGAGGACTACCTCGAGGACCCGGATTCTGTTCCCGCCGAGTGGCGCGCCCTGTTCGAGAGCGGCGAGAGCAGTCTCGTCGCGGGGTTGCCCGGATTGCAGCGACTGCTGGAGGCGGCGGCAAACGGGAACGGGCATAACGCTCCGGTCGAGGCACCCGCCATCGTCGAGTCCGTCGCACCGGCTGAGGCGGTCGACGAGACGCTGCTCGGCGGCGTTGCCGCCGCGATGGCGCTCGTCAAGGCTCACCGGATGCACGGCCACCTCGCGGCCAGGCTCGACCCGCTCGGCTCGGAGCCGATGGGCGACCCCGCTCTGGACGAGTCACGGCTGATTCCGCCGCTCACACCTGAGCTTCAGGCACGGATCCCGAGCGCACTTCTGCGCGTTCATGTCTCGGGGCCGACGCTCAGGGAGTCGTTGCCGGCGCTCAAGGACGTCTACTGCGGCACGATCGCCTACGAGATCGAGCATCTCTCCGACCATGCGGAGCGCGTCTGGTTGCGACAGGCGATCGAGTCGGGCCGCTACCGCCAGCCGCTTTCCGCGCAGGAGCACACGGCGCTCCTCGCCTCCCTCTCGCGAGCCGAGGGCTTCGAGCAATACCTGCGCAAGAGCTTCCTCGGCCAGAAGCAGTTCTCGCTCGAGGGGCTCGACACGATGATGCCGATGCTCGACGAGGCGATCGAGCTGGCGGCGTCGATGGGCGCCCACGAGGTGGTGATCGGAATGGCGCACCGGGGTCGCCTGAACGTCCTCGCGCACACGACGGGACATCCATACGGCTCGATCCTGCGCGAGTTCGAGGGCGAGCGGACGATCGACGCGGTCGTGATGGACGAGGAGGGCGGCACCGGCGATGTCAAGTA
Organism: Gaiellaceae bacterium; assembly: GCA_037720595.1. Lineage (GTDB taxonomy): Bacteria > Actinomycetota > Thermoleophilia > Gaiellales > Gaiellaceae > Gaiellasilicea. The sequence goes on along the minus strand of JBBJLW010000001.1, from coordinate 24,129 downwards.
CCACCTCCCCGCCACGGGCACGCGGGCGACGGCGAACGGCGAGGTGACGATCACACTCGCCCCGAATCCGAGCCATCTCGAGGCGGTCGATCCGGTGATCGAGGGCTGGGCTCGGGCCGAGCAGACCGACCGCTCGAGCGGCGCCGGCGTCCACGATCCGTTCGTGGCGCTCCCGATCCTGATCCACGGCGACGCCTCGTTCGCAGGCCAGGGGGTCGTAGCGGAGACGCTCAACCTCTCGAACCTCGACGGCTACACGACCGGCGGGACTCTCCACATCATCTCGAACAACCAGGTCGGCTTCACCACCGATCCCCAGGAGGGCCGCTCGACGCGGTACTCGAGCGATCTCGCCAAGGGCTTCGACATCCCCATCATCCATGTCAACGCCGACGATCCCGAGGCATCCGTCTCGGCGATCCGACTTGCGCTCGCGTACCGGCTGGAGTTCGGCCACGACGTCGTCGTCGACCTCGTCGGCTACCGGCGCTTCGGTCACCAGGAACAGGACGAGGCGGCATACACCCAGCCCCTGATGGTCGCTCAGATCGCCGGTCACCCGACCTCGCGCGAGCAGTATGCGCAGCGGCTCGTCGCCGAGGGCGTGCTCACTCAGGCCGAGGCGGACGCTGTCTTCGAGCAGACGCAGGTGGAGTTGCGAGCGGCGCACGAGGAACTTAAGGCGTCGATCGCCCAGCCCCGTTCCTCGAGGGACGGCGGGATCCCGGCCGACACGGGAGGAGCTGTCGTCACCGCCGTCTCCGCCGAGCGCCTAGAGGAGCTGAACGCCCAACTGCTCGAGGTTCCGGACGATTTCGAGGTGCATCCGAAGCTCCTGAAGCAGCTCGAACGGCGGCGCACCGCGCTCGTGGACGGCGGGATCGATTGGGGGCACGCAGAGGCGCTCGCGTACGGGAGCCTGCTCGTTGAGGGTATCCCGATCCGGCTCTCCGGTCAGGACACCGAACGCGGCACATTCGCACATCGCCACGCAGTTCTCCACGACCCGCGAAGCGGCGAGCTGCACGTGCCGCTGCAACACATTCCCGAGGCCTGCGCCTCGTTCGAGATCTACAACTCGCCACTCTCCGAATATGCCTGCCTCGGGTTCGAGTACGGCTATTCGGTCGCTGCACCGGACTCGCTCGTACTCTGGGAGGCGCAGTTCGGCGACTTCGTCAACGGCGCTCAAATCGTGATCGACCAGTTTCTCGTGGCGGGGCTCTCGAAATGGCAGCAGACCTCGCGACTGACACTGCTCCTCCCGCACGGCTACGAGGGAAACGGGCCGGAGCATTCGAGCGCGAAGCTCGAGCGCTTCCTCCAGCTCGCCGCGCAGGAGAACATCCGCGTCGCCAACTGCACGACGGCTGCCCAGTTCTTCCACCTGTTGCGGCGCCAGGCGCTCGACGTGACGCCGCGACCGCTCGTGCTGATGACTCCGAAGGGGCTCCTGCGCCTGAAGCAGGCTTCCTCGACGCTCTCCGAGCTCGCCGAGAGCGGCTTCCAGCCCGTGCTCGACGACCCGGCCGTCGGCGACCGGGCCCAGGTTCGGCGGCTCGTGCTCTGCTCGGGCAAGGTCTATTACGACCTCGTCGGGCACGAGCAACACGAGGGCTCCGGCGTGGCGGTCGCACGGCTCGAGCAGCTCTACCCCTTCCCCGTCGGCGCGGCCGCGGCGCTCACCGCGTCGTACCCGCACCTGGAAGAGGTGGTCTGGGCGCAGGAGGAGCCGCAGAACATGGGTGCGTGGCGCTCGATCCGGCACCGACTCGAGGCGGCCGCGCCGACGGGTGTGCCGCTGCGCTTTGTCGGCCGACCCTGGCGCGCCAGCCCGAGCGAGGGCTACCCGACCGCCCACCTGCTCGAGCAGGACCGGATCGCACGGGGAGCGTTCTCCTAAGAGTTCTAGCGCGGACGGCGGCTGCGTGCGAGCAAGGCGGCAGCGAGCTTTGGGCCGTGGGTGCGCGTTGCTTCGAGCACGCGCTTGCGTTGCTTGGGCGGAAGGCGGCGCCAGAGCTCGAACGCGGTCATGGCGACGCCGATCGGATTGGTAGGGCGGATCCGGGGCACGGCTCCATCTTCGCACAGCAGGACTGATCGGAAACCTGCGAGTCGTCCTTGCCGCCCCGGTGAATGCGCGTGATCCAGGCTCCTCGAGCTGACAACCGGCCGACGCAGCTTCGGGACGCCTGCTCGGCGACGAGTTTGCCACGGAGGCGACGATCAGCGCGGCTTCGCTCGCCAGTCATGCCGTGCAGCCGAGGGGGCGGCAGAGGTGGCGAGCGCGTTCGAAGCACCCTGGCCGAGCGCTCGATCGTCTCGTTCGTCGGGGTGCCGATTCGGGTGAGCGCCAGCTTCGGCGTCGCCGCCTCCAGGCCAGGGATGACCGGCGACGCTCTCGTGAATGCCGCCGACGAGACCCTCTATCGCGCGAGGCGCCCGGGCAAGGATCGCGTGCTCTCCGAGCCCCCGCCGGCCGCCCCGTCGTGACGGATTCCGGGCACCAGCAGGAGATTTCTGCGTGTCGGTGCGCTACACTCCGGCCCTTGTAGCGCCGCCCCGATCCCGACCACGGAGAACCCTATGCCCGTCGAGACCCCTTCGCTCTTCGCCCGTGTGATTCAGGACCATCTCGAGTTGAAGCGGCGCAACGCCGAGCTCGAGCAGGACATGCCGATCGATCGCTACGCCGCCGACGATCCTTTCGACAATCATCCGCTCTTCAAGACCGAGGAGCAGGCGCGACTCGAGGAGACGATGGACGGCGAGCCCGCCGTGCAATTCGACTCGATCCCGCTGACGTGGCCCGGCGAAGAATCCTCCGAGAGCGCCGCCGACGCTCCGGACGTCGAATCCTCTGATGACAGCGGCCTTTGGAGCAAGTCCCGCGACTTCGACTGGGGCGACTAGCTCTCCTTCCTGCGCACGTCGTACCGGACGAGGAAGTTCCCGGAGTCGGCCCAGGTGCGAGTGTCACGGCTGAAGCGAGATCGCCCGCTTGCCCACGAAGAGCAACGCCGACAGAGTGAGTCGGTCGGGGAGGAACGCAGCAGCCGATTCGATCGTCGCCCGCTCGCCCGAACGCGCGGGGGGTTATGCCGCGGGGAAGGCGCTCGGGAGGACGTCTCGATGCAGCGTCTGCGCGAGTCGCCGGAACGCTCCGTCCTGCGCCAGCAAGTCAGGCTCGGTACCACGCTGCACGATCCGGCCGTGCTCCACGACGAGGATCTCGTCCGCGCGGCGAACTGTGGCGAGCCGATGCGCGATGATGATCGAGGTGCGCCCGGCCAGGAGGCGATCGAAGGCCCGCTCGATCAGGATCTCGCTCGGCCGGTCGATGTTCGAGGTTGCCTCGTCGAGGATCAGGATGCGCGGGTCGGCAAGCAGCGCCCGCGCGATCGAGATGAGCTGGCGCTCGCCGGCGGAGAGCCCGGAGCCGCCCTCGCGGACGACGTGATCGAGGCCGTGCTCGAACCGCGCCGCGACGCGGTCGACCCCAATGGCCGCGGCCGCGTCGTAGACCTCCTGGTCTGACGCATCCGGCTTGGCGAAGCGGATGTTGTCCGCGATCGTGCCGCTGAAGAGAAACGGATCCTGGAGCACGACCCCGAGCTGTCGCCGGTAGCTGCGTAGCTCGACCTCGCGCAGATCGGTGCCGTCCACGCGAACGGCCCCCGAGAGGGGATCGTAGAACCGCGCGATCAGCTTCGCCATCGTCGACTTGCCGCCGCCCGACTCGCCCACGAGCGCGATGCAGCCGCCGGCCGGGACGGCGATCTCGATCCCGTGCAGGACGGGATCTGCCCCGTAGGCGAACGTGATCCTGTCGAGCTCGAGCCGGCCGTCGATCCGGCCGAGCGGCCGCGCGCCCGGGGCGTCCGCGATGTCGATCTCCGCGTCGAGCACTGAGCTGAGCTTGTCCATCGCGGCGCTCGCTGCCTGCACCTGGCCGTAGAGCTCCGAGAGCTCCTGAAGAGGCTGGAAGACGAGTGCGAGCAATCCGACCGCGGCCACGACCGTGCCGATCTCCATCGTGCCCGCGTCGATGAAGAAGGCGCCGGCCCAGAGAACCGCGCCCGTCGCGACGATGCCGAGGAACTCGATTGCGGGGAAGAAGATCGACGAGAGCTTCTGGGCGACCACGTTCGCCTGCCGGTTCGCCTCGTTCATCCCGTCGAACTCGGCCTGGAAGGCGCGCTCGCGGCTGAACGCCTGGATCACGGCCATCCCGGAGACCGATTCGGCGAGCTGGGCGGTGACCGTGGAGATCCGCGTTCTCACGTCGGTGAACGCGACGTGCGAGCGACGCTGGAACCAGCGGGTGACGAGGATCCCGGGCGGCAGGACGCACAGGGCGACGAGCCCGAGCCGCCAGTCGAGTAGGAAGAGCCCGCCGATCGCGGCCAGGAGCGTCAGCGTGTTGACGACGAGCGTCGTCAGGCCCTGGTTGAGGACGTCGGAGAGCGCGTCCACGTCACTCGTCAGCCGCGCGATGATCCAGCCCGCCTTCTGCTGCGAGAAGTAGCGCAACGAGAGGGACGTCAGGTGGTCGAAGAGGTCGCGACGCAACTCGAGCACGACCCGCTGGCCGACACCCGCGAGGCTGAGCCAGGTGGCGGTGCCGAGGATCCAAGCCGCCGCGTTCACGCCCACATACGCGAGCACGACGAGGAGGAGCCGGCCTTCGTCGTCGCCGCGGATCCCGTTGTCGATGGCATCCCCGACGAGGTGCCAGCCGATTACTGGGGCGGCAGCCGAGAGCGCCGCAAGCAGGCCGATCAGCGCGAGCCGGGCTCGCTTGTCCTTCGCGTATGGGAAGAGCCGCGAAAGGCCGGTGTGCTTCGGGTGAGAGGGCTTCGGCTCAAGCGGCAAGAGCTTCATCTCCGAAGAGCGCGGCGAAGAGTCCGCCGCCGGCGATCAGAGCCTGCGGCGTTCCCTCCTCCACGATCCGTCCGTCCGCGAGCACGACGGCGCGGTCGGCGACGCCGATCGTCGAGAGTCTCTGCGTCGCGACGAGGACGGTACGGCCGGCGACGGCGGGGCGCAGGTTCTCGACGAGCAGCCGCTCGGTCTGCGTGTCGACTGCCGACATCGGATCGTCGAGAACGAGCACGCGAGCGCGAGCGAGGAGGGCGCGCGCCAGAGCGACTCGCTGGCGCTGGCCGCCGGAGAGATTGACGCCGCGCTCGCCGATCAGCGTGTCGTAGCCCTGCGGCAGGTCGTCGACGAACGCGGAGACGCCGGCGGCCACACACGCGGCGAGAACCTCGTCCCAGTCCGCGTCGGGGCGGGCGGAGAGCAGGTTCTCGCGCAGCAGTACGGAGAAGAGGACCGGCTTCTGAGTCACGATCGCGACCGCGCTGCGAAGCTCGGTCAGGTCGACGTCGCGTGTATCGATCCCGCCGACGAGCAGGCGGCCGCCGGTCGGGTCGTAGAAGCGGGGCAGCAGGTTGAGGAGCGTTGTCTTGCCTGCGCCCGTCGCGCCGCAGACCGCGACGATCTCGCCGGGCTCGACCGTGAGATCGACGCCGCGCAGCACCTCCGAGCCGGTTCCGTACGAGAAGCGGACGTCCTCGAAGCGCACGCGGAGCGGCCCGTCGGGCAGCGGGTTCGGCTGCGCGGCCTGCGGGAGCGGTTCGATCGCGTCCAGCCAGGCGAAGCTGCGGCCCGCCGACGCGACGGCGCGCTGGCCCAGGTTGATGATCCAGCCGAGCGCCTCGAGCGGCCAGACGAGCTGGAGCAAGAGGGTGATGAAAAGGCTGAGCTCGCCGATCGTCAGGTCGCCGGCGATCACGTCCTTGCCACCCAGGTAGAGCACGGCAGCGATCCCGAGCGTGGGCAGTGCCAGGAGCCCTGGCAGGAACTTCGCTTCGATCGTCGCCATCCGCATCGTCTCGTGGCGCACCGCCTCGGCCCGGCCGAGGAAGCGCGTGCGAACGTCGTCCTCGCGACCGAAGGCCTGCACCATCTCGATCCCGATCACCGCCTCGTCCGAGGCCTCGGTCAGATGGCCCTTCTTGGCCTGGACGAGCCGAGAGATCGGGAAGAGCCGATGCGCGAAGTACCACGTCAGGACGGCGACGGCGGGCATCGCGAGTGCGGAGACGAGCGCGAGCCGCGGGTTCACGATCAGCAGCACGATCGCGGAGGTCGTGATCATCATCCCGCTCTGGATCCCCTGGACGACGCCCCAGCCGATGAAATAGCGAACCGGATAGATGTCGTTCGTCGCCCGCGAGATCACCTCGCCGGTCGAGTGCCGGTCGAAGAACGCGCGTGGATAGTGGAGATAGGCGTCGTAGAGCATCCCGCGGAGGCGCGCTTCGACTGCGATCCCGACGCGCGCCGTCGCGAAGCGGCGGGTGAAGTTGACGAAGAAGCGGACGAGCGCCACCGCCACGATCAGGCCGAGCAGCGGCAGAAGCCGCTCGCGCCGGCTTCCCTCGATCGCGTCGTCGATCACGAACTTCGTCAGCACGGGAATCGCGATCGAGAGCCCGGTGAAGACGAGCGCGCAGGCGAGACCGAGCCCGACCAGGCGACGCTGCTCCCACCAGAGCGGGAAGAGCCGCCGCAGAGTGGGGCGGACGGCGAGATCGGGTGGGTCGACGGTGCTCACGGTTGTGCAACTCCTGGACGTGCCAAGGCACGCGGTGGCGGTGGACAGACGCTTGGCTCGCGACCCTACGAAGGCGCAGCTAGCCGAGCGAGACGCCGGAAGGCGCGTCGAACGCGTGGATTCCAACCATGACGGCCCTCCTCTCGGCGTCGCGGGACAACCGGCTAAGCCTACCAGCGAGGCTTGCCTGAGTCCAAACGGCCTATGGAAACCGCTGCAGCACGCCTTGAACGAGCGTTGCTTCGTCTGGAACAATCTCAGGCCGATCGTAATGTCGAGTCTGACTTGACATGCCATCATTATGATATCACTATGCTGTCATGCAGATGGCACATCACCTCCACGCAATTCAGGAAGACCTCGCCGCGGCTGCCGGGCTCGCCGCGGACGAGCCCACGGCAGAGGCCGCGCGGCGGCTGAGCCAGGCGCTCGGCTCCTCGCTCCACCTGCGGTTGCTCGACATCGTCTCGGAGGCGGCCGCCGACCTGTCGACCGTCGTTCCCGGCCGGATCGAGGTTCGCCTCGCCGGTCGCGATCCCGAGCTCGTCTACGTCGACGACGAGGCGGAGGCCACCTCGACCGCACCCGGCCTCGACGACGCGCTCACGGCCCGGATCACCTTGCGTCTCCCCGATTCGCTCAAGATCCAGATCGATGTCGCCGCGTCCCGCGAGGGCGTCTCGACCAACTCCTGGATCGTCCGCGCCCTCGCGCGGGGGCTCGATTCCCGTCCTGTCCGTAGCGGCCGGCGTCTGACCGGCTTCGCCGACGCTTGAAAGGAGCTTCGATGATCAGCTTCCATCCAGCACCGTACGGCCACGTCGTCCTGCCCGAGCCTGATTTCGGCAGACCCAGGCCCGAGGAGCGCGTCGTCAGGCCCGCACGAAAGAACGGCGGTCGTCGTGGAGCGTAATGCGACGGTCCGCCGCTTCGACACGGCTAAGGCACCGCACCTGCGGGTTCGCAATCCGTCCGGCCACGTGTCGATCGAGACTGCTGAGACGACGGAGACGACCGTCGAGCTCGAGGCGCTGCGAAACGACGACGTCACGCGGTCGGCGATCGAGCAGGCGTCGGTCGAGCAGCGAGGCAACGAGATAGTGGTCGAGGTCGCGAAGCAGGGCTGGAGCTTCCTCGGCCGCTCGCCCGAGGTGGGGATCCGCATCCGCTGTCCGTACGGCTCCGCGCTCGACTGCACGACTGCGTCGGCCGATCTCGAGGCGGCCGGCCGGCTCGGCGACACCAGCGTCAAGACCGCATCCGGGGACATTCTTCTTCCTCATGTGGGCGGCTCCGCGAACGTCCACACGGCCAGCGGCGACGTTCGGATGGAGATCGTCGACGACGCGGCGCAGGTAAAGACGGTCTCGGGAGATGTGCGGGTCGGCGTCGCGCGCTCCGAGCTCTCGGTCTTTCTGGTTTCGGGCGACCTCGAGGTCGACGAAGCCCACACCGACCTCGCGACGAATACGGTCTCCGGCGACCAGCAGGTGCGCTCGATCCGGGATGGCCAGATCAACCTCCAGTCGGTCTCCGGCGACATCCAGGTGGGTGTCGCGCCGGGCACGCGCGTCTTTATCGATGCGAGCGCGACGAGCGGCGACGTCAGCTCCGCGCTCGACGTGACCGACGCTCCTCCTGTCTCGTCACCGGTGGGCGGGAGCGAGGCGAAGCTGCGGCTGAAGAGCGTCAGCGGCGACATCGCGATCGTCCGCGGGCCGCGTCCCGTCGCGGTCTAGGACTCGTCGGCGGCCATGTGCTCGGCGAGCAACGCCCAGGCGTAGACGCGCCAGGAGAGATCGGGGTCGGAGCCGAGCAGGCGGAGGGCTTCTCTCACCGCGGGGAAGTCCTCCGTCTCCGGCTCGAGCTCGGCGAGCCGCGCGGCGAGCTGGGCGTGACGTTGCGGTGTCGCAAGGTCGTCGGCGACCGTCTCGACAGCACGGTCGGAGAGCTCGACGGGCCGGCGTGGATCGCCACCGGTTGCGAGCAGGAGCTCGGCTCGCCGGAAGGTCGCATAGCGCTCGTCGGCGTCGTATTCGATCTCGAGTCCGGCGAGGTAGGCGAGTGGCGCCCAGAGGCTCGGGCCTCGGTCGAGTCCTTCGAGCTGCTCGAGCACCGAGCGCATCGGCGGAGCCTACGAGAACGACAAGGGGCCGGCGCCACGCGACACCGACCCCTTGCCTCACAGGCTGTCGACGCCTACGGAAGGAAGGCTAGATCCTCCGGCGGCGCTCCGACCATGGGCGTCTCGAAGAACGTTCCCGCGCCGTCCGGATCGATCGTGACCGTTCCGCCGCTCGCGAAGAACACCGCGATCTGGGCCTGCGCCTGGAGCGCGATCGTCGTCCCTGTTCCCCCGATCCCGGTCAGGAACGTGTGTGGGTTCGACGGCAGCGTCGGGATGACTGCCCTTGCGAGATCGTTCCGGAAGAGCGTCGTCCGGCTTTCGAGTGAACCCGCCCGGATGATCGCGCTCGTCGTCGGATTGGGCACGGTCTTGTCGCCCCGCGCGAACTGGAGGATGATGGCCTTCGCCGGCACACCCTCGAGCGGAGCCTTGATCAGGTGCGGCGCGTAGGCAACCGGGTTCCCGGACTGGCTTGCCCACTCCGTCCACTCGATCAGCCGCTGGATCGCCTCGGCGCCCGGCACCGTGTCGACGACGGGCGGCAGGTTTCGCAGCGGGATGTTCTCGTTGAACTGGAAGAAGCCCGGCAGGTTGGCGAGCGGCGGCGTCCGGCCGACGAGGCCGAGCCAGACGAGCGGCCGGAAGGCTCCGAGCCGCGCGACCTCGATGATCGAGCCGCCGGGCACGTTCGGCACGCCGGCGTGGACGTTCGGCTCGACTGCCAGTAACTTCGTCCCATAGATGCCGCCGAACGACTGTCCGAAGTAGGAGATGCGCGAGGCGTCGAGGTCGCGACTCCCGTTGCCGTCGACGTCCATCCCGACTTCGACCTCGCGGACGAGCTGCATCAGGTCGATCACCGTCTGCCGAAGCCCGTCGCGGCTGCCGACGAGCGTCTTCGGTGCCACGGCGTTCACGCCCTCGGTCGAGTCGATCAGGCCGTTGCCGTCCTGGTCGATCCCGCGGCCGCCGGCCGGGAGCGTTACCGCGCCGCCCGCCGTCCGGTTGACGGTGAGAGTGCCGAGCGGCCCGCCGCCGTGGCCGACGACGTTGATCGCGATCGTCGCGATTCCCGCCTGCGCCATCGACGCGGCGACGACGAGCGGACTCGAGTGCACGTTGTCGGTGAAGCCGTGGCCGTAGATCGCCACCGGCCAACCGGCGGCGGGAGCCGCGCCGTTCGGCAGGAACAGGTTGAACTGAATGCGGTTCGTGCTCTGGACGGCGGGGACGCCGGTGGCCGAGCCGACTGCCGGGATCGCCTTGCCCGCGGTCTCGTAGTCGGGGGAGTTATAGGCGCCGTAGGCGATGGTGCCGACGGAGCCGAACAGGCCGAGCGCGCCGAAGGCCGCGAACGGACTCGCCGTCGTCGGCGCTGCAGTCGTGGTCTGGCGGGCAAAGAGGATCGAGCTGACGCTCGTCCGCGCGAACACGGTTCGCTCGCCGGCCGTTCCGAGCGTGAAGCTCGCGGGCGCCGGGGTCGACGCCTTGATCTGACGCCGCACCTGCTCGAGGAGCGTTGTGGCGCTCTGGGTCGTGAAGAGGCTCGCGGCGGCGACGTTCGCCTTGCGGACGCCTGCGGGGAGCGAGTGGTTCAAGGCCACGACGAGCTCTTTCCGGTAGGCCTTGTCGGCGCGATCCTTGCTCTGCCCGTAGTTCAGGTCGCGAATGAACCTGGATGCGTCGATCGGGTCGCCGGCGGCGTCGCGGACGCCGGTCGTGACGACGAGGAGATAGGTCGTGTGCTGATCCAGGAGCTGATCGGACTCGGCATGTAGCGTGGTCGACGTCGGGTTCCAGACGACCTGATTGATTCCGGTCACGCCGCCGTCGGCGAGCCGAACGAAAAAGACCGTCTCGCTCGTGGCGCTCGCTGGGGCGATCGCGCCGGTGAACGGAATCGAGATCCGCGGCTGGATGTTGAAGCCGTCGAGCTCGTTCAGCACGTCGATGTCCTGGCAGTCGGAGGGGAAGACGGCGCAGCTCGGCTTCGGCAGGTCGACGCGAAGCCCGGTCAACTGGGTCGCGTCGGGCGCCGTGAAGCGGTTGCTCGGGAACGGAGATCCGGACGGGGACGAGAGATCGAACCCCGGCTGGACGCCCGCGGCCTGCGCGAACGCGGGGGTGAGGCAGAACACGAGCAACGCAAGCAGCAACGATTGGCGGAACGGCATCGTGTGTCTTCTTCGGCTGGGTGATCGAGCTCACACTCGGGCCGGCAGCACGCTTCTCCCCGTTCGCGCCGGCGTCAGAATGCTATCACGGTTGCAAATCGGATCAGAAGCCGGCGACGGTTCGCGTACTGCTCGAGATCGCCCGCTCGAACCAGTCCGAGTAGCCGCAGTCGTAGGCTCGCGCGTCGCCGTCGGCAACCTCGACGATCCGGTCGACGATCCGGTCGAGGAAATAGCGGTCGTGGGAGATCACCGCGACCGTTCCGTCGAAATCCTCCAGAGCGGCCTCGAGCGCCTCGACCGACTCGATGTCGAGATGATTCGTCGGCTCGTCCAGCACAAGGAGGTTGGGACCGGCGAGCATCAGGAGCAGCAGTTGCAGCCGCGTGCGCTCACCGCCCGAGAGAAGCTTGTTCGCGCGCCGGACCTGCTCGTAGGGGAAGAGGAACTTCATCAGAAGCGAGACTGCTTCGCCCTCGGAGCAGCGGTGCGAGAGCCGGACCGTCTCGAGCGGAGTCGAATCGGGATCGAGCGTCTCCTGATCCTGCGCGAGGTAGCCGATCTTGATCGAGGGGCCGACCCAGACCTCGCCCTCGGTGGGCTCGAGCTCGCCGACGACCGTCTTCAGGAGCACACTCTTGCCCGCGCCATTCGCACCGACGAAGCCCACTCGCTCTCCGTGCATCACCGTCAGCTCCAGATCCGCGAGGACCACGTCGTTGCCGAACTGGACACCGAGGTGCCGCAGCTCGAACACTCGCTGGCCGCCGCGCTTCTGGGGATGGAGCCGAAGCGCGATCTTGCGCCGCTCGAGCACCGGCCGCTCGATCTCGTCCATGCTGTCGATCTGGCGCTGCTTCACCCGCGCCTGGCGGATGTTTCGCTGGTCGGGAACCCAGCTTGCCCAGAGCTTGAACCGGCGAATCGCCTCCTCGAGCCGCTCGATCTCCTTCTGTTGCGTCACGAACTGCTGTTGCTGGCGCTGCAGCTCGAGCTCGCGTGCGAGCGTGTAGGCCGAGTAGTTGCCGGGCCACATGCGAATCCGGCCGCGGTCGAGCGAGGCGATCTCGGAGACCGTCTCGTCGAGTAGATAGCGGTCGTGCGAGACCACAACTGCTGCACCGTGGAAGCCGGCGAGTAGGCGCTCGAGCAGCGAGCGTCCGACCGCATCGAGGTGCGCTTCGGGCTCGTCGAGCAGAAGGATGTCCGGATCCTGGGCGAGGCAGGCGGCGAGGGCGATCAACTTCCGTTGGCCACCCGAGAGGGCGCTCGTCGGCAGCGCGAGATCGGCCTCCTCGATCCCGACGTCGAGCAGCGTCGCTCGCGCTCTCCCCTCGATGCTCGGCCCGCCAAGCGTCTCCCAGCGCTCGAGCAGCTCCTCCTGGCGGCGGAGAACGCGAGCCATCTTGTCGAGATCGGCTGTGACGGCCGGGGTGCCGAGCTGCTCCGACACGCGGTTGAGCGCGCCGTCGAGCTCGGTCAGGTCGGGCCGGCCTGCGAGGACGGTCTCGATCGGGGTGCGTCCGTCGCCAAGCGGATGCTGAGGGAGATGGGAGACGGTGATCCCCCGTCGGCGCACCGCCGTGCCGGCGTCGGGCTCGTCGAGACCTGCGAGCAGGAGCATGAGCGTCGACTTGCCGGAGCCGTTGGCGCCGACGATCCCGATGCGTGCGCGCGGCTCGATCGCGAAGTCGAGCCCGTCGAGCACGGTTAGAGTCCCGAACGACTTGCGAACGGCATTGAGGCTGAGGAGAGTCACGGCCTACGCCGCTGAGCGGACGACACCGAGGACGTAGTCGTTGCGTCCGTCGCGCAGTGCGTCGACCAGGCGACCCGAATCAACCGAACCTGGGCCGGATCCGGCCAGCCCCGCTCGGCTCGTGAGCACCTCGTAGAGCCGCTCGTCGCTCATGCCCGCGTCGCGGCCCGCCGCGACGAGCCGCGGCACAACCGGCAGCGGCCGCCCGTCCGGGGCAAACTGCCAGGCGGGGTAGAGGTAGTCCTGCCCGCCGGGCCGGCGCACGCCGAGCAGCTCACCGGCACGGCGCATCGCATCAAGCCGCTGGGTGCCGACGCCGAGCCGCGACGAGAGCCAAGAGCCGGACAGCGATTCCTCGGTCAAGCGCCGATCCATGGGGCGAATCATGCCGGTACGAGACGGCCGCGGCGCCGTCGGCCCGAAAGCGTCCAGCGCAGCCCCTGCACGGTCCAACCCGCGAGCGCGAGCAGCACCAGCCCGAGGGCCAGCAGGATCAAGACAAAGGATCGCTTCATGTCGGGCACGCTACGCCCCAGCCGAGACGGAGTCGTCGGCCGCGCAGCCGATCCGACCTCATCCTTGCGGTGGATCTTCGCCCTGTTCGGTCGGACGAGAGCTCAGCCGGACGGGAGTTTCTCGAGCATGGCTTCCCACGCCGCGTCGTCGCCGCCGCCGTCGAAGGTCGCGACGATTGCGCCCCGCTCGTCGAGCAGGGCGACGAACGGTTGATAGGTCGCGCCGATCTTACGGGCGAGCTCCCGGTTCGGATCCTGGATCTGCGGCCATTCCCAGCCCTTCGCGGCTAGGAATGTCCTCGCCGTCTCGGGTGTGTCGGCGACGTTCAGGCCGAGGTACCCATACTCCGGGTGTTCCGCGACGAAGGCTGCGTAGGCGACCGCCTCGCTCTGGCAGGTGCTTCACCAAGACGACCAGACGTTGACAAAAACCGGCTTGCCGCGGAAGTCCGCGATGCTCAGCGCCTCTCCATCGAGGCCGCTGCCCGAGATGTCGGGTGATCCGTTGGCGGCCGGGGTTTCTGCTTCCGCGCCCGTCTCGACTGTGGTGCCCGCGGCGGTCGCGGATGGCTGAACGTCCGAGTCCCCCGCGCCACAACCGGCGAGAGCGAGAGCCGCGAGGAGGACCAGAATCGGCCGAAGCATCATCTCGATCAGCGTACCCTCGTTTTCGGATCATCTGCTTCGGGCACGTCTGGCTCGGCAACGCCGAACGGAGGAAGTCCATGAGCACCACCGTGATCGTGATCATCGTCATCGTCGCTCTGCTCGTCCTCGGCGCGCTCTTGCTCGCGGCGCGTCGACGGCAGGCGCAGCAGGTAGAGGAGAAACGTGGCGAAGCTCAGAGCACCCGTGACGAGGCTCGCACGACGGCTCGTCGGGCGGAGCAGGCTCGGCTCGCGTCGGAGGAGCAGGCCGAGGTGGCACGCAGAGAGCAGCAGAACGCCGAAGAGCTCGAGCGGCGCGCAGCGGAGGTCGACCCGGACATGCCTGACGCAGACGAGACCGTTCGGGACGGCCGCGACCCGGACGTCGAGCGGTCGCGGACCGATCGAGACTCCAATATCTAGCCACAACCCGCACCCGACTCGACCGTTGGTACGTTCTTCCATCACCTCGAACGAAGGAGACAGATGAGCATTCTGACCATCGTCCTGATCGTCCTGCTTGTTCTGATCGTGCTCGGCTTCGTCGGCCGCGGCCGCTTCTAGGCCCACCTGCACGTCGCTCTAGGCCGCCCGGCACTTGCCGGGCGGCTGCGTTTCGGGCACCGTGTGCGGGGTGCCGACCGACAACGTTCATCACGTTCTGGCCAGCGCCGATCGTGAGGACCGGCTCCCCAAGCTCGGGGGTATGGCCCGGCCGAACGGCGTCGTCATCGTCAGTGAGCGCTTCTGGGCATTCGCGACGGCCGAGGGCAGGCTCTACGAGGGGACGATGCCGTCGGGTACGTCGCGCTGCCGTCGGATTCCGCTCCTGCGCGGCCTGCTTCAGCTCGCGTCGTCGGTGACGCCGCTCGCCCGCGGGCGCGGAGTCGCCCGTGGCCGTGAGCGACTTCTCCTCCTCGGCGCCTTCGCCGCCTCATTTGCGCTGATTGGGCTGCCGACCCGGCTCGAGCTGCCGGCCGGACTTCTCCTTACGACCTTGCTCCTCGGTTGGCTCTTTCGCGGCCGCACGCTTCGGCTGCACGGGGCCGAGCACCGAGCGATCGCAGCCGCGGAGCAGCGACGACTCGAGGCCTCCTGGAGCGGCGCCATACGACCGAGCCGCTTCTCGCCGCGCTGCGGGACGAACTTTGCCGCGCTCGCGCTACCGGTGACCGTGCTCGCGGACCGACTCTGGCCTGTCGCCGGCGCGTCGATAGCGGCCAGCCTTGTCGTCGCTGTGCTCGGACTCGCGGTGACGATGGAGCTCTGGAAGGCCGTGCAGCACCCGTCCGGATTGCTGCGGGGGCTCCTGCTTCCCGGACTCGCGCTCCAGCGGTTGACGACCCGCGAGCCGGAGCTCGCCGATACGCGGGTGGCACTCACCGCAGTCGCGTCGGTTCTCCGCCGCGAGCTCGCTTAGAACTCGAATCAAATGAGCCTTGTGTCGCCGGAACGCCATTCTGATTCGAGTTCTTAGCCGGACTGCGGAGCGAGCGGAACGGACTTGCCGGTCGTGCTCGGCTGCTCGTCGAGCCGGCGCAGCTCCCGGAAGTCGCGCACAGAGAGCGTGCCCACCAGCCCGGTTGCGGCGAGGAGGCCCGAGCCGATGAGGTGGCTTCAGTTCCGATGGCCGAGGAGACCGGGCCGGCGACGATCATTCCGATCGGGAACGCAACGAGCGCGATCGTCCAGCCGAGCGAGTCGACCCGCGACAGGTATTCGGCGGGAACGTGTTGTTGCTGCATCGTCTCCCGGTAGATGTTGACGAGCACCATCGCGACGACGCCGAGCATCGAGCCGACGATCAGGACCGCGAGAGGCACCCGCAGGGCAAGCGCAATCAGCTGGAGCGGAGTGACGAACGAAACGAGACACGCGACGAAGAGAGGCTTGGAGGGCTTGAGTCGCAGAACGACGAGGCCCCCGAGGAGACCTGCAATCGCGCCGGCAGTCATCATCAGGCCCCAGTCTCGCGCGCCGTTGAAGTGCTCCTCGAAGATGACCGGGCCGACCACGAAGTACGAGGCGAGCGCGAGGTTGAAGACGACGTCGCACGAGAGCCCGGCCACGATCCAGCGTCGCTCACGTACGACCTTCCAGCCTGCGAGCGCGTCGGCGAGCATGCTCGTGCGCGCTCTCAGCTGAATTGCGCGCGGAAGTCGCATCGCCGCCAGGCAAGCAAAGCTTGCGACGAAGCTGAACGCGTCGATCGCAAAACGACGCCGACTCCGAGTGTCGCCACGAGCACACCTGACGCCACGGGGCCGAACACCCGGATGGCGCTCTCCGAGAGGCCAAGCAACGCGTTTGCCTCTTGCAGCCTCTCGCGGCTCACGAGTTGCGGGATGAGGCCGGTCGATGCGGGGTTGAAGAACGCCGACGCGGTACCGAAGAGCGCTGCGCCAACGGCGAGATGCCAGACCTGGATTGTGTCGGTTAAGAAGGCGAGCGCGATCAGGGTCTGGACGACCGCACGAAGGACATCGGCAGCCATCATCACGAGCTGCCCGTGGGAGGCGGTCACCCCACACGCCTCCGGCGACGAGGAAGATCACGCGGGCCGCCGAACCGATCCCGAGCACGCAGATCGGTCGCGTTGCCGAGCTCGAGCGCGGCGAATGTGAGCGCAAGCGGGACATTCGCGTCCCCCACGCCGGAGAGAGTCCGCCCGAAGAAGAGCAGACGGAATGGGCGCTCGCGAAGCGGCTCGAAGCTGGCTTCAGCCCTCTCGCCGCCGCATCATCGCAGCGCGTTGACCAGAGCATTGCCCAGCGGCTGGTCGTCTCAAGGGAGCGGGCCGGGAGCGAAGCGACCCTTCAGGGGTCTTCGCGCGATCGGGGTCTGCTCCCGCAGATTCCGATCTTGCGCCAGCCGGGAGCGAAGCGACCCTTCAGGGGTCTTCGCGCGATCGGGGTCTGCTCCCGCAGATTCCGATCTTGCGCCAGCAGTGGAGCGTGCCGGGATCGAACCGGCGACCTCCGCCTTGCAAAGGCGGCGCTCTCCCAGCTGAGCTAACGCCCCGAGCTGTAGAAGTGTAGAGAAGGGTGGGCCGAACCGCGCTCGGCGAGCGCCTCTCGCTGTCGCTAGTTCAGCGACTCCTTGCGCTCGTCGGCGGGCGCGCGCAAGCGGCGGCTCTGGAGCGAGCGGAGCCCTGCGCTGAAGGTCTGGGTGGTCTCGCCGCGGCTGCGGTCGCCCTGCTCGAGTCGGCGGATCCGCGCCTCGAGCGCGTCGAGCTCCGGCGTCGGCGGTGCTTCTTGCTCCGCGAGAGCTCGCTCGCGTGCGGCGAGCTGCGATTCCCGCTCGGCGAGGGCGTCGCTGCGGGCGGCGAGCTCAGCGCGGGTCTTGACGAACGCCTGCTCGGCGGCACGTAGTTCTTGGAGCCTCGCCTCGGCGCGCGAGACCTCCTCCTGCTCCAGCTCCGTCGCTCGCGACTCCTTCTGGGCGAGAACAGCCTCCCGTTCGGCGAGCGTCGTCTCGAGCGCAGCCAGCTCCTCGGCCCGGCGGTTCTGCTCACCTTCGCCCATCGCAAGTGCGGCCTCCGCCGCCTCGAGCGCGGTCTGCCTCGCTTCGAGCTCGGGTTCCCGCGGGTCAACGACCGGCGCCGTAAGGAGTGCAGCTTCCTGTGGGACACGCTGAGCATCGGCGAGCTTCGCGTCGAGCTCGGCAGACCGCGTATCGAGCTCGACTGCGCGCGCCTCGAGTGCCTGCTCTCGCTTCGACAAAGCCTCCAGATCGGCGGCGCTCGGCGGTTCGACAGATTTGGGTGCGGACTCCTCCTCGTCTCCGTTGGACGAAGCGCCGGCGCCGGCGAGCTGTTCTGCCGACGCGGCGAGCTCGCGCTCGCGCGTCGCGAGGGTGGTGCGGACGGCGGCCAGCTCGGAGCGCAGCGCGCCGACGGCGGCTCGCTCTTTCTCGTCGCTGCGCGCCGCGCGCGCGGCGCGTGCCTCGGCCAGCCGCGTGCGCATCGCCTCGACGCGGGCACCGCGACCTGCAACCGAGTCGAGCGCCTGCTCTCGCTTGTCGACCCGTGCCAATGCCTGCTCGAGCTCGCGCTCGCGCTCCTGGACGTGCGCCACGCGATCGGTCAGCGTCGCCTTCAGATCCTCGATCTCCGCCGTCGCCTCGAGTCGCTGGCGACGCAACGCCTCGCGCTCCGATTCCACCTTGTCGGTCTCGTTCTCTTGGTCGAACTGACCCCAAAGCCGGCTCACACGCCGGATCGTACTAGGAGGACTTGACGGAACCACGACTGTGCCGGTCTCGGCAAGCTGAGCATCCCGAGGCGGCGTCCTTGCGTTCGTGCCTCGGAACACTCATCGCGCCGATCCCGACGAGTAGCGTTCGGGTCAAGCTCCTATGCGGCGCGGTCGAGCCTGTCTTCGGCGCGGGCGCGGCGGACGATGTCCTCGCGCTCGCCGAACCGGATCCGCGCCCGCTCCGCGCGGTGCTCGTCCCAGAGCGACTGCAAGCGCTCGTCGATCTGCTTGATCTCCTGGCGCACGGACTCGCTCCGCAAGCGCGAGAGCTCGGTGTAGAGCTCGGTGCGGTGCTCGCTGAGCCGCTCGATCTCTGTCTGGATCTCCGGAATCGTCTTCATGCTCGTGAAAACGCGGCGCTCGCGCGGCTCATTCCCTCAGGAGTCGCGGCTGAACAAGAACACAACAATCGCGGTGACGCCGACGATTCCGGCGACGATCGCCACGAGCTGGAGCCCCGTGACGATCATTCGTAGCCGAGCTCGGTGATCCGATCCTCGTCGAACCCGAAGTAGTGCGCGAGCTCGTGGAGAACGGTAATCCGGATCTCCTCCCGCAAATCCGCCGGGTCTGGAAATTCGTCCTCGAGGGGTCGGCGGTAGATCGCGATCCGGTCGGGAAGCTGCCCAAAATCGCCGCTGCCGCGCTCGGTCAGCGGGATTCCCTCGTAGAGGCCGAAGAGGTCGGGGTCGTCGGGATGCGCGTCCTCGATCACGACGGCGATGTTGACGAGCGCGCGCGCCAGCTCGGGAGGCAGCGAGTCGAGCGCGGCGCCCACCTCGTCCTCGAAGGCCATCAGTACCTCGGCCGGAGCGGTTGTCTGATCTGGACGAGCTTGACAAGCAGGAACCCGAAGACGAAACCGCCGACGTGGGCAAAGAACGCGACGCCGCCTCCCTCTTCGGGACTTTGCAGCGAGGCGCCGCCGGAATAGAGCTGGAACACGAACCAGATCCCGAGGAAGGCGATCGCCGGAATCTCACGCAGGATGAAGAAGATGAGCGTGAGCACCCTGGCTCGCGGGAGCAGCAAGAGGTACGCGCCGAGCACGGCAGAGACGGCGCCGCTCGCGCCCAGATTCGGGATCGCGGCCTCGGCGTCGCTGCCGGTCATCAGGGTGACGACCGTCTGGAGTGCGGTCGCGGCGAATCCGCCGGCGAGATAGAACGCGAGAAAGCGGACATGGCCGAGCGCGTCCTCGATGTTGTTGCCGAAGATCCAGAGGAAGAGCATGTTCCCGAGCAGGTGCTCCCAGCCGCCGTGCATGAACATCGAGGTCAGCGAGGTCAGCGGCCAATCCTGTCCGGTCCGGGCGCAGGAATCGACGACCTCGCAGGGCTGATAGGCGAGCTCGCGCACGGAACCTTCCAGATCGGGGAGCTGATACAGCACCCAGACGAGGACGTTCGCGAGGATCAGCCCCCACGTGACGAGCGGGCGTGATCGAGTCGGTACGTTGTCGCGCAGCGGCAGCACGGCGCGATGCTAGCTCCACTGTTTGCAGCAGGCGGGATCCGCAGAAGCAGATCACACCTGCGCGAAGACCCCTGAGGAGGAGCTTGTCGACTCTTCGGGCCTGTTGCAAGGCCGTTCGCGGAGTAAGCTCGATCGTGTGGCGGGCCTGACCGAGGCAATCAACGAGCAGATCGCGTACGAGTATGCGGCGTCGCAGCAGTACGTCGCCATTGCGGTGTACTACGACGGGCTGACGCTGCCGCAGCTCGCGGCCCACTTCTACCGCCAGGCGGTGGAGGAGCGGAACCACGCGATGATGCTCGTCCAGTATCTGCTCGACGCCGACGAGGACGTCGTCGTTCCCGGGGTCGCCGCTCCTCAGTGCGGGTTTGCCGATGTCGTCGAGCCGGTGCGGCTGGCCCTGGAGCAGGAGAAGCGCGTGACGGCTCAGATCTCCGCGCTCGTGCAGTTCGCTCGCGAGGAGACCGAGCTCGTCGCTGAGCAGTTCCTGCACTGGTTCCTGCAGGAGCAGCGCGAGGAGATCGCCTCCATGTCAGGGCTGCTCGCCGTTGCCGAGCGCTCTCGCGACAACGTGATGCTGATCGAGGACTACCTGGCTCGCGAGGCGGGCGGCGCCTCGCCGCTCGAAGCCGGTGCCCCGCCTGCGGCGGGCGGCGCGCTGTAGCTGATGCGCAAGCTGAGCATGCGCTGAGCGGATGCTCAGCGCTCGAAGACCCCTGAAGGGGTCGCTTCGCTCCCGGCTTGTCCGCCTGAGTGGACGGCCGTCGCAGAGACGGTTGCAGACGTGGTCGCAGAGACGGTCGCAGAGACGAAAGGCATTTTGTCACGAAGTTGACGCTCTTTCGTGACGAAACGGCCGCGAGGAGCTGCTAGGCGAACGAGGGCAACGCGGCGCGAATCTCGTCCGCAACCGCATCGAGCTCGATCGGGGCACCCGTGACATCCTTCAGGAGCTCGTCGGCGGTCGGCTGCTGGCCAAGCTCCCACAACTCCTTCAGGAGCGAGCCCGCCTCGCGGCGCGCGAACCACTCGCTGCCGAACTCCTCGCGCAGGAAGGTCGAGAGCTGCGCCTCGAACGCCCACGAGCGCAGGTACGACGTGCAGTAGTAGCCGGAATCGATGTCCGAGAGGTAATCCGTATCGCTGGGCTCGATCTTGAGCGCATCGCCGAGCAGCTCGACGTAGCGGCTGCGCATCGTCGTCGGGTCGGCGGCCGCGTGGAACTCGATCTCGTAGAGCAGCTTCGCCGCGTAGCGGCGGACATAGAAGAGCAGCGTGACCGCGGACTCCGACGCGAACTCCTGGGGCTTCGGGAAGCTGAGCATGCGCGTCAGCCAACCGCGGTTGCCGACGAGATGCTCGAGCAGCATTGCCCAGCCCTCGGTGACGGCGTTGTCGCCGAGCCGCTTCTCCTCCATCTTCAGGTCCGGCGAGGTGAAGGCGAAGTGCTCGGTGTGCCCGGCCTCGTGGAAGAGCGCGCGCCAGTCGTCCGGGCCGCCCATCGGCTGGATCACGAGCATCACCTTGCCGGGCACCTCGATCGGCGCGCAGAACGCGCGCGGCGTCTTTGTAGGACGAGCCTCCACGTCGAGGTGGACGTTCGACTGCGCATCGAGATCGATCCCGAGGCCGGCGAGCGTGCCGCGCAGGGCCGGCAGCATCCGGTCGGCCGGGAAGGCCGCGTCCCAGCTCGAGCCGCGGAAGAAGCGGCGGAGGTCGTGGCGCTCGGCCTCGGCCAGCCCGACTCCGACCCGCTCGCGCAGCGTCCGGTTCATCGAGTCTTCGTAGAGATCCTCCGTCGAGTCGAGGAAGGATCGGCATTGGGCCGCGAGGCCCTCGAGCTCGAGCGCGAGCCGGTCGCGGTAGAGGAGGAAATAGTTCGGCGCCCCGAGCGCGGGGACCGCGCGCTGCGTCGTCTCGAACGCGTCGAGATAGAGCGGGTTCAGGTGCTCCTCGGTCAGCTCGTTTCGCGCCGCCTCGAGACGGGCTCGCGTGGCGCGATCGGGCTCGTTCGCGATCGTCGGCGGCAGCATCCGATAGCCGACCGACTCGCCGCCGTGCGACAGCTCGAGCGTGGCCTCGAGCTGGGCGATCTTCTCGGCGTGCTCACGGGTCAGCTCGCCGAGATAGCCCTCGCAGCCGAAACGGAAGAGCTCGAGGTTCTCGCGGCCCTGCACCGCCGAGCCGACACGCTTGACGGTCTCGAGGTCGGTCAGGTCGGCATGGCGCTCGTAGATCGCCCGCAGCTCGAAGTCGGGCTTGTGCCCCGCGTAGTGGAGGTAGTACTCCTCGTCGAGCTCGGCCAGGAACCGGTCGGCGCCGTCGCGGTAGTCGTCGAGCTCGCGGTTGCTGGGGAGGACTGCCTCGCTCACGGGTGCCTAGGATACGCGCCGTGCGCCAGTTCACCGTCACCACCCAGCGGCGCAGCCAGCTCGTCGACATCACCGAGCTCGTGAAGGCCGCCGCGGGCTCGCTCGACGGTGCCTCGGCCGCCCTCGTCTACGTGCCACACACGACCGCCGGGCTCACGATCAACGAGCACGCGGATCCGGCGGTGGCGCGCGACTTCGAGCTGGCGCTCGAGCGAATCGTCTCCTCCGACTGGCCGTGGGAGCACCTCGAAGAGGGGGAGGAGAACGCGCCGACGCACATCCGCGCCGCCTTCATGGGCTCGAACGTGCTCGTGCCGGTGCACGGGGGGAAGCTGGCGCTCGGAACCTGGCAGGGGATCTTCTTCTGCGAGTTCGACGGTCCCCGCGAACGCTCGGTCTACGTGACGACGCTGCGTTGATCGCGAGCCCTCGTTGATCGAGGTCGCGAACCTCAGCAAGAGATTCGGCAAGACGCAGGCGGTCAGCGCCCTCAGCCTCCAGGCGAAGCCGGGTCTCGTGACGGGCTTCCTCGGCCCGAACGGTGCCGGCAAGTCGACGACTCTCCGCGCGGTGCTCGGACTCGTCAACCAGGACACGGGAACCGCGACCGTGCTCGGGCGGGCCTACGGGGAGCTCGATCGTCCGACGGAGCGGGTCGGCGCCGTGCTCGAGGCATCGGCCGTTCATCCAGGACGCTCCGGCCGCAACCATCTGCGCGTGCTCGCGACCGCGGCCGGCCTGCCGCGCTCGCGTGTCGAGGAGGTGCTCACCCTCGTCGAGCTCTCGGGTGCGGCGAAGCGTCGGGCGGGCGGCTATTCGCTCGGGATGCGGCAGCGGCTCGGCCTCGCCGCCGCCCTGCTCGGCGACCCCGAGGTGCTTGTCCTCGACGAGCCGGCGAACGGACTCGATCCTCAGGGCATCCGCTGGCTTCGCGACCTCCTGCGCTCGCTCGCAGCAGAGGGCCGCACCGTCCTCGTCTCGAGTCACGTGCTCGCCGAGGTGGCCCAGACGGTCGACGACGTGGTGATCATCGCGCACGGCAAGCTCGTCGTGCAGGCGCCGATGGAGGACGTTCTCGCGCGCTCGGCCGGCGGGACGCGAGTCCGTTCGCCGGAGGCCGACAGGCTGGCGAGCCTGCTCGGCAGCGAGGCAAAGCGGCTCGACGACGGCTCCCTGGTCGTGCCGATTCCGCCGGAGCAGGTGGGGCAGATCGCAGCCGCGAACGGCGTCGTCCTGCACGAGCTGACGACTGAGCGGGCGACGCTCGAGGAGGTCTTCCTCGAGCTGACAGGCGATCCGGGGGAGCGCGGCGGATGAGCGGCCTCTTCGCCGCCGAGCTGTTGAAGCTCCGCACGATCCGCGGAACGTGGGGCTACGTTCTCACCGCGATCGGCCTGGCCGCGCTCGTGGCCGCCGCAACGATCGGCTCCGAGAGTCAGCACGACAGGCTCGGCGACGGCTTCCAGTCCCGGCTCGTCAGGGACGCGGCCGGCGCAACGACGATCACCGCGCTTCTCCTCGGCATCGCCCTCGTCACGATCGAGTTCCGACACGGGACGATTACGCCCGCGCTCCTGACGACGCCTCGTCGTGACGTCCTGCTCGCGTCGAAGCTCCTCGCCGGGATCGCTGCCGGGTTCGCGCTCGCCGTCGCGGCACTGATCGTGATCGCCGGGGTTGCGGTGGTCTGGCTCGGGCTCGTCGACGTGCCGCTCGAGCTGGCGGATGCCGGCGAGGCCGGAGGGCGAGTTCTCGTGTCCGCAGCCATCGCGGGGGCGATCGGCGCGGCCTACGGTGGCCTCATCCACGCACAGATCCCTGCGGTCGTCGGCGCTCTGGTCTGGTTGCTCGTGGCGGAGCCGCTGTTCGGAAGCCTGCTGTCCGTGCTCGAGATCGGGGGCGTCGCCGACTACCTGCCGGCTTCCGTCGTCTTCGCGATCTCCGATCCCACATCCGGCGGGTTGTCGTTCCTTCCGGCGGTCGGCGCGGGGGTCGCGCACGTCGCGGGTGCCGCCGCTCTTGCCTGGGTCCGCACGAACCGCCGCGATATCACCTAGCTAGTCTGGCCCGATGGCCGCGCCGGTGAAGCTCCACGAGGAGATCGAGCTCTCGATCGACTCCCTGGCCTACGGCGGCAACGGGGTCGCGCGGCTGAACGGCTTCGTCGTCTTCGTCCGGCG
>JBBJLW010000047.1:0-17434 GCA_037720595.1 Gaiellaceae bacterium | reverse complement strand
TAGCCACGTCTGGATGGGATAACCGCTGAAAGCATCTAAGCGGGAAGCCCACCTCAAGATGAGACTTCCCATCCTCTAGAAGGAGTAAGGGCCGTGGAAGACGACCACGTCGATAGGCCGGCGGTGTAAGCGCAGCAATGCGTTCAGCTGACCGGTACTAATTGCCCGAGGTCTTGATTTAGAACACTCGTGAGTCGCTATGGAGTTTTGAGGGTGCGCGAGCTCGGAGCAGACGAGCACGGCGCGCAACTCGACAATTTCGGCGGTCATAGCGTCGGGGGTACACCTCTTCCCATTCCGAACAGAGAAGTTAAGCCCGATAGCGCCGATGGTACTCGGGGCGCAAGCCCCCGGGAGAGTAGGACGCCGCCGAATTAGCTTTGAGAAAAGGGCCGCGAGAGCGGCTCTTTTTCGTTCCTCTAGACTCGTCGGGATGGAGCTGACCGACGGCCATATCAATCTGCGGCCGCCCGAGGACGGCGATATCGAGTGGGTCGTGCAATCGTGCCGCGACCCGGAGAACCAGCGCTGGCTCCCTTCGTTGCCCCACCCGTACGAGCGTGCGGATGCGGAGTGGTGGATCGGGCGCTGCAAGAGCGTCTGGGCGGACGCCACGGCGGCTCCGTTCATCGTCGTCGATCCAGTCACGGGAGATCGTCTCGGCACGATCGAGGTTCGAATCGGCGACTCGCCGGATATCGGCTACTGGCTGGCGCCCGACGGCCGGGGCCGTGGTGCGATGACGCGCGCGCTTCGATTGCTCGTGCGCTATGCGTTCGAGGAGCGGGCGGTGACGCACATCGAGCTCTTCACGTTGCTCGACAACGTGCGCTCGCAGGCCGTCGCCGAGCGGGCAGGTTTTCGGCTCGCTGGAACCGTTCTCGGAAAGATCGAGAGCAGGGACGGCGCGCGGCACGATGCGCTTCGCTTCGAGCTCGATGCGCCGGCTGGATCAAGCAGCGGCTGAGGTCGATTCCAGCTCGCGAAGGCGCGCGACGCGCTCAGCCATTGGAGGGTGCGTGACGAACAGCGCGGCGAGACCCTCCACGGCGAATGGATTCGTCGTATAGAGCGGTTCTGTGGCTGGGTTGGCGGCGAACGACACGAGCTCGCTCGCTTGGTCGAGGCGCAGGAGCGCGTCGGCAAGCCCGTGCGGAGAGCCGCAAATGCTCGTCGCGACGCGATCGGCCGCCAGCTCGCGCTTCGGGGAGAGCAGCAGGTGGACGAAAGCCGCGGCCGTGGGGCCGAGCACGGCGAGCAACGCTCGCTCCAGAAAGCCGCCGATCCGGGAGAGCTCGACGAGCGCGACCGCGAGCATCGTTGCGAAGGTCTGCACGAGTACGTCCCGCGAGCGAACGTGCGCCAACTCGTGCGCGACGACGCCTTCGAGCTCCGCCGGCGGCAGCGCGACGAGGAGTCCGGTGCTGACTGCGAGCGCCGACCCGCGCGGGCCGCGGCCGGCCACGAAAGCCCTTGGGAAGCCGTCGACGATCAGGTACAGCTTCGGCGGGAGAATTCCGAGCTTGGCCGAGAGCACGTCGACGGTGGAGCGAAGGCGTGGATCCTCGGCGAGCGCGAACTCGCGCGCCCCGAGCATCCCGAGCAGGGCGCGGTCGGCGTAGGCGTACACGGCCGCCGCTGCGAGCAGCGCACAGAAGACGAAGAACGAGGCAGTCCGGTAACCGCCGATTGCCCAGCCGATCGCGCCGAAGAACGCAGCCAGGATCAGCACCAGCAGCCAGGCCTTGCCCAAGTTCGTGGCGGCCGCGAGCCGCATCAGCTAGGCGTCGTCGGCGTCGCGCTCGTCGTCGCCGAGCCCGCGCGGCGGCCAGTCGGGCTCCGGTGCGTCGCAGCGGCTCGAGCAGTGGAGCGAGGCGACGTTTTGGAGGGGAACGAGGATGTGGCCGTTCAGCTCGATGTGCGGAACGTCCTCGATCGAGCAGTAGGCGGTGAGCACTCCCTCTTGATACTCGCCGCCGAAGAGGGCGACCTCGATCTGCTCGCCTTTGTACTTGTTGGTGTAGTCCTCCACGAGGCGGTCAGTCTAACGAGACGAGCTCGCCGTCCCGGACCGCGATCCTGGCGACGTGGCAGTTGGGGAGGTGGTCGTCGCCTCCGGCGGCGCAGTGGCGAAGGATGGCCCGGAGCGGACCACCATGCGAGACAACGAGGACGCGCCCACCTGGATGGCGCGCTGCAATCTCGTGAAGCGCCGTGAGGACGCGCTCGGTTACCTCTGGAGTCGTTTCGGCGTCGCCCCAGGGGCCGCCATCTGCTTCTGGGAAGCGCTCGCGGATCTCGGTGTCCAGGAGCCCTTCCCACGTGCCGAAGTTTTTCTCGCGGAGAGCGGGTAGCACGTCGACCTTCATCCCGTGCCGGTCTGCAACGGCACGCGCGGTCTCACGCGCGCGAGCGAGATCGCTGGCGTAGATCGCGTCGAGTTGCTCGTGCCGAAGCTCCTCTGCGAGCGCGAGAGCCTGGGCTGTACCGGTGTCGTTCAGGGGGCGGTCGCTATGCCCCTGGACGCGGCGCTCGACGTTCCAGTCGGTCTCGCCGTGACGCACGAAGAGGATCTCGGTCACGCTTGTACGCTAGCCAGCGTGGACCTCGGACTCGGCGGCAAGGCGTGCATCGTCACCGGCTCGACCGCCGGGATCGGGCTTGAGACCGCCCGGATCCTCGTTGCCGAGGGCGCGCGCGTCGTCACCTGCGGGCGCAGCGGGCCGCCGGGAATCGGCGAGGCCCTGCACGTCGTCGCCGATCTCTCGAAGACCGGTGCACCGGCTGGGGTGGTCGGAGACGCCGCCGCAGCGTTAGATGGGCTCGACGTGCTCGTCAACAACGTCGGCTATGCGGTGCAGGCGCGCTTCGAGGAGGTGCCGGACGAGGATTGGGACTCGATGTGGCAGCTGAACGTGATGAGCTACGTGCGGGCGATCCGCGCCGCTCTGCCTCACCTGCGAACGTCGCACGGCGCCATCGTCAACGTCTCCTCGACGGCGGGTAAACGTCCGTCGGGAGGGATGCCGCACTACTCGGTGACGAAGGCCGCCGTGCTCTCGCTCTCCCGCCTCGTCGCCGATCTGTACGCGGGCGACGGGATTCGCTGCAACGCCGTCACGCCCGGCCCGACTGCGACCGACGCGTGGCTGGGAGAGGGAGGACTCGCGGATCAGCAGGGTGGTGACCGCGACGCTGTGCTCGCGAAGGTGGGCGCCGGTCGGCCGCTCGGACGGCTCGCCGAGCCGGAGGAGATCGCGGCCGTGATCGCGTTCCTGGCGTCCGGCCGTGCCTCGTACGTCACGGGGGCGGCTTGGTCGGCGGACGGCGGCACCGTCCCGATCATTCTCTAACCTGAGAGGGTGGAACAGGTAGCCGGTCGCGTCGCCGATGCTTTCGAGGCGCACATCCGCGCGGCCGAAGAGGCGACGCTCTCCCCGCTCGCCGTGCGCTCGTATGAGACGCGGGGCCGTCTTCGCGACGAGGAGGAGTGCAGTGTGCGCACCCCGTTCCAGCGGGACCGTGACCGGATTCTCCACTCGAAGCCGTTTCGCCGGCTGAAGGGCAAGACGCAGGTCTTCATCGACCCCGCCGGCGATCATTACCGCACCCGGATGACGCACACGCTCGAGACGACGGGGATCGCACGGGTCGTTGCTCGAGCGCTGCGGCTGAACGAGGATCTGACGGAGGCGATCGGGCTCGGGCACGACACGGGACATCCGCCGTTCGGCCACGCCGGCGAGGAGCAGCTCGATCGTTGCCTGCTCGAGCGCTTCGACACGGGCTTCCGTCACAACGAGCAGTCACACCGAATCGCCGAGGCGCTCAATCTGACGGCCGAGGTGCGCGACGGGATCCGCACTCATACGGGTCCGCAGGAACCGGCGACGCTCGAGGGGAAGATCGTGCGGCTCGTCGACCGAGTCGCCTACATCAACCACGACATCGACGATGCGATCCGCTTCGGGATCCTCGACGGGGAAGAGCTGCCGCGCGCGGAGCTCGAGCTGCTCGGCGAGCGAGGCTCCGCCCGGATCGACACCCTCGTCCACGACCTGATCGAGAGCTCCGAGCGGGCCGGGAAGATCGTCCAAAGCGACGAGGTCGGCGGCGCGATGCTGGCGCTGCGCTCGTTCATGTTCGAGCGCGTCTATCTCGGCCCCCACGCACGCGGAGAGCACGAGCGCGCCCACGAGACGGTGCGTCGGATCTTCGACCACCTCGTCGAGCGCGGCGATTCGGAGGACGAGATCCGCGCATTCGTCTCGGGGATGACCGATCGCTTCGCGCTCTCGTACGCTGACTCTCTGTAGTGGCCCGCATCAAGGAACAGTCGGTGCGGGAGGTCGTGGCCGCGACAGACATGGTCGAGGTCGTGAACGGACGGACTGCGCTGCGTCGGGCGGGCGCGCGCTGGACGGGCCGGTGTCCATTCCACGAGGAGCGGACGCCGAGCTTTTCGGTCAACCCGGTCGAGAAGCTCTATCACTGCTTCGGCTGCGGCAAGGGCGGCGATGCGATCACGTTCGTCCGCGAGAGCGAGAGCCTCGACTTCGTCGAGGCGGTCGAATGGCTTGCCGAGCGGTTCCGCGTCACCCTCGACTATGAGGAGACCTCGCCGCAGCTCGAGGCATCGCGCCAGCGCCGCGATCGGCTGTACGCGCTGCTCGAGCAGGCGACGGCCTTCTACGAGCGGCACCTCTGGGAGTCGCCTGCAGGGGAGCCCGTGCGCGCCTATCTGACGGAACGGGGCCTTTTCGAGCCGGTCTGCCGTGAGTTCAGGCTCGGCCTCTCGCCGGGCGACGGGCTTGCGCGCAAAGCGCACGAGAAGGGTTTTACGCGAGACGAGCTGCGTGCTGCAGGTCTCACGAACGCACGCGGTAACGACTACTTTCCGCCGCGGCTGATGTTCCCGCTCGCTGACGCTCGCGGGCGGATCGTCGGCTTCCCGGCCCGCAAGCTGCACGACGACGACCCACTGCGCGGCAAGTACGTGAACACGCCCGAGACCGAGCTCTTCCACAAGTCGGCCGTCCTGTACGGCCTCCACCTCGCCCGTACCGCGATCGCGAAGCAGGAGCGCGCGGTCGTGGTCGAGGGAAACACGGACGTGATCGCGTTACGGCAGGTTCAGTTCGAGCCGGTGATCGCTTCGATGGGAACCGCGCTCACCGAGCGTCAGTTGAAGGAGCTGCAGCGGCTGACGCGACGCGTCTATCTCTGTTTCGACGCGGATGCTGCCGGCGAGGAAGCGACGCTGCGTGGAATGGAGCTCGCGACAACGCTGGGCCTCGACGTCAGGGTCGTGACGTTGCCCGAGGGACAGGACCCGGCGGACGCGCCCGCCGGCTTCGAGGCGCGGCTCGAGGGCGCCGAGAGTTACGTCGTCTATCGCGTCCGGCTCGAGCTCGAGCGCGCGCCGGATCGGCAGGAGGCGTTCGTGCGGGCGCGAGAGATCCTGCAACGAACCGAGGACTCGCCCGAGTGGCAGGACGCGTTGCGGCTGCTCGCCGGCCGTCTCAGCCTTCCCAAGGAGACGCTCTCGAGCTTGGCGCCGAAGGGCGGCGTGCGGATGCTGACAGAAGGACTCTCGCCGATGATGCTGCAGAAGGGCGACCGGCTGGAACGCGACGCGCTGGCGGCGTGCGTCGCCGAGCCCTCGCTTGTCACGTTGCTGAAGGAGATCTCGGCGGAGCACTTCGATGCGCCGCTTTACCGGCGCTTCCGCGACCAGCTCGTCGACGGGAGCGAGGATCCCGAGCTCGTGGAGCTCTACGCCGAGCTCGACGCTCGCGCTGCGCGGGAGGGGCTGGACGAGCGCACCGGGAAGGAGCTGCTCCTCAACCTGCGCGAGCGGAGGCTGCGATGGGAGCTCGCGAGCGCGGAGCTCGATCGCGTCAAGGACCTCCAGACGACGCTCGCACGCATCCGGGAGGCGATCCGCGAGCTGGGGTGAGCGGCCGCCGCTGCTCGCTACAATCTGCGCGCCTTCCCCGGTAGCTCAATTGGTAGAGCGGCGGACTGTTAATCCGTAGGTTGTTGGTTCGAGTCCAACCCGGGGAGTTCTCCACGCGCCATTCGATCATCGGGCGGGACCCTTCCCAGCCGTAAGCTTCGAACATGGCCGTCGGTCGCGAGGAGTTCGTCTCGATCATGAGCGCGTTTCCGACCGGGATCGCGATCGTGACCACGCTGGACGAGGGCGGCCGGCCGCGGGGGCTGACGACGAACGCGATCTGCGCGGTCTCGGCCGACCCGCCGATGCTGCTCGTCTGCGTCGACAAGACGAGCCGAACGCTCGCTGCGCTTCGGCACGCGAAACGCTTCGTCGTCAACTTCATGAGCGACGGACGCGCCGATCTCTGCGCGCTCTTCGCCTCGAAGGTCGAGGACAAGTTCGCAAACGTGCGCTGGGAGCCGGGGCTCGGCGGTGTCCCGTGCCTGACCGAGGATGCGCTCGCCTACGCGGAGTGTCTGACCGAGCAGGAGCTCGAGGCGGGCGACCACCTGATCCTGATCGGCCTCGTCGAGTCAGGGGCCGCGCCCGACCCCGAGCGCGTCCCGATCCTCTACTTCAGGCGCGCCTATGGCAGCACCCCGACCGCGGCCCCGTAGGCGCGGTGCGCGGCCTCGTCGACCGGGAGCGACCAGATCGAGTCGGGCTGCTCGGGATCGCCGAAGATCTCGACGTCCCACGAGCCGCGGAAGCCTGCGCCCGCCAGGATCCTGACCAGCTCTCGAGTGCGGGAGACGCCTTTGCCGGGGAGGGCGCGATCTGTCCGTGGGGGCGGAAACCAGTCGGCGACGTGGACACCGGTGATCCGGTTCACGTGCTCGCGCAGGTCCTGCTCGATCGTCGGCGTGTCCCCGACGTGCCAGAGATCGACCATGATCCCGACGTCCGGAAGCCCGGCCTCGGCGAGCAGGTCGAGCGCCTCGGGGATCGACGTGACGAGCGTCAGCGAGTCGCGTTGTGAAGCGTGGATCGGCTCGAGCCCGAGCCGCACTCCGGCCGCTGCTGCCGCCGCCGCGATCCGTTGCAGACCGCCGATGACGATCCTGCGTGCCTCGGACTCGCCCAACGCACCCGCCGGGCCGGTCAGGCAGAGCACGGACTCCGGCTCGTAGCGGGCGAAGCGAGCCATGCTGGCGCAGAGGGAATCGATCCGCTCCTCGACGTCGAGCGGGCCTTCGATCACCGTGTTCGGCAGGATCGAGGGGACGAGCGGGACGCAGTTCGTCGCGCGAAGGCCGCTCGCGCGGAGCGCAGCCAGGTCGGGCTCGTCTTCGCCGAGCTTCATCTCCCAGATCCCGATCCCCTCGAAGCCGGCGGCCGCGTAGGCGCGGAGGTCGTCGCGGAAGTTCGCGCCGACCGTGGAGATCTCGCTCAGCGAGAGTTGCATCAGAAACCGGGCAGCTTCGCGAGCAGCCGCCGCGGCAGCGGTGGCCGCGTCAGGCGTTTCGCGGCGAGGTAGCCCGAACCGGCGCCGAGCCCGGGGCCGGGGTGCGTGCTCGCGCCGATGTGGAAGAGGCGCGCGACTGGAGTCTCGTGGCCGGGCATCGCCGGAGTCGGACGCCAGAGCAGGTTCTGGTCGAGCGCGCACGAGCCGCCGTAGATGTCGCCGCCGACCCAGTTCGGGTTCGCCGCCGCGATCTCCGCCGGCCCCAGCACGACTCGGCCGAGAGTCGCAGTCTCGAGATTCTCGATGTGACCGCCGAGCCGTTCGACGATCCGGTCGGCGTAGGCTTCGCGCAGCTGCTCGTCCCAGCCGTTCGCCGTGTCGAGCTCGTCCGCAGCGTCGCCCTTCGGCTGCGAGGGGAGTTCCTGGAGCTGGATCCAGAGGATCCACGAGCCGTCCGGGGCGCGGGACGGATCTACTGCGAGCGGCTGGCCGCAGACGATCGTCGCCTCCGCCGGGAGCAAGCCGCGCTCGGCTTCGTTGACCGCGCGCGAGACGCCGTCGAGACCCGGAGTGACGTGGACGATCGGCGTCCGCGCGAGTCGCTCGTCGCCGCGCCAACGTGGGAGCTCGTCCAGCGCGAGGTGGATCTGCATCTCGCCGCGCCCGTACCGGAAGCGGCGCGCGGCCTCGCGGACGTTCGCCGGCGCATCACCCTCGGCGAGGAGCCGTCCGTAGAGCTGGGTGGGCGTGACGCATGCGAGCACGGCGCGGGATGCAACGATGATCTCGCCGTCGGAGAGCCGGACGGCCGTCGCCCGCCCCTCCGAGACGACGATCCGCTCGACCTCCGCTTCGGTGCGCAGTTCGCCGCCCGCCTCGCGCACGATCGTCGCCAAGCCGTCGACCAGCTTCACTCCGCCACCTCGCGGGACGGGCATCCCGCCGAGCTGAAGCGCGCAGGCGATCACCTGCGTCATGAAGCCGGACATCGCCTGATCCGGGCCCAGGCCCGTGTGCAGCACCCACGGCGCGAGCAGTCCGTGGGCCGCCTCGTCGTCGAAGGTCTCGGTGAGCCAGTCTCGCGCGGTCATGAGCACGCGCCCGCCGAACTCGAGCAAGCCGCGGCGACCCAGGCGCGAGTACGCCTGGCGGCCGAGGCCGAGTCCGGCGGTCGACCAGAGCTCGGTTCCGAGCACCCCGAAGGCGATGTCGGCGTTCGCCATGAACTCGTCGAACTGCCGCTGCCAGGCCTCGCCGAGTTCGGCGCTGTTCGCGGCGCCGTCGGTGGAGAGGAAGACGCTCGAGCCGTCGGGAAAGGTCGACCCCGTCGCAAGCTCCGTATTCAAGTACTCGACGCCCAGCCGGTCGAGATCGGGCTTCAGCTCGGCATATGCGGGCGAGCCAGTCCAGAGCGGGTGCCACGACGCGAAGACCTCGTGCGTGAAGCCGGGCGCGATCAGCCCCTCGATGGTGCGGATCGCGCCGCCGAGCCACTCGTTCCGCTCGAGCACGCAGACCTTCCACCCGGCCTTCGCAAGCAGCGCGGCGCCGGTGAGCGAGTTGATCCCGCTGCCGACGAAGACCGCGTCGAAGCCGTTCATCGCCGTTAGCCGCCGACCGCGCTCGCGTTCGGAGTCCCTCGGAGCCGTCGCTCCATGACGGCGACCGCCTCCTCGCTGGAGTCGATCAGGACGTAGCGACGGCCGAGTTTCGCCGCCGCCGCGCCCAGCGTCCCGCTGCCGGCGAAGAAGTCGAGGCACCAATCGCCGGGGCGCGTGGAGGCGAGCACCATCCGACGGACGATTCCCTCCGGCTTCTGGGTCGCGTAACCGGTCTTCTCCCTGCCGTTCGTGGGGACGATCGTGTGCCACCAGACATCGGTCGGCAGCTTCCCGCGCGCCGCTTTCTCGGCCGTCACGAGGCCGGGCGCCATGTACGGCTCCCGATCGACCTCGGCGGCGTCGAAGTGATACTCGCTCGCGTCCTTCACGTAGACGAGGATCGTGTCGTGCTTCGCCGGCCAGCGGCTCTTCGAGCGCGCGCCGTAGTCGTAGGCCCAGATGATCTCGTTCAGGAAGCATTCGCGGCCGAAGATCTCGTCGAGCAGGAGCTTGCAGTAGTGCGCCTCGCGGTAGTCGATGTGGAAGTAGAGCGTGCCGGACGTCGTCAGCAGCCGCCGCGCTTCCTCCAGTCGAGGCGCCAGGAACTCGAGGTAGTCGTCGAACGAGTCCTTGTAGGACGACTCGGACAACAGCCGGCTCGCGTAGCGGCGTCCACCGAAGCCCGTGCGGTCGCCGTTGGCGTCCGGAGCCGTCGCGAGCGTGAGCCGCTTCTGCGTCCGGCCTGTGTTGAACGGCGGATCGAGATAGATGAGCTGGAACGTCTCGCTCGCGAGCTCCCGGAGGATCGGCAGGTTGTCGCCGAGCAGGATTTCGCCCTCGACGGGAACGCGGCCCACCGGACTGACGATAGCGGGCGGCCGAGACGGCGACCTGTTGACATGTCACGAAGGAATCTGCGTAGGATCACGCCATGCTCTTGCGGGAGGTCGAGTACGCGCGGCCGGGGTCGGTCGAAGAGGCGATCCAGCTCCTTGCGGGTCACGAGGGCGCGCGCGCCCTCGCGGGAGGACAGACGCTCGTCAACGTGATGAAAGCCCGGGCCGCGTCGCCGGACGTGCTCGTCGACCTGAACCGCCTCGAGGAGCTGCGCGAGATCTCCGTCTCGGGTGAGACGCTCGTGCTCGGGGCGATGGCGACCTACACGCAGATCATGGGCTCGTCCGAGGTTCAGGTCGCGAGGCCGATTCTCTGCGAGGTGGTGGGGCGGATCGCGGACGTCCAGGTACGCAACCGCGGCACGATCGGCGGGAACGCCTGCTCCAGCGATCCGACCAACCATCTGCCTCCGCTCCTGCTCGCACTCGATGCTTCCTTCACTATTCGTGGTGCCGCCGGGGAGCGCACCGTTGCGGCCGCCGACTTCTTCCTCGGCGTCTACATGACGGCTGTCGCCGAAGGCGAGCTGCTGCTCTCGGTATCTGTCCCCGCGTCCGGCAACGCTGCCGACGGCTTCGCCGCGGTCACGATCGGCCGCGAGGGAACCTGCATCGTCAGCGCGGCCGCCTGCCTGAGCGAGGATGCGGCGCGAATCTCGATCGGGTGCGTCGATGCGGTGCCGGTGCTCGTGGAGCCGGACAGGACTGATCCTGACGCCGTGCGCGCAGCCGTCGCTGCCGCCGCGCTCGACCCACCCTCCGACGTCCATGCGTCAGCGGCCTACCGCCGCCACCTCGCCGAGGTGTGCGCAGTCCGCGCCGTCCAGCAGGCAACTGAGCGAGGGAGGTAAGTAAGTGCCGGAGCCCTCCACGAGCGCGTCGATCTCGGTGGAGATCAACGGCGAGGTCTACGAGCGCGAGGTCGAGGCGCGCCGCCTGCTCGTCCACTTCATCCGCGACGACGTGGAGCTGACCGGAACGCACATCGGCTGCGACACCGGCAACTGCGGCGCCTGCACGATCCACCTCGACGGAGCCGCCGTGAAGAGCTGCATGCTGCTCGCGGTCCAGGCCGACGGGTCGAAGTTGCGGACTGTTGAGGACCTGGCGAACGATGACGGCCTGAACCCACTCCAGCAGTCGTTCTCCTCCCACCACGCGCTCCAGTGCGGCTACTGCACGCCCGGGATGCTGATGAGCGCGACGGCGCTGCTCGAGGCGAACCCGCGGCCGAGCGAGGCCGAGGCGCGTTCGGCGATCCAGGGGAACATCTGCCGCTGCACCGGCTATCAGAACATCGTCGAGGCGATCGTGTCGGTGAACGCGTGAGCACGACCGAGACGACGACGCTGCCGGTGACGACGCAGACCGAGCAGCCGACGGAGCTGCAGAAGGGCTCGATCGGCACCTCGATCCCGCGCAAGGAGGACAGCCGGCTCGTCCAGGGCCAGGGCGTCTTCTTCGACGACATCCGCCGGCACGGCACGGGCTACGTCCATTTTGTCCGCTCGCCGTACGCCCACGCGAAGATCGTCTCGATCGACGTCTCGGCGGCGCTCGCGCTCGACGGCGTCTACGGGACGCTCACCGGCGACGAGGTCGCGATCCACACCGATCCTTTCTTCGAGATGTCGACGCCGCCGGGCGCGAACATCGAGGACTACGCGCTGGCCGTCGGCACGACGCGCTTCATGGGCGAGCCGGTCGCCGCGGTAGCGGCTGCCACCCGGGAGCTCGCACGCGACGCCGCCGAACTGGTCGAGGTCGAATACGAGCCTCTCGACGTGCTCGTCGACGCGCGCGAAGCGGTCAAGAACGAGACGATCATGCACGAGGAGGCCGGCTCGAACGTCGTCTGGAGCGGCGTCTTCGACTGGGGCGACTGGGAGGGCGCGAAGGCCGAGGCCGACCACATCGTCAAGATCGACGAGCTCCACTTCCACCGGTTCAGCTCGACACCGCTCGAATGCGCCGGCGCCCTCGTGGAGTACGAGCGCGGCACCGGCCAGTGGACGCTCTACTGCAACCACCAGATGCCCGGGATCGGCGCGATCTGGATGGCGCCGGCCCTGCGCACGCCGCTCGACAAGCTCCGCTTCGTCACCCACGACATCGGCGGCGCCTTCGGCAACAAGATCTGCCTCCACCCGTACTACGTCGCTCTCTGCCTGCTGGCGCGGAAGCTCGGCCGGCCGATCCAGTGGACGGAGTGGCGAACCGACCAGCACACCGCGAACGCCCACGGCAACGAGCGCTGGTTCCACGACGTCGAGGTGGCGGTCAAGGCCGACGGAACGATGCTCGGCTTCAACGTCAAGGCGCTCGACGACTGCGGCGCCTTCCCTCGTTACGAGCCGCTCGGCTGCATCATCTGGGCTCAGGTGACGCCCGGTTGCTACGCCTGGCGGAACATCCGCGTCGACTTCACCCAGGTGACGACGAACAAGTCGCCGGTCTCGCCGAACCGGGGCTACTCGCGGATGCAGCACCTCTGGCTGACCGAGCGGATCATCGACATCGTCGCGTCGGAGCTCGAGCTCGATCCCGTAGCCGTGCGCAAGTTGAACTACGTGAAGACCGAGCAGATGCCGTACGAGACCCCGAACGGCTGCGTCTACGACTCCGGCGACTACGCGCGCTGCCTCGACATGGCGCTCGAGCTCGTCGACTACGAGGGAATCGAGGCGCGGCGCGAGGAGGCTGCCGGTCGCGGGAAGCTGCTCGGCGTCGGGATCGGCTCGACGCTCGACTCCGGCACGAACAATTTCGGCCAGTCGCAGCTCCTGAACCCGGAGCTCCAGTTCTCGGGGAACAACGAGGCGGCGACCGTCAAGCTCGACATCTTCGGCGAGGTGGTCGTCACGCTCGGGACGGTGCCGCAGGGGCAGGGCCACGAGACGACGGCCTCGCAGGTCGTCGGCGACATCATCGGCTGCTCGCCCGAGCAGGTGCACGTGCGCCCGGGTCACGACACGTTCTTCAACTCGCACGCAGGCTTCTCGGGAACCTATGCGAGCCAGTTCGCGGTCACGGGTCTCGGCGCCGTCAAGGGGGCTGCCGACCTTTTGCGGGCGGAGATGATCCAACTCGCGGCGGCCGTGCTCCAGTGCGAGGAGGGGCAGATCGAGCTCGCCCACGGCTTCGCCCGGATCAAGGACGGCCCGGAGGAGGCGGCGCTGCCGTTCATGGCGCTCGGCGCGATCGTGAACGCCAACAACGCCTTCCTGCCGCCCGACTTCAATCCAACGCTGAACCACCGCTTCGTCTACCGGCCGTACTTCGGCAACGTCGATCTCGAGACGAAGATGGGCAAGCTGACGCTGACCTACGCGACCCAGATCCACGCGTGCGTGGTCGAGGTCGACGAGGAGACGGGCGTCGTCGAGATCGTCGACTACGCCGCCGTGGACGACTGCGGCGTGCGGATCCATCCGCAGATCGTGGAGGGTCAGGTACACGGCGCGACCGCTCACGCAATCGGCGCGGCGCTGCACGAGGACTTCGTCTACGACGAGGACGGGCAGCTCCTCACGTCCAACTTCTACGACTACCACGTGCCCCATGCCCTCGACGTGCCGACGCTGAAGACCGCGGCGATCGAGTCGCCGTCTCCCTTCACGCCGCTCGGCACGAAAGGGATGGGCGAGGGCGGCGGCGGCGGGATCCACTGCATCTGCTCCGCAATCCAGGACGCCCTGCGGCCGGCCGGCAAGCCCATCGTCTACGACAGCTGCAATCCCTCGCACCGTGTCTGGTCGATGCTGCAGGACCCGGAGGCGACGCGCGCCAACGTGAAGGTGGTCTCGACGTGAAGGTGGAGGGAACGAAGGAGTTTTCCGCGCCGCGCGAGACCGTCTGGAAGGTCTTGAACGACCCGGCGCAAATGGCGCAGCTGATGCCCGGTGTCGAGGGCTTCGACGTCACGGACGAGCGGCACTGGCGGGCGAAGGTGAAGATCCCGCTCGGGCTCGGCGGGCTGCGGATGACGATCGACTTCGACAAGGTCGAGGAGCGCGCGCCCGAGTTCGCGCAGCTGAATGCGAAGGGGAACGGCGTCGGGGCGATGCTGAACATGAAGACGCAGTTCCATCTCTCCGGCGACGACTCGCACACCTCGATGCGCTGGGAGGCGGACGTGAAGATCGCGGGGGCAGTCGGCGCGATGGGCCAGCGCGTGCTCCAGCCGATCATCAACCAGCAGGTCGGGCACGTGCTCGCGGCGCTCGAGCGCCAGGTCGCGGCGGCCGCTACCGGATCGGAAGAAGAAGCCGCGGCGAAGCCCGACGAGCCGCACGAGGCTCAACCCGACGGCGCCGAGGAAGGGATCCACCCGATCTCGCCGGAGACGTACGAGTCCGATCCCGAGGGGCCGACGCACTCGACCGAAGATCGCGCGTAACGCTGTGGCGGTGCCGTTCCGCATCGGCGTGATGCAGCTCACGATGGAGCCGCTCGAAGAGATGCTCGAGTCGGCCCGCGTGATGGACGAGGCCGGGATGGATACGGTCTGGCTCGCGGAGGCGTACCCCTGGTGGCGCAAGCACGGGATGGAGGCGCGGTCGTCCACGGTCGTCTCGGCGCTGATGGCGCGCGAGACCGAGCGGCTGACGATCGGCTGGGGGATCATCTCCCCGTTCACGCGCCATCCGGTGCAGGTCGCGATGGACGCCCGCGTCGTCCAGGAGGCCGCGGGCCCAGGGCGCTTCCTGCTCGGCTTCGGGACCTCGAAGATCTTCCTCAACAACACGCGGATGAGCACGACGAAGACGCTCGGGCCGATGCGCGATGCGGTCGCGATCGTTCGCGGGGTGCTCGGCGGCGATGCGTTCGAGTACGAGGGCGACACGTGGAGCGCCTCGATTCCGCCGCTCCAGGACGAGGCCCACACCCCGCGCGAGGTGCCCCCGGTCTACGTCGCCGCGACTGCGCCGAAGATGCAGGCGCTCGCCGGCGAGATCGGCGACGGCTGCCTGACGCCGTCGATCACGACTCCCGACTTCGTCCGCTACACGATCGGGAATACCGGCTCGGAGATCGACATCGGCTGCACCGTCGTCGCGTCGATCGACGAGGATCGCGACAAGGGCCGAGACGGCGCGCGCGAGATCGCCGGGATGTACCTCGCGAACAAGGTGCAGAACATCCAGGGCTCGGCGGACACGTTGCTCGACCTCGCCCACCTGGAGCAGGACGAGATCCGGCCGGTCGCGGAGGCGATGGAGCAGGGCGGCCGGCTGGCGGCCAAGGCGAAGGTGACCGACGCGATCCTCGACAAGTGCAAGCCGATCGCGGGCACCCCGTCGGACTGCATCGAGGCGATCGAGGAGTACCGCGACGCGGGCTGTACGCACGTGATGCTCGAGCTCTGGGGCGAGCGGCGACACGACCAGATCCGCCTCTTCGGGGAGAAGGTCTTGCCGAACTTCAGATGATCGCCAAGCTGTGATCGACAGGGAACGCCTGGTGGAGGACGCGTTGGCGGCGGTCTCGATTCCGAGCTTCACAGGCTCGGAAGAGGCGATCGCCGTCTGGTACGCGGAGCAGTGCCGCGAGCTCGGCCTCGCCGTCCAGTGGCAGCAGGTCGAGGACGGGCGCGCGAACGTGCTCGCGACCCGAGCCGGCACGGGTGGCGGGCCGACGCTGATGTTCAACGGGCATCTGGACACGTCGTACTCTGGCCGCGAGCCGTGGCTGGCGGGGATCCCCGGTTTCCAACCGGAGGGGTTCGTCCTCGACGGCCGGATCTACGGGCTCGGGATCTCGAACATGAAGGGCGCGCTCGTCGCGTATCTCGCCGCGGTGCGCGCGCTCGGCGACACCGCGTTGAAGGGAGACGTGCTGATCGCGGCGGTCGCGGGCGAGATCGAGAAGACACAGCAGGGCGACGCGCAGGGCGCCGAGTACCGCGGCTACGCAGCCGGCTCGCGCCACCTCGTCGGGCACGGTGGCGCAGCGGACATGTGCATCCTCGGCGAGCCGACCGAGCAGAAGCTCGTGCTCGCGCACTTCGGGACGCTCTGGCTGCGGCTCTCGACGAGCGGGCCGTTCATCCACACTGCGTTCTCGTCCGGTCGGCTGGAGGAGAACTCGATCGTGCGGATGCGCGACGTGCTCGACCGCGTGCTCGCGTGGCTGCCGGAGTGGGAGGAAGAGATGTCGTACGGCGACGTGCGCGGCGTTGCGAACGTCGGCGCGATCCAGGGCGGGTTCGGCTGGCGCGTCTCGCGGACGCCGCATCAGACCGACCTCTTCCTCGACCTGCGCGTGCCACCCGACGTCGAGATGGCGGAGGCGCGGCGGCGCGCGCTGGAGTTCGCGCGCGGCCTGGACGGAGTCGAGGCGGAGGTGTACGTGACCGCGCCGGGGGCGGTGATCGACGCGGCGCACCCGCTGGTTGGTGCGCTCGAGGGAGCACACGAGGAGGTCTTCGGCGCCCCGTCCGAGCGCGACGTGACGCGCTGGTTCTCCGACGCGTCCGTGCTCTCGCGCTACGGGATCGCCACCGTCAACTATGGCACCTCCAGCGGGCTCCCCGATCCTGTGCTCGGCGAGAATCTGGAGATCGACGGCTTGGTCAAGACAGCGGAGGTCTACGCGCGAGCGGCGATGACCGTGTGCGAGGTCGCGTGAGCGACGACGCCTACCGGCTACCGGAGGGCCCGCCGGCGCCCGTGGACGACGGCGCGTGCGACGGGCTCGTCGGGAAGAAGGTTCCCTCGCTCGTGCTCGAGTCTTCTCGAGGGCCGCTCGACATCGCCGTTCTCGCAGCAGGACGGCTCGTGCTCTACGTGTATCCGCGAGCGGGGCGGGAAGAGCGGCCGGAATGGGATCTCATTCCAGGTGCGCGCGGCTGCACACCGCAGGCGTGCTCCTTCCGCGACCATTCAGCCGAGCTGTCGGGGCTGGGGGCGCTCGTGGCGGGGGTCAGCGCCCAGAGCCTCGACGAGCAGGTGGCGTTCGCCGAGCGGAACCACATGCCGTTTCCCATCGTCGCCGACGATGGCCTGAGGCTACGCGACACGCTCGGGTTGCCGACGTTCGAGGTCGACGGGGACGTGCTGTACAAACGGGTCACGCTCGTTGCCGAGGGCGGCGTCATCGTCAAGGTCTTCTACCCGGTGTTCCCGCCCGATCGGAACGCCGCGGACGTGATCGCCTGGTTGAGGGCGCGATGAGGCTCGTAACGTTCGATGCGGGGCGGGTCGGCCACGTCGAGGGGGACGAGATCGCCGTCCTCGACGTCCCGACGACGCGCGAGTGGTTCGACCGGGGCGGCGCGGACGAGACCGGCGAGCGTGTCGCGCTGGCGGAGGCAAAGCTGCGCGCGCCGATCGTGCCGAAGAAGTTCTTCCACACTGCCGGCAACTTCCGCGAGCACGAGGAGGAGTCGAAGGTCGTCGATTGGTCGCACGAGATCGCGCCCTGGATCGTCTTCTTCCAGAACGTCGACGCGATCGTCGGCCCGGACGAGCCCGTCGTCTACCCCGAGCACCTGACCGAGGAGCTCGACTACGAGCTCGAGCTCGCCGTC
>JBBJLW010000076.1:0-5150 GCA_037720595.1 Gaiellaceae bacterium | reverse complement strand
ATCCGCGTGTCGCAGGTTCGAGTCCTGCCGCCGCTACTCCTCAAAGAAGCTTCTTCCCCGAAACCGAAAGAACACGATCCAAGTGCCCCTTCCAGCAATGTCCTCCACCTTCTGGCCCGCGATCACGCTGCGCCAGACGTCACCCTCGCTCTTGCACAGGCTTCCGGCCTGCGCGGCGGGCGAGTGCGACCCCTGGCTTGGTGCTCACGACCCAGAAGCTCGGCAACATCACTGGAAGGGGCACTGATGGCAGCCGGAGTAAGAGTCGCGATCACGCTCGCCTGCACCGAGTGCAAGCGTCGGAACTATCAGACGAACAAGTCCAAGCGGAACACGCCGGACCGCGTCGAGTTCAAGAAGTACTGCCGCTGGTGCAGCGGTCACACCGTCCATCGGGAGACGCGCTAGTGGCCCGCGAGACCCGCGGCCAGCGTCGCGCCAAGCGTGCGGCGGCAGGAAGCGCGAGCGGCGAGAACGTGAAGCCCGCGAACGCGAAATCCGCGAACTCGAAGGCCGCTGGCTCGAAAGCCGCAGCAGCGAAGCCGCCGGCACAGCGGGCTCGCCAGCGTCAGGCGCAGGTGCGTCCTGGGATGCAGCCCGCCGCCACGCAGACCGGTCGCCGCGAGGGGCGCAAGCGCGGTACGTTCGTCAAGGAGTCGTGGGCGGAGCTCAAGAAGGTCGAATGGCCGAGCCGCGCCCAGGTGATCCAGGGGACGATCGTCGTGATCATCGCGTGCATCATTGTCGGCATCTTCCTCTACGGCGCTGACCAGGCCTTGAAGCCCTTCGTCCGCAATGTGCTCCTCGGTCAATAGGAAAAGAGTGCTCTAACGATGTTCCACTGGTATGTGATCAACACCTATTCCGGCCACGAGAACAAGGTCAAGGCCAATCTCGAGCATCGGATCATCTCGATGAACCAGGCGCCACAGTTCCGGCGCGTCGTCGTCCCGACCGAGCAGGTCGTCGAGACGAAGGACGGTCAGAAGGTCACGACCGACAAGCGGGTGCTTCCGGGCTACGTGCTGGTGAACATGAACCTGAACGACGACGCCTGGTCGGTGGTCAAGAACACGCCCGGCGTCACCGGGTTTGTCGGCGCCGGCGCCAAGCCCGTGCCGCTCGCGCCGGCGGAGGTCGACAAGATCCTCCACACGGGCGCAGCCGCCGGGGCTGCCGCCGCCCGCTCGCAGGTGCAGTTCACCCTCGGCGAGTCGGTGAAGGTAACGTCGGGGCCGCTCTCCGACTTCGACGGCGAGATCGTCGACGTGAATGGAGATCAGCAAAAACTGAAAGTGCTCGTGGATATCTTCGAGCGTCAGGTGCCGGTCGAGCTCAGCTTCGACCAGGTCAAGAAGATCGACTAGAACGGAAGAACGATGGCGAAGAAGATTCTCACATTGATCAAGCTGCAGATTCCCGGCGGACAGGCGAACCCCGCCCCGCCGGTCGGACCCGCGCTCGGTCAGCACGGGGTCAACATCATGGAGTTTTGTAAGGCGTTCAACGCGCAGACCGCTCAGGAGAACGGCCGGATCACGCCGGTCGAGATCACGGTCTTCGAGGATCGCTCGTTCTCTTTCATCACGAAGACGCCGCCGGCTGCCGTGCTGATCAAGGAGGCGCTCGGAATCGAGAGCGGCTCGGCCGAGC
Source organism: Gaiellaceae bacterium (assembly GCA_037720595.1). Classification (GTDB taxonomy): domain Bacteria; phylum Actinomycetota; class Thermoleophilia; order Gaiellales; family Gaiellaceae; genus Gaiellasilicea. The sequence continues at coordinate 3,497 of JBBJLW010000076.1, read as the reverse complement.
CGAACCGGATCAAGGTCGGACGCCTCTCCCGGAGCCAGCTCCGCTCGATCGCCGAGATCAAGCTGGAAGACCTGAACGCCCGCGACCTCGACCAGGCGATGCTCGTGATCGCCGGTACTGCGAGAAGCATGGGAGTCGAGGTAGACAAGTGAGCGCCGCTTTGAACTTGACCTCGGCGAGCGCCGGGCTTTGCCCGGTGAGCGCTCGGGCCGTTCTGAGTTTGACCTCGACGTTCGGCGCGCTTTGCGTGCCGAACGTTCGGGACAGCGTGGAGGTAGACACGTAATGCAGCACGGCAAGCGCTATAACGAGGCCCGTGCAAAGGTCGATCGCGAGCAGCTCTACTCGCCCGCCGAGGCGATCAAGCTCCTCAAGGATCTGCCGGACGCGAAGTTCGACGAGACCGTCGAGGCGCATTTCCGGCTCGGCCTGAACGTTCGCCACGCCGACCAGCAACTGCGCGGCACGATCATGCTCCCCCACGGGACCGGCAAGTCCGTTCGCGTCGCCGTCTTCGCCGAGGGCGACAAGGCTCGCGAGGCCGAGGAAGCGGGCGCGGACGTGGTCGGCGCCGCCGATCTTGCAAAGCGAGTCGAGGAGGGCTTCACGGACTTCGACGTCGCGATTGCGACGCCCGACCAGATGGGGAACGTCGGCAAGCTCGGGCGGGTGCTCGGGCCGCGCGGCCTCATGCCGAACCCGAAGACCGGCACGGTGACGTTCGACGTCGGCAAGGCGGTGACGGATGCGAAGGGCGGTAAGCTCGAGTACCGGACCGACCGGGGCGCGTGTGTCCACGTCTCGATCGGGAAGAAGAGCTTCGGCGAGCGCAATCTGCTCGAGAACTACGCGGCGCTCCTCGAGGAGATCGTTCGCGCGAAGCCGTCGGCCTCCAAGGGCCGCTATATCCACGGCGTCACCATCACCTCGACGATGGGCCCCGGGGTCAAGGTCGATCCGACCCGTGTGCGCGGGATCGTCGACGAGCTCGAGCAGGAGGCTGTTCCGGCCTAGGTCTACCGTCCCAGCCCGTCGCCACAGACAGCCGGCAGCCTTCGCAAGGAGGCAGAGGACCGGCCGAGGCGGCCCGGATGAAGACGTTCTTTTCTCCTCCGAGCCCGCCTGCGTGCGGGCTCGATCGTTTCAAGGAGGAGGTGAGAGATGGACAAGAACGAGAAGGAGCAGGCAGTCGCCGAGCTGACCGAGCGACTGCGGACGTCGGAGACGTTGATCGTGGCCGACTACCGCGGGCTCACGAACGCCGAGATCGACGGCCTGCGCAGCAAGCTGATCGAGCACGGCGCCCGCTTCTCGGTCGTCAAGAACACGCTCACGCGTCGCGCGGCCGAGGCCGCGGGTGCTGATTCGCTGCTCGCTCTGCTCGAGGGTCCGTCGGCGATCGCGTTCGTCGAGAGCGGGGGCGACCCGGTTGCGGTCGCGAAGGCCCTTGGCGACACGGCTCGCGAGACGAAGGTTCTCTCGGTCCGCGGCGGCGTGCTCCAGGGCGCGTCGATGTCCGCGGAGCAGGTCGAGAGTCTTGCGAAGCTTCCGCCCGTCGAGGTGCTGCGTGCGCAGCTACTCGGCACGATCATGTCGCCGCTGACGACGGTCGTCGCGCTCGTCTCGGCCCCCCTGCAGAACCTCGTGGGCTTGATCGACGCGAGGATCGAGCAGCTGGGCGGCGCCGACGCGCCGCCCGTCGCAGTTCCGGCGGACGCCGAAGCTGCGATCGACGACTCGCCAAACGCTGACAACACGCCTATCCCGCAGCCGGAGGTTGCGGGAGAAGACAAGGAGTAACTCAGATGGCTACAGACACATCAAAGGTGCTCGAGACGCTCGGCAAGATGACCGTGCTCGAGCTCGTGGAGCTGAAGGACAAGATCGAGGAGGAGTGGGGCGTCACGGCCGCGGCCCCGATGGCCGCTGCCGCACCGAGCGGTGCGGCAGCACCGGCCGAGGCTGCGGAGGAGAAGACGTCCTTCGACGTGATGCTGACCGCCGCAGGCGACAAGAAGATCCAGGTGATCAAGGTCGTCCGGGCCCTCACGGGTCTCGGCCTCAAGGAAGCAAAGGATCTCGTCGACGGCGCTCCGAACGCGGTTCGGGAGGGCGTGAACCAGGAGGAGGCCGATTCGGTCAAGGCGCAACTCGAAGAGGCAGGCGCGAGCGTCGAGCTCAAGTAGTAACGCCTCCCAACGGTCGAGGGAGAGGGTCGCGCTGCGGCCCTTTCCCTTGTTCGAAAGGAGCAAGGACGAGCGTCGAGCAGCCGTTCTCGGTCTCGTAAAGCACGATCATCCGAGGACTCGAAGCTCTGAAGCTGAAGGCACTTCCGCTTGCGCTCTGCACGGCCGGCCTCGCCGTCTCGCTGGCCCTCGCAGCCTCGCCGGCGCCGACGGAGAACGGCAAGCCCAGAACGGGCTCGTAACGCTCGATCCAGCGGTCGATGAACGGTAGGGGCTCGAGGGAGCCCCTACCTACTTCCCGGCCACGAGGTCGGCAAAAAGCCGCGCTATACTCCCTTCATTCGGCCCCAGCCGCCGCTCTCGCTTGCGGTGGATGGGGTGCGTCCGCTACTCTTCAGGGTTGCGCCGGCGTCTCGCCGTTCGTTTCCGCTCCGTCCACTTTCGCACGCCGTAAGGGAGGCTGTTACCCACCTTGAGCAGCACCGCTGTCGCGCCTCGCGCGCGTAAGAGCTTTTCACGTCTGAAGCACGTTCTCGACCTCCCCAACCTGATCGACATCCAGAAGACCTCGTTCGACTGGTTCAAGAACGAGGGGCTCCGCGAGACGATCGCGGACATCTCCCCGATCGAGGACTACACGGGCACGCTCGCCGTCGAGTTCGGGGAGTTCGAGTTCGGGGAGCCGCAGTTCACGATCCAGGAGTGTCGCGAGAAGGACCTGACCTATCAGGCGCCGCTCTCGATGACGGTCCGCTTCGTCAACAAGGACACCGGTGAGATCCGCGAGCAGCGGGTCTTCATGGGCGACTTCCCGATGATGACCGAGCACGGCACGTTCATCATCAACGGCACCGAGCGCGTGATCGTGACGCAGCTCGTCCGCAGCCCGGGCGCCTACCTGATGGAGCCGAAGGACGCGACGAAGCAGGTCTTCACCGCGAATCTGATGCCGAGTCGCGGCTCGTGGCTCGAGCTCGAGATCGACAAGAAGGGGATCGTCTACGCCCGGATCGACCGCAAGCGCAAGCTGCCGGTCACGACGCTTCTCCGGGCGCTCGCTCGCGAGGACTTCGCGGACGGGCTCAAGCTCGACTCGAACGAGGACCTGCTCGCCCTCTTCGACAACTCCCCATTCATTCAGAACACGCTGGACAAGGACACGACGACCCGCGAGGAAGAGGCGGTCGTCGAGGTGTTCAAGAAGCAGCGTCCCGGCGAGCCGCCCACGCTCGACAATTCGCGCAACCTGATCAAGGCGCTCTTCTTCGACCCGAAGCGCTACGACCTGACGAAGGTCGGCCGCTACAAGCT
>JBBJLW010000025.1:0-50764 GCA_037720595.1 Gaiellaceae bacterium | reverse complement strand
CCTACGGCGGCAACGGGGTCGCGCGGCTGAACGGCTTCGTCGTCTTCGTCCGGCGTGGGCTGCCGGGCGATCGGGTGCGGGCGCGCGTGACGAAGGTGAAGCGTGGCTTCGCCGAGGCGCTCACGACCGAGGTCCTGGAGCCGTCGGCGCAACGTGTCGAGGCGCCGTGCGCCCATTACCCGGCCTGCGGCGGCTGCCGCTTCCAGGATCTCGACTACGCCGTCCAGGTCGCGGCGAAGGAGGCGCAAGTGCGGGACGCGCTCGTGCGGATCGGCGGTATCGCCGACCCCCCGCTCGAGTCGATCGTGCCGGCGGCCTCACCCTTCTTCTACCGAAACAAGCTCGAGTATTCGTTCACGCAGACTCCCTCCGGCCCCGCGCTCGGCTTCCACAAGGCGGGCCGCTGGGACGAGGTGCTCGAGGTCGAGAAGTGCTGGCTGACGACCGACCTCGGCAACGCCATCCGCAACGCCGTCCGCGACTGGGCGCGCGAGGAAGGGCTCGTCGCCTACGACCAAGCCGAGCACACCGGGTACCTCCGCCACCTCGTCCTGCGCGAAGGCCGCAACACCGGTCAGGTGCTCGCAATGCTCGTGACTCACAAGGGCGAGAAGTTCGAGAGCGACTACTTCGTCGAGGTGTTACGCCGCTTTCCCGAGGTGCGGTCGATCCACTGGGCGATCAACGACACGCTCTCCGAGGTGACGAACCTGCCCTCGACGCTCCTCTGGGGCGAGGACGCGATCGAGGAGGAGCTGCTCGGCCTCCGCTTCCGGGTGCGGCCGAACGCGTTCCTGCAGACCAATACCGAGATGGCCGAGCAGCTCTACGCGCTCGCGATCGAGTATGCGGGTCTGACGGGCAGCGAGACGGTCTACGACCTCTACTGCGGAACCGGCACGATCGGCCTGGCGATGGCACGGAACGCGCTCAGTGTCTGGGGGGTGGAGATCTCCGAGGAGTCGGTCGCCTGCGCGCTCGAGAACGCCGACCTGAACGAGATCTCCAACGCGGCCTTCTTCGCCGGCAACGTCAGCCAGTCGATCGAGGAGCTCTTCGAGCGAGCCGGCCAGCCGGACGTCGTCGTCGTCGACCCACCTCGGGCGGGGCTTGCCGGCAAGGCGCTCAAGCGGACGGGTGCGCTCGGCGCCTCGCGGATCGTCTACGTCTCCTGCAACCCGACGACGCTCGCCTCCGACGTCAAGATCCTGCGGCAGGAATACGGGTACGAGCTGATCCGAGCCCGCGCCGTCGACATGTTCCCGCACACCCCGCACGTCGAGACCGTCGCACTCCTCACGCGAACCTAGGAGCGCTCGTGCCTCAACCGCTCGACCTTCGCGTCGTCTGCGGCGAGTTGTTCGGGGTGGACGTCGTAGACGAGCGTCGGGCTCTCGTCATAGGGGACGATGACGACGCCGTTCGCCAGGTCGTGGACGGAGACCGGCACCGGTTCTCCATCGGCGATCGTGAGCAGTCCGCCCGCGTCCTCGAACGAGATTTCTACGTTCCGCGGCGGGCGCTCCCGCGTGAGCAGGACGATCCTGCCGGGGCTGCGCTCCAGCACGTCTGCGTCGAGATCGTAGAACGCCGCGTCCGTCCGCCCATAGATGCGCACCGGTGCGCGCCCGCGACGGCGAAGTGCCCGCCAGATCAGGTCGGCATTCGGGATCAGGAAGCCGAAGGAGATCGCGGGGAGCGCGGGCAGGCCGGCGACGTCCGTCGTCGCGGTGAGCACGAGCGTTGCGCCGAGGAACCCCGTCATCGCGAGCCACGTCCAGGCGACGCGCAGGCCGAAGCGATCGGCGGCGGCGAGGAAAAGGGAGAAGAAGAGGACGTCCGGCGGGCCGAGGGTTGCGCTGTCGCTCGCCGCCTCGCCAGGGATGCGGTAGGCGATCGAGACGTCCTCGAGGACTCCTGGCTGCTCGGAGATGACGTACTCGGTCGGTCCGCGCCAAACCGAGACGGCGTCGACCCACGGGATGATCGCGGCGATCAGCACCGCCCAGGCGACCGTCTCGAAATAGGAGAGGAACCAGAAGCCGAGCGCGGTCAGCGCGAACAACTTCGCGAGGTTGAAGAAAACGTCGAGCTCTGCCAGCCGGAGCAGCGCGGCCAGGACGGCGAGCGACAGCCCGACCGGCAAGAGCCCCCGGCTCGACGCGAGCGGCAGTAGCAGCCAGATCACCGCCTTCGTCGCCGGGAAGAGCACCACGACGAGAAAGGCGACGTTCGCCGTGAGATTGCCGTGCCAGAGATACCCCGCCCCGGCGCCGTAGGCCGCGAGCGCGAGCGTTACGCCGGCGAGCGCGAGCGCCCGGGGGCGGCTCACACTCAGTAGGGCGGGAGTTCGGAGAACCAGGACCCGACCGCCTTGAAGGCGTTCCAGAAGGCGGTCTTTGCAGGGGCCTCGTCGAGTGCCGCGTCGATGTCCGGGACGACGAGCGCTTCGATCGTGCCGGTGAAGCGCTGCAGCCCGTCGGCCCCCGGATCCATCGGATCGGCGAGCGGAAACTCGAGCGCGTTCACGAAGGCGACCGCCTGCTCTCCCATGACGACGAGCAGCTTCGGCTGGACGATGTGCAGCTCCCGCACGAGCCAGGGCCGCGCCTCTGCCGGATCCTGCGCGGCGAGCTTGAGACAGTTCGTTCCGTACACCGCCAGCGGGTCGACGCGCAGCCGCTGGAACGACTTCAGGAGCGCCTGACCGGCCCGGCCGTAGAAGGCGACGCCCTCCTGAACCTCGGACGGCCGCGGCTCGTACTTGAGCAGGAAGACGTCCGCAAGCGGGTGCCCGGAGCCGAGCACGGGCACGCGCAGCTCGTCACCCGCACGGCCGATCTCCTCACCGAGCTCGTTGATCTCGGAGATCGCCTTCTGGAGGTAACGCTCGTAGATCTCGTCGGTGGGCACGGCAGACACGGGGTCGATGCTGGGTTCTCCTCTAGCGCACCTTTTCCTTGACCTGGGCCACCCACTTGAGACTTTGGAGGTACGCGAGCGACTTGGGCCGGCGCAGCACCTCGGCGCCCCGCAGCGAGAGCAGGAACTCCTCCGGCCCCTCGAATGCGCGCATCCGCAGGGCTCCCGTCCCGACCCCTTGGAGCACGTGCGCGTCGGAGCCTGCGCCGGCGATCAGGTTGTACTTGCGCGCAAAGCGGACGGCCTCGTCGTTGTAGGTCTCGAAGAGCAGGCGCGCGTTGTAGACCTCGAAGACGTCGATCTCGCCGAGGTGGCGGTGCAGCGTCGTCGTGTCGGCGATCGCGTGCATCCGATCGAAAGGATGGGGGAGATAGACGAGTCCGCCCTGCTCCCGGATTGCGGCGATCGTGTCCGCAAAGGACAGGCCGCGCGGGATCTCCTCCTCCAGGAAGAGTCCGATCACCTCTCCCTGGACGTCGGTCTTCACCTCCTCCCCCGGAATCACGATCAGCTTGCGCCCGCCGGCGGCCTCGACCGCCTCGAGCGCGCCGCCGAAGGCGTTGTGATCGGTGATCGCGATCGCGCCGAGACCCTCGGCCTCCGCGTGGTCGAGCAGCTCCTCGACGCCCATCGAGCAGTCGTGCGACCACGACGTGTGCATGTGCAGGTCGGCCACGATCCAGGGGCGGTCGGCCAGCGGGTCCGCATCGCGGCGCGCGGCGCGGTTGCGGCGACGGCTTGCGAGTCCTCGGTAGAGCGTGTCCAGCTCACGGGCTACCTCGCGGAAGCTCTGTCCTCCGGAGACGCGACCGGCTGCCGACTTCCGTTCGCGCACCTCGTCGTCGCCGGCCAAGCGCGCGATTGCGGCCGCAGCCAGCTCCGGCTGCTCGAGCGCGCCCGGCGGCGCGGCCACCGCTGCGCCTGCGGCGGCTGCCTCGAGCAAGAATCGCGGCGAGCCGGTGGGCGCGGGAGCGACGATCGCGGCCTCGGCGAGGATCGAGGCTCGCGCTTGCGGCGTGCGGCCCGAGCGGACATGGACGCGGTCGCGCAGTGCGCTCGGAATCGTCGGTCGCGTCGAGAGCGGCTTCGTCCGCAGAAGGACGACTTCCCAGTCGGGCAAGTCCCGTAGGGAGCGCAGGGCGGCACGCGCTACAGGCAACGAGCCTGAATGCAGCTCGATCACGATCAGCTTCCGCTTCTCGTCAGGCGCGAAGAGCTCGAGGTCTACTCCGGGCGAGAGCACCCGATAGTCGCCGGGAAAACGCTGGGCGGCTGCCGCTGCCACCTCGGCGGAGGTGGCGAGGAGCGCGTCGATCCGGCCGAGCAGCTTCTCGCGGAGGACGCGGCGCTGCGGGAAACCGAGCCGCTCCTCCGAGTGGAACGTCGCGACGGCGAGCGTCTGGGCGTCGCGGAGCGCCAGGTAGGAGATGCTCGGCAGTCCGGGCTCGAAGCCGTGCACGACGTCGAAGCGGCCCTGACGCAGCGCGAGCGCGACATTCGTCCGGACTCCGACGGGCACGCCGAGGCTCGAGCGGCGCGAGATTTGCACCGCCGGCCCGACCGCGATCACCTCGGTGGTCTCACCGCGGTTCAGCGCGCGCCGGCCGGCGAGTAGGTCGGCCGCGCGACTCGAGGGGGCGAGCACGGTGACGAAGTGCCCGAGCGCGCGCAACTCGTGCGCGATCCCGGCCACGTGCTCGTTGACGTCATGCGGTTGCGACCACGCAAACGGCGTCACGAGACAGATGCGGAGGCTCACCCTTCGAGTCTAGCCCCGTGAAGCGCTAGAGATTCGCGGCGACGAACGCTCCTGAGGCGACGAGGAGCACCCCGATCACGAGATAGGCGAACGGTGCAACCCCGTGGCCCTGGGCGCGAGCCTGGGCTCCGAGCCGCTCGCGTAGGAGCACAAGCGTCGTCCCGAGCGCGATGCAGGCGGCAGCGAAACCGAGCTCGAGCGCGTCCATTCCGGCCGACCCTACCCGCCGCGAGGTCGCTCGCAGTCGCGAGAATGCCGTCGTGACCGTCGACGTTCCCTCTCGCTCTCGCCGTCTGACTGCGGTGCTCCGCGAGGAGGAGCGCGTGCTGCCACTGGAGCTCTTCTTCGATCTCGTCTTCGTCCTTGCGTTCACCCAGTGCACCGCCCTGATGGTGGCCGACCCGACGTGGGAAGGACTCGCGCGCGGCCTCCTCGTGCTCGGCGTCTTGTGGTGGGCCTGGGTCGGCTACGCGTGGCTGACGAGCGTGATCGATCCGGAGGAAGACATCGTCCGGCTGGCGATCTTCGCGTCGATGGCCGCTCTACTCGTGGTCGCGCTCTGCGTTCCCGAGGCTTTCGACGACTCGGCTCTGCTCTTCGCCGGCGCCTATGGGATCGTCCGATTCGTACAGCTCGCGTTGTTCGTGCTCGCGAGCAGAGACGTGCCCGGCCTGCGCCATTCGGTGAACGGGCTGGCGGCGAGCACAGCGATTGCCGTCGGGATCATCGTCGTCGCGGGTTTCACCGACGGCGCGGTTCAGGGAGGGCTGTGGGCGTTGGCCCTGGTCCTGGATCTCGGCGGGCCGTTTCTGTTCGGAGCGGAGGGCTGGATGCTCGTCCCTGGGCACTTCGCCGAGCGGCACGCACTCATCTTCATCATCGCGCTCGGCGAGTCGATCGTCGCGCTGGGTGTCGGCGTCGTGGGCGGCGTCAGCCTTGGAATCGTGGTTGCGGCGGTGGTCGGCACCGCGGTCGCTGCGGCGCTCTGGTGGCTCTATTTCGATGTCGTCGCGATCGTGGCCGCCAGGCGGCTCGTCGCCGCGACCGAGGGCCGGGAGCGGAACGAGCTGGCGCGAGATTCCTACTCGTTTCTGCACCTGCCGATGGTCGCCGGGGTGATCCTCGTCGCGCTCGGGATGAAGAAGACGCTCGGCGGCGTCGACGAGCCGTTGAGCGTCGTCTCGGCCACCGCGCTCCTCGGCGGCGCCGCCCTGTACCTGCTGGCCCACGTTGCTTTTCGCCTCCGCAACATCGCGACCGTCAACAGGCAACGGTTGCTCTGTGCCGTCCTCCTGCTCGTTCTCCTGCCTGTGGCGCTGGAGATTCCGGCGCTCGCCACGGTGACGATGCTCGCCGCGATTCTCAGCATCCTGATCGCGTATGAGGCGCTGCGTTTCGCCGAGGCGCGCGACCGGATCCGCCACGAGCTCGCCCAGAGCCCGGCGCCGGATTGAGGACGGCATCCGGCTGCACGGATGCTCCCTCACTCGGATTCAGCTTGGGACGAAAGCGAGCCGCTTTCTCGTTCTCCCCAGCCGCCGCGCAAGGTCGCGGAGCGAGTTGGAGCAAGAGCCCGAGGACGGCGCCGGGGCACCGAGCGCCGCCCTCGTGAGCGATCGGCGATGCCTTAGACCGTCGTCTTTGCCTTCGCGCTGCCCGTCTTGGTGCTGCGCGCGTTCTGGGCGATGAACTTCTCCGTCGCCGCGTGCGCCTCGTCGTCGACGATCTGGACGGGCGGCGACTTCATCAGGTAGCTCGACGGGCCCTCGAGCGCGCCGGCGATTCCGTTGTTGAGCGCGAGCTTCGCGAGCCGGACGGCATCGATCACGATCCCGGCCGAGTTCGGCGAGTCCCAGACCTCGAGCTTGAGCTCCATGTTCAGCGGCACATCGCCGAAGGAGCTGCCCTCCATCCGGATGTACGCCCATTTGCGGTCTGTCAGCCACGGCACGTGATCCGACGGGCCGACGTGGACGTTGCCCTCGCCCAGGTCGTAGTCGAGCATCGAGGTGACGGCGTTCGTCTTCGAGATCTTCTTCGACTCGAGACGCGAGCGCTCGAGCATGTTGAGGAAGTCCGAGTTGCCGCCGACGTTCAACTGCATCGTCCGGTCGAGATGGACGCCGCGCTCGCGGAAGAGGCTCGTGAGGACGCGGTGGGTGATCGTCGCGCCGACCTGCGACTTGATGTCGTCGCCGATGATCGGCAGGCCCTTCTCCTCGAAGCGCTTCTGCCAGTAGTTCTCGCGCGCGATGAAGACGGGCATGCAGTTGACGAGCGCGACGCCCGCCTCGAGGCATTGCTCGGCGTACCACTTCGCCGCCATCTCGGAGCCGACAGGGAGGTAGCTGACGACGACGTCCGTCTTCGTCTCGTTGAGGATCCCGACGATGTCGTCGGTCTCGCCCGGCGCCTTCGTGACGATCTCGGAGATGTACTTGCCGAGCCCGTCGTGGGTCATCCCGCGGTTGACGACGATCCCGGTCTTCTTCACGTCGGCGAACTTGATCGTGTCGTTCGGGTGCGCCCAGATCGCGTCGGCGAGATCCTTGCCGACCTTGTCCGTCGTCACGTCGAAGGCGGCCGTGAACTCGATGTCGCGGACGTGATAGCCGCCGAGGTTCACGTGCATCAAGCCCGGGACGAACTTGTCGTCGTCCGCATCCTTGTAGTACTCGACCCCCTGGAGCAGCGAGTTGGCGCAGTTGCCGACGCCGACGATCGCGACGCGAACCTTGTCCTTCGAGCGAACCTTTCCGTTCGGGGAGCCGTTGGTGGAAGCCATGGTGTCCTTTCGATTGCCAGTCTGGTTGTTGGATGCGAAGGGGATCTCGAGCGCCTCGGCGAGCGTGAGGAGGACGAGGTCGTTGACGTTCTTGCTGCGGCGCCGCGCGGCGTCTTTCAGCTCGCGACGGAGCTCGGGCGGCATCCGCAAGAGCACTGCGCCTGCAGCGCCGGCAGTCGCCTTGCGCCGTCGGCCGCTCGGCGAGAACGGAATGCCGAAGCGCTCTGCTAGCAGAGCGACTGCCACATCGTTCAGAGTGGAGTCGCGGCGCGAGACCTCGCGCACGAGCGCCCGCTTGAGCGAACCGGGCATCCGGACGAGTACACCGGTACGGGATGAAGTGCTAGCAGGCAAACTGATAGCACTATAGCGCATCTGCGATGAGCATGCGACTCGTTTAGGCTTCGAGCATGGCAGAGAACGCGGAGCAGATCTATCGGCGGGCGCTGGAGACGGCGGACGCGGAGGGACGTCTGCCGATGCCGCCCGTCCACGAATGGGAGTCGTTTCCGTTCGAAGGAAACCTTCGCGTGCGCCCGCTCCTACCTCCGCTCGAGGCGGAGCCGCCGCGAAACGGCGAGGACTCGGAGACGTGCTGGGCGTGCACGAATGTCGAGTCCGGTGCTATCTGGTCCGACGAGCGCTGGCTTCTCGCACCCCGGCCGGAGCGATCGGGCTTCCCGCTCGTCGCGATCCTCTCCACACGCGAGCACGTCGACCTCGGCGGGCTCTCGCCCGAGCTCGCGGGTGAGCTCGGGATGCTGATCGTGAGGATCGAGCGGGCAATCAACCAGCTCGATGGCATCGGCCGGGTACACGTCTGCCGCTGGGGCGACGGGAGCTTTCACTTCCACATCTGGTTCATGGCGAGGCCGGCGCGGCTGCCGCAGGTGAGGACCAGCCTCGCCGCGATCTGGGACGACATCCTCCCGCCGACGCCCGAGGACGTTTGGCGCGAGAACTCCACGACCGTGGCGCGTGCGCCGGCCGAGAGAGGCGGCACCTCGCACGTCTAATACCCGGTCGCGCGCTCCGTCTTCGAATGGCTTCCCCGGGGGGCGATCGCGTCGCCGGCTCCGGTCAGGCGAAACCGCGGCACCTGGGAGGGAATCCTTAGCGCTGCTTCCTTCCGGACCTGACGCGGTTCGGATGCTCCCAGTGCGCGGAACCTGACCATCGACACCACGTGCGCGAGACCTGATCCCGTTGAAGCCGTCCTCGGACGGCGTTCGGTCCCGCTGGAGCGGATGTCGGGTTCAGGGAACCGCTAACTCCCCACCTAGCGCGACCGGGCGGACGCAGCGTAGCAACGGCGCTATCCTTGCGATCTCCCGGGCGCATAGCTCAGCGGGAGAGCGCTCGCTTCACACGCGAGAGGTCCCTGGTTCAATCCCAGGTGCGCCCATTCTAGGAAAGTCCTGCTAATACCTGGCTCTTTGCGCGAATCGCGGCTTGCAGGAAATCGCAGATACTGCCTCGTGCGAGCACTATGCGAGATGAGGCTGTCACGGCACGCCGCACGGGGTCGTTACGGAGGATACGACCGGCGATCGTCGTACCCGATGTCAGTGGCTACGGAGGTCGATGTCGAAGCTCGGATATCTCGGTGGCGACCCGATCCTCATCGACATCATCGGTCGTTCTACGCTCACGGTGTGAGTAGCGGAGAGCCAGCGGTCGCCTCCGTAACGTGCCTTTGAGAAGGGGAAGCGGATGCGCCTGAGACGTCGGCGCGCCGGCCGATCCGGGAAACAGATATGGCGCGCGAACCGCCGTCGAGCGTTCCGGGACGCTTGGCGGCTGAACCTGTTCTCGCTCGCGCTGGTCGTGGGCTGCGCGATCGCGATCAGCTACTACGAGGGTTTCGGTGAGCTGATCTTCGCCGCGATCATCGGCGCGATGCTCGCGATCCACGCCTTCGTCTGGACTCTGGGCGGCCACGTCGGGGCGCTGCGCTGGATCCAGGGAGTGTGGGGTGAGGAAGCAACCGAGGAGGAGCTCGAGAAGCTCGGCGTGGGCTGGGAGGTCGAGCACGATATTCCTCGCGCGCGCGGCAACTGGGACCACATTGCAGTCAGCCGTGCCGGCGTCTTCGCGCTCGAGACGAAATGGACGTCGTCCTCGGCTGCGGTTCGTGGTGACGAGCTTCGCTTCGGCCGCGTCGCCTACTCAGGCGCGGGCTTCCGCGGAGCCGCGGTCGACCTCAAGAGCGAACTCGAGGCGGTGACCGGCCACGCATCCTGGATCACGTCCGTGGTTGTCATCTGGGGCACATTCGAGCAAGCCTTCGTCGAAGGCGATCGGGTCACGTACTTGAGCGGTGAGCGGCTCGCGGACTGGCTCCGTGGGCAGCCGATCCGCCTCAGTGAGGGACGCGCCCAAGAGCTCGGCGAGGCAGTCCGATCTCTTCGAAAACGGACGCTACCCGAGGCCCGGCTGGTCCGCTCGGACTGAGCTCTGGATCATTTGTCCTACCTCGTCGCGCAGTTTTGGAAGGCCGAGTCAGATCGAGGGAGGCGTCGGTTGACGTGAAGCAAGGAACTGACGTGAAGCAAAGGAACTAGAGCCGAAGTCCGAGCGTTGACTTGATCCGCCCTCAGTTGCGGACGCGAAACTGGTCGAACCGTGTCAGCCGGAGGCTCGCTCCCGGACACGCAGGCTGTGAAGTCGAGCGGCTAGGAGGAAGCGCTCTAGTTCGTTCGGCGGATCGACGGGCGAAGATCGAAAAGACCACGAGATCGCGGGGCGGCGTCGTCGTGGAGAGGCCGTTCCGCTGCTCGAGGCCGCTTTCCGGCTCCTCGGATGGGACGCGGCGGCAGCCGCGGAAGCACTGGGCACGTCGACAGAACAGGTACGAGCCTGGCGGTCCGGGTCGGAGCAGATGGCGTTTGCCGAGTACATGACGCTGACGTCGATGATCGGCGTGGCCGCGGCCCAGGCGATGAAGGGCGGCGACGCCCGTATCGCCGACTTGGCGGCTGCCGCCGAGACGCTCGGGGTGAGATCGAGCGAGTGATCCTTCGCTGCATCGAGTGCCGGCGTGAGAGTGCCACTGGGAGTCGCTGGCGCGCCTACCTCGCAGACGATCCGGAAGACGACGATCCTCCCGAGGTTGTGGTGCTTTGTCCGAGTTGTGCTGAGCGCGAGTTCGGCAGCTTCGGCGACACGCTCGGTGGAACCGAGTTCAACTAATGCTGGTCTGGTGGGCCGTCCTAGCGCCCGAGCCCATCTACCAGCACCCGCTGGCCCGACCGCCGACAGGTGACACTCTGCATCACTTGGCGAGATGACTGTCGTACCCTTGACGCGTGGACATGGGCGAGGTGCGGTCGAGTATGAGGGTCGTCCCCAGCGCCAAGATGCACGCGGACGAGCTCGAGTTGGACGATGCCCTCGTGTGCCGATTGCTGCGGGCGCAGTTTCCGTCGTGGGCGGAGCTCCCGATCGCAGCGCTGCCCGCGGGCGGGACCGACAACGCGATCTACCGGCTCGGCGACGAGCTCTCCGTCCGGCTGCCGCGGCGGCGCGACTGGGCGGCCGGGGCGCTGGACATGGAGTTCGAATGGCTCCCGAAGCTGGCGCCGCTCCTGCCGCTGCCCGTGCCGACGCCGGTTGCCCGCGGGGCGCCCGGCGAAGGGTACCCGCACGAGTGGGCCGTCTACGACTGGCTCGACGGCGAGGACGCGGCGAGCGAGCCCCTCGACCTACCCCGCGCCACGGTCGATCTCGCTGAGCTCCTCTCGGCATTGCGCCGCATCGATCCCGCGGGTGGCCCGCCCCCAGCGGGTCGCGGCGGCCCGCTGCGGCCGCGCGACGAGGCCACGCGCGCGGGGATCGCCGCGCTCGCCGACTCGATCGACGCCAATGCCGTGACGGCCGCGTGGGAAGACGCGCTCGCCGCGCCGGACTGGGACCGGCCGCCCGTGTGGATCCACGGCGACCTCGACGCGCGGAATCTGCTCGTCAGGGACGGGCGGATCACCGGTGTCCTCGACTGGGGTTCCCTCTGCGTCGGCGATCCGGCCTGCGACGTGAAGGTCGCGTGGGCCGTCCTTGACGCGGAGACACGACCGACCTTCCGCGAGTTGCTCGACATCGACGACGCCACGTGGGCGCGCGGTCGCGGGTGGGCCCTCTCGCAGGCGATGATCGCACTGCCGTACTACCTGCATACCTACCCGGTGATTGTCGAGGAAGCCTGGCGCTGGCTCGCCGAGGCTTTGGCCGACTCGTAGGTCATCAAAAGGTGTGCTGCAGGCCGAGCCGTGCGTGTCGGCCGACCGCGCCGCCGCCAAGTGCGCTGATGCACTGGTTGGCATGAGTCCCTATGCTTCACTCGCCGTAGCACCGCGGCGCCAGAATCGACCAAGGAGCGGAGATGCGCCAAGCGTTCATGTCCATCGAGAAGGGCTTTTTGACCTATTCGGAGGGTATGACGCGTGGCACGGAAAACGCTCAACTTGGGGATCCTGGCGCACGTAGACGCCGGTAAGACGACACTCACTGAACGGCTGCTCTACGCGGCCGGCGTCATTGACGAGGTCGGCAGCGTCAACGCCGGCACGACGCAGACCGATTCCTTAGCGCTCGAACAGCAGCGTGGGATAACGATCAAGTCGGCGGTCGCTTCGTTCGCGATCGACGACGTAACGGTCAACCTGATCGACACGCCCGGACATCCGGACTTCATCGCCGAGGTGGAGCGGGCGCTGAGCGTGCTCGACGGCGCCGTGCTGGTCGTCTCGGCCGTCGAAGGAGTTCAGCCTCAGACACCGCTGCTGATGCGGGCATTGCAGCGACTGCACGTGCCGACGCTCATCTTCGTCAACAAGATCGACCGTCCCGGAGCGAGCGACGAGCGCGTCTTGGAGGCGATCTCGGAGCGACTGACGCCCGCGATCATCTCGGTTGGAGCCACGCATGGGCTCGGGACGCGAGGCGCTGACTTCACGCTCTGGGGGGCGGGCGACGCCGCGTTCCGGGCCAGGTTGGCCGAGGTGCTCGCCGAGCGCGACGAGGCGATCCTGGCTGCGTACGTCGACGGCGAGGCGGGTGTTGCCTACGCGCGACTTCGGCAGGCGCTCGCCGCGCAGGCCGCGGGCGCGCTCGTGCACCCTGTGTTCTTCGGCTCGGCTATCACGGGTGCGGGCGTCGCCTCTCTCATGGCAGGGATTGCCGAGTTGCTGCCCGCGGCTGAAGGGGACGTCGACGGTCCCGTCGCGGGCAGGGTCTTCAAGGTCGAGCGCGGTCCTACCGGGGAGAAGATCGCTTACGTCCGGGTGTTCTCCGGGACGGTGCGAACGCGAGACCGGCTGCGGTTCGGCCGGGATGTCGAAGGCAAGGTGACCGCGATCAGCGTCTTCGACGGTAGTGCCGCCGTAAAGGGTGCGTCTGTCTCCGCCGGAGAGATCGGAAAGCTGTGGGGTCTCTCCGAGGTTCAGGTCGGCGACCCGATCGGAGCTCCGCGGACAGCCGCGAGCGAGCACTACTTCGCTCCGCCAACGCTGGAGACGGTTGTCGTTGCCCGCAATCCCGACGACAAGGGGGCGCTCCGCGTCGCACTCGCCCAACTCGCCGAGCAGGACCCGCTGATCGACGTCCGGCAGGACGACGCCCGCCAAGAGCTCTCGGTGTCGCTCTACGGCGAGGTTCAGAAGGAGGTCATCCAGGCGACGCTGTCGAGCGACTTCGGCCTCGACGTCGGTTTCACCGAGACGACGACGATCTGCATCGAGCGCCCGGTCGGCACCGGCGAGGCCGTCGAGCTCCTCCACGCGGAGTCGAATCCGTTTCTCGCCACTATCGGACTACGCATCGAGCCTGCGCCCAACGGCTCGGGGATCGAGTTCCGACTCCTGGTCGACCGTCGCGCGATCCCGCTGTACGTCTACAAAAAGGTTGAGAACTTCACGGAGAGCATGGGCCAGTACGTCCGCAGGACGCTGCAGGAGGGCCTCTTCGGTTGGCAGGTCACAGACTGCGTCGTGACGATGACCGAGTGCACCTACAGCGTCCCTGACGGACCTCCATCAAGACGGGGACCGCTCAGCACGGCCGCCGACTTCCGAAAGCTCACGCCGATCGTCGTCATGCGTGCACTCGAACAGGCGCGGACGGTCGTCTGCGAGCCAATCGTCCGACTCAGCCTTGAGATTCCGACAGGGACCATCGGGGCGGTCGTGCCCGTGTTGGCGAGGCTCGGTGCTGCCGTCGAGACGCCGTCGCTGCATGAGAAGCTCTCCACGATCGAGATGGTCTTGCCCGCGGCGCAGGCCCATGAACTCCAGCGGCAACTGCCGGGGCTGACGGGCGGCGAGGGCGTACTGGAGTCCAGCTTCGCGGGTTACCAGCCGGTAAGTGGCGACCAGCCGACACGGCGGCGGACCACGGCGAACCCGCTCAACTTGGGGGAGTACATGATGCAACTCGGGCGACGCGCCTAGCCGATAGACGTTCGACTACGGGCGGTGCCAGTCTGCGCCGCTCAACGCCGGCGCTCCCGCTCCATCTCCGCTTCGAGGAACTCCGCGAGTCCGCCGCCCGTGTCCTCGATCAGCTCGCGCACCGGCCATGAGTCTGCTCATCCGTGAGGTTGAGCAGGTCGGCGTATGCGACGTTGACCGCCTGGATCTGCGCGTTCGCACGGGCAAGATCCTCATTGACGTCAGCGAGTTCGTCGCGGGTGCGCTCCGCGTCGGCGAGTGCGCGGCCGAAGGCGCTCTCGGCAGTCTGTATCGAGTCCCTCGCTCGGAACGCCATCGCAATCCCGACCGAGACGCTTGCGAGGAGACCGATTAGCGTGAAAGCGCGGCTGCCTTTGACCACTCCGTAGGACGCAACCCTGACGGTCAAGATGAGAGCACCGACGGCGGCGAACAAGAACGTTGCGAGCCTTGCGCTCTTTCAGGCAAGAGTACTTTCGCTCAGGCGACGCCGTTGGAACTTGACCCCGGGCGTGCGAGGATCGCTGCGGTGTGTCAGAGACGTTGTGGTTCATGAGTGTCCTGGTGCGGATCCACGTGGCCAGTGGCTCCGGCGACGACGGCATCAGCGTGATCGAACAGGTAGCGCGATGTGGCGACTCGCCGCCGCTCCACATCCATCGGACCGAGGACGAGCTGTTCCATGTCGCCGCCGGCGAGTTCTTCCTGGTGCCGAAAGGAGTGGCCCACAGCTTCGTCGTGACCTCCACGGAAGCCCGTTGGTTAGCGACGACGACCCACGGTGAGTACGAGGGCTTCGTCCGTGAGCTCTCACGAGTGCCCGAGCATGAGGGATGGCCGGAGCCGCTCGCCGTGTCCGCCGAAATATCTGCCCGCTTAGACGAGGTGAAGGTGGACGCGGAGGATATAGCGGGGATGTGCTCCTGGCGCTGCGCTTCCTGCCTGTCCTAAGCCGGGGAGCTTTGCTCTGCAAGAAAGCGCCGCTAGTCGTCGTAGGAGAGCAGGGTCACGGCGAGGCAAACCTCATCACGCTCTGTGACGCCTGCTATGGCCGGGAGCACGGAGGCGCACGCTGCTTGCCCTAGCACCCTCGCCGCGCTACCGTGGCTGTACCCCGTTCGGCACTCGTGGCTTGGCTAGGTCGGAGGCGACTTACAGCCGGGCGGGATGAGCCTCCTCCTGTAGTCCTGCAACGAAGGAGGAAGCAATGCCGTACACGCCGACACGAGGCGGTCACGCGCCGGGCAATCTACGCGAAGCGTTCATCGAGTGGGCCGAGGCCGGATGCGACCCGCGCGGCATCGTGATGGACGCTGAGGACAGGCCGGTGCGGTGGATCGTCGGCCAGTTGTGGAACTGCACCGACGTGATGCCGCACTACGTCTGCGACACGCTCGGCCTGCGCCACGGCTCCACGTATGCCATGGCCGTGCGCTTCGCACGCACGCTCAGACGATCCTAGAAAGCGCGGGTTGCCGGGAACCACCACCCATCGACCGAGGCTTGGAGCCACGACCGTATCCTCGTCTTCCATGATGCTCGCTGGTATCCCGGTGCCCGCGTCCGCAACGGCGGAACTCTCCGACCTACTCAGAACCGCCGGCCACGACCAGCTCGCCGACCGGCTCAAACGAGCCCTCGACGACGAGACGAAACTGCTCGCCCTCTCAATCGAGGAACGCGTCCGGGTCCTCTACGTGCTCGACGACCCGCCCGCCGATCTAGCCGAACTGCGAGGTGTGCTTATCAACGAGGTCGAATGGAGACGCCGCGAGGGGCTCGACTAGGAGGGATTGGCGTTATCGGCGGCAAGGAAACCCTTGGTAATGTCTCGTCCGTGGCAGAGGAGCCGGGGCTCGTCTTCGATCGAGTCGCAGGCGAGTACGATCGTGTCCGGCCCGGATATCCAGCGGTGCTTATCGACCAAGCCTGCGAAAGGGCAGGCTTAGGCGCAAACTCGCGCGTAGTCGAGGTTGGGTGCGGCACGGGGAAGCTCACAGTCGCTCTGGCTGGGCGAGGACTCCACATCGAGGCGACCGATCCTGGCTTGGAACTTCTCACGATCGCGCGCCGCCGCCTTTCTGGGTCGTCTGTGCGCTTCCACGCTTGTCGCTTCGAGGATGCAGAGCTACCTGACTCCGCTTTCGACGCAGTCTTTTCCGCGACCGCGTTTCACTGGGTAGACCCGCTCGTCGGCTGGGCGAAGGTCGCGCGCTTGCTCCGCCCCGGTGGGTTTCTGGCACTTCTCGACTACCCCGGTGGCTGGAGCTTGGCCTTGACCCGAGACCTTGAGCCTGACGCGGCCATCATGGCGGCCTGGCGTGAGGTGATGCCGGGTCTAGCCTCATCGCGCGACGCGCAGACCATCTGGACGGGCGCGGAGGCAAGGCTCGGCAACGTTTCCGAGTTATGGGAGTGGTTCGTCGGACCGGATCATGAGATTGCCACGCGGGAAGCCGCAGATCTGTTCACGGACGTCCAGTACACGAGCATCCCAATCGAACGAGAGGAGACGACTGAGGAGGCCATCGCGCGCCTCCGCACGATGGCGGCATACCTTCGTCTCGACTCCGATCGTCAGCGCCTGCTTGAACGGCGGCTGACGGCCATTATCGCCGACGCAGGCGGCACCTACCGCTCAAGCGCACTCCCCACACTGGCTACAGCACGGGTGGCGGCTTGACGTGCTCGACTGAGCGCCTGACCGAGCCTTGCGAGCATCACGAGGTCACTCGTCGGGTTGGAGGTCGCGTCCGTAAGTGGTTGTACGTTCAGCCTTATGCCTCTCGCGCCTGACTCCAAAGTCGAGAAGTGGCTCCGGTGGCTGGACACGATCAAGCAAGAGGTCATCTCGATGCACGGTCAACGAGACACGTACCGAACCGTTGCGCGGATCACGCAAGACCACGGGGAGCTTCAGCCGTCACGCTTCTTCGACTACCTGAGCATGTGGTACGCCGCCTCGCAGGGAGTCGCTGTCCGCCGGCAAGCGGAGGTCAGTCGGCGCGTTGTTTCGCTCGGCTCGTTGCTCGCCGAGATCGCGGAAGATCCGGCTTGCCTCAGTGCAGCGCGATACATCGCGCTAGGTTCGGACGAGCCAGATGGTTAATTCGTTCTGGAAATCGGTCGAGGCGACGTGCTCGTGACGATCCCCAGGATCGAGGAGCAACGTGTCCAAGGTGTCACGAAGCTCCCGCGCCTCGGCCTCCGTCAGGCCGAGTCCGACGTGCTTCAACCTCCGCTCGTTCTCCGTGTCGTTGATCTGCATCGGCGCATCTTGACGGCTCCGGGACGCAGGGCCAGTGGACTGGGCCAGAGTTCCGGAGTGACGCCAAACGGCTCGCCCGCTAGCCCTCGGTGTTCGATGGCGGAGCGACGTGTAGGTCGCTTCCGGTGAGCGCCGCGCGAAGCTGGATTCCGTGCGCAAGGAGGTTCGCTGAGCCACCCTGCTCACGATCCACGGCACAGACAGCGGTGTCTAGCTCCGCTCCCGCCTTGCGCAACTCCGTTGATGCCTGCAGCAACGCACCGCCAGTGGTCACGACGTCTTCAATCACAACGACGCGCTGACCCTCCACAGGGTCGCCTTCGATGCACTTGCATGTCCCGTAGTTCTTGGCCTGCTTTCGCACGAACACCGTCGGCAAGCCCGTTAGCTGCGACATCACGGTCGCAATCGGGACCCCGCCTAACTCCACACCAGCGAGCAGATCACAAGCCGGCAGCAGCCCCACCATCACCTCCGAGACCTCACGCAAGACGTGCGGCTGGGTCTCGAAGAGGTACTTGTCGAAGTACTCCTTGCTCATCTGGCCGGAGCGAAGCTGAAAGCTGCCCGTGAGGTGGCAACGGCGATTGATCCGCTCCGCAAGCGTGCGACCCTCCACGCCCGGAGTATCGCAACTGGGCGTAAGAGGCTCGGTGCAAGATCTCGGGTGGGCCAGTGTTCCAGAATGAATCTCCTATGACTGTCAAGTCATCGCGAGCGGGGCGTTCTGCATGACGCGGTAGAGGTGGCGGGCGAGGTAGCGCTTGAGGATCCGTGTGGCGTCGCGGCTGCTCTTGCCCTCGGCGACGCGGCGGGCGATGTAGTCCCTTGTTGCCGGGTCGTGCTGTCGGCGGTGCAGGATGACTGTGTGGAGGGCTCGGTTGAGTTGGCGGTCGCCGCCGCGGCTGAGCCGATGCCGGATCGCTGTCCGCTTGAGGCGGGGATCGGTGCGACGCCGGCGAGTCGCGCGAAGGCTGCCTCGGAGCGCAAGCGGCCGCGGTGTGACCAGGTGACGATTAGTTGCGCCGCGACGATCGGGCCGACGCCCGGCTCGTTCAAGAGTTCGGGCACGAGTGCGCGGACATGGCCGATGATTTCGCGCTCGAGATCATTGGCTTCCTCGGTCGCAGCCTCGATCCGCCGTGCCAGCGAGCGCAGCACGAGCACGACCGCGAGCTCGTCAGGTGTCCGCGAGTCGGAGCGGCGGAAGCGGCTGCAGCGCCGGATCAGCTGCCCGACCGGCAGCCGCCGCAGTTCCTCACGCAGACTTTCGGGTGCGGTGACGATCACGCTGCGCAGCTGCACGAGCGCCAGACGGCGAACATCGACAGCGCTACGCCGAGTGAGCAGCAGCACGCGCAGGGCTTCCTGGCGCTGGCCGGCACGAGGGAGTGTCAGCGTCTTGCTGGCGAGCGCCGAGCGCGCTGCCCTGACCGCGTCGAGCGCGTCGTCTTTGCCGTGCAGTCGACGCTCGCCGCGGGCGGTCCGCCCGACCTCGATCACCAGCTGGCCGCGGCCGCTCAGATAGCGCGTGAAGCCGGCGCAATAATGGCCGGCACCTTCAACCGCCCAGACACGAACGCCAGCTGCGTCGCGCTCGGCGAACGCCACCGCCGCGGCGTAACCGCGGATCGTCGTTCCGACCGCGTGCTGGGCCACGACCGCCCCTGTCGAAGCGACCACGACCGCAAGCGTGTGCCGATCGCGGTGGGTGTCGACACCGATCACGTAATCCACCTTCTCTGCAAGCATCCCGACTGATCCTCCGTCGACTCGTAGGGTCCCGGTACGCCGGTCTGGAGCAGGGAAACCGCGCGGCAGGTCTGTGACGAGTCACGCCGGAAACAGCGACAATCTCCTGATCAAGCCAACAGCGGGCGCCAGACCGGCGTCGCCGTGCACGCCCGGACGATTCATTCGCAAGGCACACAAACATGGCCTGACGCCAGAAGAGTCACGAACAGCACGAACGACACAGGCTGGCAACGGCCCCTGACGGACCGACCAAACGAGTCTCACAGACGCCTGAGGACGCGGTGACCCCGCGCGCCTTCAGGTGGGCATTATCTGACTATGGAAATCCAGATGTTCGTTGATGACGATCAGGGCGCGGAAGGCGGCTACGAGAAGCGCACGTCGGTCAGCTTTCTACTGACCCCGAGCGAGGCCCACGATCTGCGGGTGGCTCTGGCCGACCTGTTGGCGAGGGAAGGCGAGAGTGCCGACGGCTGGCATGCACACGTCGAAGCTTGGGATTGGACGACCGAAATCGTGCTCCTACCCGACGAGACAGGCACTCGGCTAGAGCCGACGCCCGAGGAACACCTGGACCGCTGGCTCACCGAACGCGCAGCTGAGGGCAGCAGCGTGATGAGGGCCGTTAGGGCCGTTGCAAGCCGGCCGCTTCCTCCAAAACGACTAAGCGGGCGCCGTGGTTGCGGATGAACTCAATCTTTGTAGTCGTTATCACTCGGTCGAACCTCCGTCCGACCAAGACTGGCGTAGATCTTATGCGACTGATTGAACGATATATGCCCGCGGTCGTACCTAACGTCTGTGGAAGTGTTGAGCCCGTGCGAGAGTCGTATTCGCTTGAAGCACTTCACAAGCATTGGGTTGTCCCCAGCTTCTCATGGCATAGCGCGGTCGCCGATGGCGGAATAGAGATGGGGTTCCATGAAGATCAACGCGGAACGATTGCTATTACACTTCACGCCCCTGCAGTGGATGCAACAAGCTTGATTGCCTTCCTCGGAGCCGCGTGCAAGCGATTTGGCGGTGAATTCGGCCTGATTCACACTATCAACGAGCACGATCTCAGAGTCGGAGGCGACAACGATACGGTCGGCGGTGTCGGCCCAGATGCGTCGGCCCAATTGTACGTCACCATCCACGATTTACGCCGGTGGCTACCCGACTTATTTTGGACGACCTATTTTGGGCAACCTTATGTAGAACTATTCGGCGTCGAGCTAATCGCGTCCGCGCCGGCCCATCATATCCATTCGGTCAGCAGCGCAGGATTCATCATCCAACTGAGTGAGAATCCGTACGACATGGTCGACGACAGCAAGAACTCCGACCATGCTCGGAGCCTCGTCAAAGAGCATCTGGGGAAGGAGCACTTTTTCGATCCGGAACAGCCCGAGCGGCTGGCACGTGTTCCTCGAATCTACCGTGTTTAGATTGCCATTGGGATCGAGCGCGTCGCTGGGTCACCCTTCTATTGCTTACGCGCTTGTGACTGGGCGATTCAATCCATCAAGAGCAGTTTCGATTCTCGCACGTGACGTGGAACGCATGGGACCCGCCAGTCTCAAGAAGACTTGGATGACCGCTCGTATGCGGGCTGCGCATAATGCAAACCCTGGGCTCAGAATGGCATTTGGAGGCGCGGCCATCCATCGGGCAGTGACAGCAAAGTTGGAGCGTCTCTTCCCTGACCGGTTCGTGTCAGACCGCCGTGCGGTCTTCGCAGGGTCGAAGATGCGCCCCGAGTGGTTTGACACTAAGACTGGCAGAATAATCGACCTCACTACGCCGCGAGAGGTTGTTCGGCATGTCAGACGCTGTGCGCTGTTGTTGTGAGAAACAGATTGATGGTTGATCTTGTCGTCTATCGTAGGCCGCGCTAGATGTCAAAGTCTAAGATCACGGCGAAAGTAGTTGGATCGGCGACGCCGCCAAAGCAGATCGTTGTCAATAACGATCTCTTGAACGGGCGGGTTGAACCGCCTGCTTCGGACGTGCACTTCGATCACGTTACCGTGACGAACGTCGATTTGTCCAGGCTGCAGCTATGGCCCCTTTGCTGCTCTGATTCGAGATTCGAGGCTTGCAACTTTGACGAGCTGCAAGTGAAGCACGGGCCTTTGGCACCGCCTCCAAGAACGGTGTTCCACGAATGCACAGTCAACCGAGCGGATCTTCGCGATGTCGAGCCAGGACATGCGCGGTTCGAGAAGTGCCTCTTTGAAGACGCCAAGATAAGCAACTGGCTCGCGTACTGCGCTGAGTTCTCGATTGCGTATTTGCGTGAGAAATCACCGGGTAGTAGAGCAGAAAAACGCGAGATCGCGGGCCGCGCCGGCGCCGACGCTTACGCCGCAATCGATGGGGTCGCCGAGGGAGCGCGGTTGCCGCCGCGAGCAGGAGGCAGCAACGCTGGCACCATCGCGCCCTCCGACGGTTCCTCGCGAGGGCGACAGTTTGTTTGGCCTGGCCACGGGCAGAATCCCGATCGTGTCGGCGCGCGCCATCGCTCTGCTCGCTTCCGCCGCCTCGCTCGTGTTCGCGGCGAGCGGCTCCGCCTCGATCACGCTCGGGACGAACCCGCAGCGTCCAGCGCTGCGGGTCGACGGGCGCGGCAACGCCGAGGTGAGCTGGACGGCCGGCGGAGTTCGACGGTACGTGTTCGTGCCCCCAACCGGGCGCGTCTATCCGGGTCGGAGACTGACCGCCGCCGACGTCAGTCGCGCCAGCACCGCGGTCGCGATCTCATTTCGGCGGGCGTTGCGCCGCACCCCCGACGGTCGGCTCTGGGCGCTGCAAACCTGGCGGGTGCTGCCGGGCGGGCCGGTCGAGCTCCGCTTTTCCCGCTGGCGCGAAGCGGCGCCGAAGCTGACCCTCGCGAGCGAGCCGCGCTTCGACGGCGAGCGAATCACCGGCCGGGCAACCCTTGCCGGACGGCCGGTCCCTCTCTACTCCCCGACCCCGGAGGGTAAGCGGATCCGCAGCTTCGCCTACATCGACCGGCAGATGGGCTCCGGCTGGAGCCGGATCGCAGGTGCCGCCACCCGAGCCGACGGGACGTTCCGCCTCTTCGTCCCGGCCGGCAAGCTCGCTACCCGCTATCGCGCAGTCCTGCCGGGGCCGAACATCGGCACCACGCTCGCCCCGGACGCGGTCAGCGCCCCAGTCGCGAGCTCACGCGGATAGGTCAGAAGCTAACCGTTGCTGGGCGAGTTCTCTGCGGCGCATGCGGAAGAGATCGACACTGTTGTCGTCGAAGAGGGTCCTTTCGACCGTTTCATCGACTTGACTTCACGTAGTCCAGCTGATCTGCAAGCATCCGTACCTGACCTCCAGCCGAGAGTTGGGGGATGCAACGGTGTCGGTCTGGGGAGGAAACCGCGGGCGGCAGAACTGTGACGGGTCACGCGCTCACAACGCGGACAGGCTTCTGATCAGGCCAGCAAGCGAACGCCAGGCCGACACCGGACTCCCCACCCGGACAGATCACTGGAAAGACACCGGCAAACCGGGTCATTCAAGAATCGAGTCACAAACAGAAGAGAGCACCGGAGCCAACCTGACAAACGCCCCAGACGGGACAACTCACAGTTCGGCAATTTCGCCTGATCTGCGTGACGCTTGGGGCTGGTTCAGCCGCCTTCGTGGATCCGTTGCCACCGCTTGTAGGCAGCCGTGTACTCCTTCCAGCCGTTCATCATCATCAAGGCTGGGCTGGGCAGGCGCTTCTCGGCGACCTTGGCTCCCGTCCGGTCGTAGGCTGCGACGACGAAGGGGAAGCGGTCGAACGACGGCATGTAGAGATCTGGTGACCCGCCGAGGAAGAAGTTTTCCTTGAGGCGCAGGGGGAGCGAGCCTCCTGTCCATCTCACCTCTACCCGAGCAACGTGCAGGCGCGGGAGCACAGCTCCGCTCACGGTCGGGGGCACCCACTTGGCGGGATCGCCGCCCTTCAGGCGACGGCTGATGCTGAACCCGACGTTGAGTGGATAGTCCGGTCGCGCACGAGTCAATCTCCTGTCTGGATCAACGCTGGAACACGCCATCGCGCCATTCGGGTCCGATGCTGGTGCCACCTGTGCGCTGCGGTTCAGCACGAAGAAGTCGCAGCGGCCGCCTGTCGAGGAGGGCGCGGTGAAGCCGTGCGCCCAGAAGCCGTTGCCGACCGGAGCAGAGAGCAGCAGCATGGCCTGCTCGACGACGGGCTTCGGCCGCTCGAGGCCGAGCAGGTCTCTGACGGAGCCGCTGAACGCGAGCGTGGGTGCGGCCAGGGCAAGTGCGACGGCGGCGACGACGATCACGCGCCGCAGTGTCCGGCGCGAGCGCGACTCGCCGCCCAGGTTTGCCCGGCGCCTGACGTCGGCGAGATCGGGAGTTGCGTTTTCTGCCTCCGGCGCCAGCCGCTCCAGCTCGTCTCTGATGATGGGTTCGGTGTCAGTCACGGGCGGTCACCTCCTGTTCACGGAGAGCGATTCGCAGACGTTCGTGCGCGGCGGCGAGGGTCGCACTCACAGTGCCAACCTCGATCTCGAGTACCGCTGCGATCGTGCGGTAGTCGAGGTCCGCGTAGTAGCGAAGAAAGATCGCGTGGCGTTGGCGTTCCGGTAGCGCCGAAATGAGCGGCGCGAGTTCAGCTGTTCGCGGTGGCACAGCCACCTCGACTCGCTCGTATGCTGCTTCGCTCAGCGGGCGTCGGCTCTGGCTCCGCGCCTCGTTGACGATGATCCGCCAGACCCAGGCACCTAGCGGCGATTCGCCCCGGAAACTCGCGCCGGCCGCCATCGCCCGAGCGAAGCCCTCCTGCACAACCTCGAGGGCTCGCTCCCGGTCGCCAGTGATCGCACGCGCTACCCGCACATAGGAGTGGAAGCTCTCTATGTACAGGGCTTCGAGCTCTCCCACCAAGCGATCTCGGCCACGAGCCATCTACAGGAAGGATGCACAGCGACGCCGGCTTGTTTAGCGATCTCTCGACCGTCGCGTGCGCCAGTGTGCGGGAATGTGCCTCGACAGTCCGAGGGGTGAC
This sequence comes from Gaiellaceae bacterium, assembly GCA_037720595.1. Taxonomy (GTDB): domain Bacteria; phylum Actinomycetota; class Thermoleophilia; order Gaiellales; family Gaiellaceae; genus Gaiellasilicea. The sequence continues at coordinate 26,809 of JBBJLW010000025.1, read as the reverse complement.
CACGGACCTGACGTGGTGTTCGCACCGTAAGGTGAATGACGTGCGCGTCGGCGCGACAATCGTGCTGCTCTTGCTTTCTGCGCTCACCGGCTGTGACTCGTCCTCGTCGAGTGAACCGCCGGCCGCACGGACGCTTCCTGCGACCACAGGTTCACGCTCGCCGCGCGAAGGTGACAGTACGACTGGCGCAACGGATTTGTCCGCGTGCGACGAGCGGAGGCTGCCGTTCGCGCGACAGAAGCTGCCAAGGAAGTTCTTTCCGACGAACGCGAGCGCGCTATGGGCCCCGTCGTCGGCCAAGCGTTGTCTGTACCTCGTGCCACCCGACGGCTCGCCGCGGCCGATGTGGCAGGTTCCGGTTGGAGAACGGCTCGTCCGCCTGGGATGGGCGCCCGACGGCACAACTTTCGTCGCGACGACCGCGAGCGGAGCAGAGACGCGTACCTACGTCGTCGACCGCGACGGTTTCGCGCGTGAGCGGGTCGCCGCCGACGGCATTACGTTCCTCGCCGACGGTAGCGCGATTGTCGTGCGCGCGGCTGCGTTGTATCTCCGCGCTCATGGACGCGAGCGGCGACTTGTCCGACTGGATGCGATCCACGCCGCGGCGGGATTTGGTCGTACTGCGCTCGTCTCGGTCGCTCCCGACCGCCACGGCTTCGCTCTCGGCTACGGCGAAGACGCGATCGTGACAACCGTCTTCTCGAACGCGAGCCCAAGGGCGGCTCAGGTCCTCGTTCTTGTCTCCCGCACCGGCCGCGTGCAACGGGTCGGCCCGATCTTCGGCAGCGCTCGCACCGGTAATCCAGGTGGCCGCGACTGGTCGGCGGACGGCGATGCCTTCGTCCAAGTCGTGGGTGAGCTGCCCGGCACCGCACGGCTGAACCTAGGCCATGATCATTGCCTTGACGTCTGGACCGCGCGCGGCGGTTACCGCCGCCTCGTCTGTGGTTCCGACGTGCCAGAGCGCGCGAGCAGCGCCGGTCGTGGGCCGCACTTCGACCGCGTCGTCTGGTCCGCCGACGGCTCCGCCTATTTGCTCAACAACGGCACCCTGGTTACCCGAAGCGGGAAATCGCTCGAACCTGTCGCTGTCCCGCCGCTTGCGTTCTATCTGCGGTGGACCGAGTAGAAGCGGCGCTTGCTCGACCTCGAGCTTCACACGCGGCGGCGCTCGGCTGCGCCAGCGTTCAGTAATGCACCCCGAAGGTGTCCTAGGATCCCACGATGAGCGATGACTGCCTCGTCTGCCGCGAGGTCTCGGGTCAGATCGAGCTACCCGGTGGCCTGCTGTGGGACGACGACCAGGTGATCGGCTTCCACATTCCACCTACGGCTGGGAACCCACGGCCCTATCTCGGGCACTGCATGGTCGTGACGCGGAGGCACGTTGATCACCTGGGCGACCTCACCGAGTCTGAGGCCGCGTCCGTTGCACAGGCCGCTCGCGCCATCGCGAAAGGGCTCCGAGGTGAGGGGGCAGAGCGCGTGCATGTCGCCGTGATCGGGCTCGGAGTCGAGCATTTTCATCAGCACCTCTACCCTCGATATCCCGGCGTCCCGGTGGGCACTTCGTGGATGGCCGTCGACGAACTTCCAGAAGCACCGCATGGCGATGCGGCGGAGATCGCCACGTTCGTTGCTCGAGTCCGAGATCGCCTTTAGGCGCATCTCTTGCCTGGGCAGCGTTGGCGAATGACGCCCGAGCCAGACGCGCCGTCTTAAGAATGATGTTTACGTCGCCTCAACAGCAGCCAGACGGCGAACACGATCACGGCGAGCGCGATTGCGAGCACAATGGCTCCGACCAACTGCGCATCGACTCGGCTCCCGCTTAGCATGATGTACGTCTCGCTGCTGCCACCCTCCCCTGGTAGCTCAGCAACAGAGAGCCGTACAGACCGAGCACGACTCCCACGACGAGTAAAGCCACGCCGATTGCCACGCGCCCCAAGTGCTGCATTCTATTCGCTCCGGCGATTAGCATCGCCACGCGCCCCGGCCATTGTTCGCGAATGACCCCCGACGGCTGCGGGGAACGATGATTTGCGCGCCCGTACTGAGTCTCTCTGAGGGAAGCACCACGCCAACACCGCGAGCAAGGGAGCATCCATGAGGTTTCTTCTCACCTCCGCTGGGATCAAGAACACGAGCCTCCACAACGCGCTGGTGGACCTACTGGGCAAACCGATCGCCGACTCCAACGCCCTCTGCATCCCCACCGCGGGGTACGGGCACCCCCAGGGAAGTCCTGCAGGCGCATGGCGTTTCATCACCGGTCAGTCCACCACACCGATGTGCGAGCTGGGTTGGAAGTCCTTGGGAGTGCTGGAACTCACCGCGCTGCCCAGCATCGACGAAGAACGCTGGGTCCCCTGGGTACGAGAGACAGACGTCCTGCTGGTGAACGGCGGCGACGCCCTGTACCTGTGCCACTGGATGCGGCAGTCCGGGCTGGCGGATCTCCTGCCGTCACTGAGCAACACCGTTTGGGTAGGGCTGAGCGCCGGGAGCATGGTGATGACCCCCCGAATCGGGGAGGACTTCGTCGAGTGGAAGCCGCCCACCGGAGGCGACAGCACGCTGGGCATCGTCGACTTCTCGATCTTCCCGCACCTGGATCACGAGGATCTGCCGGAGAACTCCATGGCCGACGCAGAAAGATGGGCCGCCGGGATCCCAGGTCCGGCGTATGCGATCGACGATCAGACCGCCATCAAAGTGAGCGACGGCACCGTCGAAGTCGTCTCCGAAGGGCACTGGAAGCTGTTCACCCCCAGCCCGGAAGCGAGCGAACCGGGCTAGGAGACAACGCGCGCTCGGCTGGGCCAGTGTTCGGGAGTGTCCTCTGAAGAAGTGAGCCTGGATCGGCCGGAGCAGCGATGAGTCTTCGGTGGTTTGTCAGTCTCTCTTGCTGCGCGAGTATTCGTGGCAGGGTGAGATGCGGCCGGAGCAGGCCGCCCGAGAAAGGAGCACGAGATGGCGCGGTATCTGATCTCGTTCGACGACGGCGCGATGACCTTCCCCGAGGAGGAGCTGCCCGACGTGGCCGAGGCTGCCCACGCGGTGGTGCAAAAGGCCATGGACGCCGGTACACAATGAACGCCCCCGCCTCAGTCACCATCACGCCGGTCTTCGTTGCCGACCTGTCCGTCGAAGGCGAGCGGATGCCGGTCTATGTGCACGTCATCGACCATCCCGACGCGCGCGTGCTGGTCGACACCGGCATGACGGAGCTGCACCCGGCGATGGCCGACATGGATCCCCGCCTCCGGCCGCTCAACGAGCAGGACTTCGATCTCGCCGGCATCGACATCATCGTCAACACCCACCTGCACGCCGACCACTGCGGCGGCAACCACCTCTTTGCCGACAAACCGATCTACGTCCAGCGCCGGGAGCTCGGCGACGCGCGCAGCCAGGACGACTACACCATCCGCGAGTGGGTCGAGGCTCCCGGCGTGCGGTACGTCCCGGTCGACGGCGAGCTCGAGCTGCTTCCCGGGCTCCGACTCGTCCCGGCGCCGGGCCACTGCGACGGCATGCAGATGGTCGTCGTCGAGACCGGCGGGCGCCCGGTCATCGTCGGCGGCGACGTGGCGGTCTGGTTTGGCGAGTTCGACGAGCCGCCCACCGAAGGTCGGCTGCGGGTGCTTGCGCTCGACCCCGAGCTGGTCTGGCTCACGCACGAGCACGAGCCCTGGCGACCCCGCACCGTCTAAGGCATCACGCCGGCGCTCGCTGGCCTCCGGGTTCCGCGCCCATCATGTTCATGCCCACGGCCCCGAACAGAACAACTGCCTGGGCCAGCGTTTCGAATTGACGCCAGAGGGTGTCGGGCGTCAGCCGATCTGTTCGGCCAGTCCGATGAGAAGTCCTTCGGGCCCCCGGATGTAGCAGAGCCGATACACGTGTTCGTACCGGACTACTTCGTCGACGAGCTGCGCGCCGTGCTTTCGGAGCCGGGCGAGCGTATCGTCGAGGTCGTGCACCGCGAACATGACACGCAGGTAGGGCCCCGATTCCGACACTCTCACCCGCGCGGGTGGTCCTCATGCCCACAGCTCCAGGAGGAGCTCCTCGATCCCGTCGTCGCCCGCGTGCTCGCCAACCTTGACGAACCCGCACTTCTCGAGCACGCGGACCGAGGCGACGTTGCTCTTCGCCACGTATGCGTGCAGCGGGCGCGCGTCGACCACGTCGAGGAGTTCCGCGAGGGCCTGCGTCGCGAGCCCGCGGCCCCAGAACTCTCGCCCGATCCAGTACCCGACGAGCCTGCGTCCGTCGTCCTCCCAGCAGCCGATGTTGCCGGCGACCGCGCCGTCGGAGACGACCGTCCAAGTCAGGGCCGAGTCGTTCGCGAGCGTCTTCGCCCAGTGCGCCATGAACGCGTCGCGTTCGCGCGGCGGGAACGCGGCCATCGCCGCCGCTTCCCGGTCGCGCTGGTGCTCGTAGAAGACCGGCAGATCCGCCTCGACGACCTCGCGCAAGACGCCCACGCAACGAGCGTACCGCCGTCGCTACGGTCCGGTTGCTGCCAGGCCCGAGCACGCGCACCCTTCCACCTACTGGAACTGAGCGAGCTGGGCTACCCCCATGCGACGGGCCGCGGCCCGTTGGTAACCCGGGCGGCAGGAAGACAAACGCCTCGGCGGTCGAGTCTCCCGGTTCGCTTCGGGCGGCGTGGGATCATTGTGTCGAGCAGCCCGGAGGAGAGGTCACGCGCCTGGGCCAGTGATGCTTCTATGTCTGTCAAGTGGCCAGTGGCGCTCCGTGTTCGAGGAGGCGGTAGAGGCTGCGGGCGAGGTAGCGCTTGAGGCAGCGGCTTGCTTCGCGTCGGGTCTTGCCTTCTTGCACGCGTCGTTCGATGTAGGCGATCGTGGCGGGGTGTGAGCGCTTGCGCGTGACGAGGATCATGTGCAGTGCGCGGTTGAGTTTGCGGTCGCCTGATCGGTCGAGCCGGTAGCGGACTGTCTGGCCGGAGGAGGCGGGGATCGGTGCTGCGCCGGCGAGCCTTGCGAATGCGGCCTCCGACTCGATCCGGCCGCGGTGTGACCACGACAGGACGAGCTGAGCTGCGGCGTGCGGACCGACGCCGGGCTGGTCGAGCAGTTGCGGTGCGAGCTTGCGGGTAAGCGTTTCGATCTCGCGGGCGAGCTCACGCTCTTCGGCGGTCAGCTGCAGCACCCGTCGGGCGATCGAGCGCAGCGCCAGCATGCTGCCGCGCAACTCTGGATCGCGTCGACCGTCGGGTCGGGTTGCTGCAAGCCGCTGCAAAAGCCGTGCACGCGTGAGCGGCCGCAGTTCGCTGCGCACCGGCTCCGGGGTTGTGATCAGCAGATCGCGCAGCTGGCAGAGCCCGGCACGCTTCGCGTTCACGGCTCCTTCTCGTGCGGCCACCAGGGCCTGCAAAGCCTGGCGTTCACCACCCGCCCGTGGCGTCGCCGGCCGCTGCCCAGCGAGGACGCTGCGAGCGGCACGGACAGCGTCGAGCGCGTCGTTCTTGCCGCCGGAGCGGCGCTCCCGGCGCAGCCTGCCGACCTCGAGCACCCGCTCACCCCGCTCGGTCAGGAAACGCGTGAGACCGGCACCGAACGAGCCTGTCCCCTCAACCGCGAACGCACGCCGGCATGGCGCGTGCCGGTCGACGAGCTTCAGCGCCTGTGCGTAGCCGTCGCTGTTAGCGACGACGTTCGTCTCGAAGACGACCGCGCCGCTTCGGACGTGCACGACCGCGACGGCGTGCGAGTCGCGGTGTGGATCGACACCGACGATGTAGTCCAGCTGATCTGCGAGCATCCGAACACCGACCTCCAGCCCAAGCGTTGGGGGACACGAACCGGTGCCGGTCTGGGGTGGAAACCGCTGGCGGCATAACTGTGACGGGTCACGCGCTCACAACGCGGACAGGCTTCTGATCAGGCCAGCAAGCGGGCGCCAGGCCGGTACCGGACTCTCTGATCGGACACATCACTGGAAAGACACCGCCCCAGCGGGTCATTCGAGAATCGAGTCACAACCAAAGAGCACCGACACCAACCTGACAAACGCCCCAGACGGGACAGCCACACACTCACAGTTCGGGAATGATGCTCCTATGACTTGTCAAGCCATGCTCGGCTCCTGGTTTTGCAGTAGCCGGTAGAGGTGGCGGGCGAGGTAGCGCTTGAGCAGCCCGGCGGCGTCGCGTTGGCTCTTGCCTTCGGCGATGCGCCGTGCGATGTAGTCCTTGGTCGCCGGGTCGTGGTGGCGTCGATGCAGGACCACGGTGTGCAAAGCGCGGTTGAGTTGACGGTCGCCGCCGCGGCTGAGCCGGTGCCGCTGTGTCTGGCCGCTGGAGGCGGGGACCGGCGCGACGCCGGCGAGCCGCACGAAGGCGGCTTCGGAGCGGACGCGGCCGCGGTGTGACCAAGCGATGAGCAGCTGGGCGGCGACGATCGGGCCGACACCGGGCTCGTCGAGCAGCCGCGGCGCGAGCGCACGGATGTGTCCGAGGATCTCCTGCTGGAGCTCGTCGGCTTCGACGGTCGCCGTCTGGATCCGGCGGGCGAGGCTGCGCAACACGAGCCGTGTCGCGACCTCGTCGGCGCTCATCGCGCTCGAGCGGCGAAGTCTGCTGCAGCGTTGGATCAGCCGCCCTGCGGGCAGCCCGCGTAGCTGCTCGCGGAGATCGTCGGGGCAGGTGACGACCACGCTGCGCAGCTGCACGAGCGCCACTCGGCGGACATCGACCGCACTTCTTCGGGCGAGGAGTAAGAGCCGGAGCGCCTCGCGTCGCTGCCCGGCCCTGGGCAGGCTGAGCGTCTCGCTCGCCAAGGCCGTGTGTGCCGCACGAGTCGCGTCGAGCGAGTCTTTCTTGCCGCGCAGCCGGCGCTCGTCGCGTCGGCCGCGGCCGATCTCGCAGACCGTTTCGCCCTGGCGGCTCAGATAGCGGGCGAGCCCGGCACCGTAGTGGCCGGTGCCCTCGACCGCCCAGACTCGCGCTCCGTTCGCGTACTCCTGCGCGAAGCGCAGCGCCTGCGCAAGCTCCTGATCAAGCCAGCAGCGCGCGCCAGGCCGGCGTCGCCGCGCACGCACTGACAGATCATTCCAAATGCACGCCCAAAGCGGCCGGCCCCCTGACGAGTCGTATGCGTCACGACAACAACCAGCCTCGCGACGGTCCCAGACAGACCGACCCGCCGACTCCCACAGTCACCCGAGCTCTGAGAGAACTTTGTCGCGCATAGCGAGGATCGCCGGAAGTGCATATGACCCTACGACCTTGAGGACATCAGCGGTAACCGCCTCGGTTGGTTCTCCAGCCTGGACGCGCCACCACTTCTCAGGTTCGCTAGCGCCTAACAGACCTTCGTCCCGCAACACGCTGCTGATCCGATCCTGCCACATGACGTCGCCGTAGTCGGTGTTCGCACCCGGTCGTCGCGGATAGAAGTCGGGACGCTCCTCGTGGCGCTCTGTCCACAGGCTCTTCAGCGCGACTGTCAGGTTCAAAGTGAAATCGACTGCTGTGGCGTCCGACCACTTAGATCGTTGGAGACCGATCATCAGCCAAGCGTCCGTGTCGGGCAATGTGTAGGTCTGGCCAGATCCTACGAACCCGATGTCGCGTAGACGCGGCGCGAGCTCGTCGCGCACCATCAGACGAAAAGTCTCCTGGGCGGTCCTAGGTCCCGGCGTATCGCGGGTGGAAAGCTTCTTTCTCCGCCAAGCCACGTTAGGAGTTTCGCAGAGAAGTCTGGCCCTACGACGAGGTGAGACAAACTCGACGAGTCGTCTGGGCCAGCGTTCGCGAATGACGCCTGAGCTAGCGGTCGCTCAGTATGAATCCTTGTCGCGGCTCGGCGGGTAATCGCGCAGGTACTCGGCTTCGCCGATGGGCGTCAGCGCAAGCGCCCACGGCTTACCGCCCTTGTCAAGAGTCCGCCACGACCCATCGTCAGCGATGCCCGACACGGCATCGTCAAGTGGGACCGACTGCTCGGGGTTTTCGAGCTCGTACAACAAGACGGCTCCGTCGCGGAGAAGCGCCTCCAACTCAGGCCGCAGAGCTTCCGGGGGCAGTGCAGGCTCAAGCTCAACCCGCTGACCTGCCAGCGGACCAACGCTGCCCAACGGCAGCTCCCAAAGCATCGATTCCTCGGCGGCATCGTTCAGGATCCGCAGCCTGACCGTCCCGGCGCGATTTATCCCCACAGACGCGAGCGTACCCGCCGCGCCTGAAACATCGTCGGCTGGGCCAGCGTGCGGGAATTCCCCTGAGGAGCTTCAGCCGTCTGCCTCGGGATCGGGTTCCCATCCGGATGCGATCCGCTCGATGAGGAGCGTGTCGTTCCAGATCTCATTGATCGCTCGCCGCCGCCACTGGGGCTTGCGCCGCCACGGGGTCTCACGCCACTCGCGGTCGCCGTCCCAGTAGAACCAAGGGCCAGCAGGGATCTCGGGCCGTGCCCGTGAACGAAAGATCGGGAAGGGCCGCTTGCTCGGCGGGATCTGTTCGTTCGCGACGATGCGGAAGATTCCACGTCCTAGCGCGGCGTGGAGCGGGAAGAACACGCTGAATTGCTCCTCCTGTTGGATCAGCGATTCTAGCTCCGGTCGGTGATCAAACACGCCCGGAAGGATGCGGAGCAGAGAGCCCATCCGCGGCGACTCGCGATGTTCATGGGTGTACTGCGCATAGCCAAATCCGCTTGGCGTCTCGATTTCGATTACGTCGCCGAGTTGGGGGCGGACTCGCTCCTCGGGTTTCATGCGCGGCACGAGTCGGTCATTACCCGGATGCGCCGCTCTCTGATCCGCTGCGTGGGCCAGCGATGCTTCTATGTCTGTCAAGTGGCCAGTGGCGCTCCGTGTTCGAGGAGGCGGTAGAGGCTGCGGGCGAGGTAGCGCTTGAGGCAGCGGCTTGCTTCGCGTCGGGTCTTGCCTTCTTGCACGCGTCGTTCGATGTAGGCGATCGTGGCGGGGTGTGAGCGCTTGCGCGTGACGAGGATCATGTGCAGTGCGCGGTTGAGTTTGCGGTCGCCTGATCGGTCGAGCCGGTAGCGGACTGTCTGGCCGGAGGAGGCGGGGATCGGTGCTGCGCCGGCGAGCCTTGCGAATGCGGCCTCCGACTCGATCCGGCCGCGGTGTGACCACGACAGGACGAGCTGAGCTGCGGCGTGCGGACCGACGCCGGGCTGGTCGAGCAGTTGCGGTGCGAGCTTGCGGGTAAGCGTTTCGATCTCGCGGGCGAGCTCACGCTCTTCGGCGGTCAGCTGCAGCACCCGTCGGGCGATCGAGCGCAGCGCCAGCATGCTGCCGCGCAACTCTGGATCGCGTCGACCGTCGGGTCGGGTTGCTGCAAGCCGCTGCAAAAGCCGTGCACGCGTGAGCGGCCGCAGTTCGCTGCGCACCGGCTCCGGGGTTGTGATCAGCAGATCGCGCAGCTGGCAGAGCCCGGCACGCTTCGCGTTCACGGCTCCTTCTCGTGCGGCCACCAGGGCCTGCAAAGCCTGGCGTTCACCACCCGCCCGTGGCGTCGCCGGCCGCTGCCCAGCGAGGACGCTGCGAGCGGCACGGACAGCGTCGAGCGCGTCGTTCTTGCCGCCGGAGCGGCGCTCCCGGCGCAGCCTGCCGACCTCGAGCACCCGCTCACCCCGCTCGGTCAGGAAACGCGTGAGACCGGCACCGAACGAGCCTGTCCCCTCAACCGCGAACGCACGCCGGCATGGCGCGTGCCGGTCGACGAGCTTCAGCGCCTGTGCGTAGCCGTCGCTGTTAGCGACGACGTTCGTCTCGAAGACGACCGCGCCGCTTCGGACGTGCACGACCGCGACGGCGTGCGAGTCGCGGTGTGGATCGACACCGACGATGTAGTCCAGCTGATCTGCGAGCATCCGAACACCGACCTCCAGCCCAAGCGTTGGGGGACACGAACCGGTGCCGGTCTGGGGTGGAAACCGCTGGCGGCATAACTGTGACGGGTCACGCGCTCACAACGCGGACAGGCTTCTGATCAGGCCAGCAAGCGGGCGCCAGGCCGGTACCGGACTCTCTGATCGGACACATCACTGGAAAGACACCGCCCCAGCGGGTCATTCGAGAATCGAGTCACAACCAAAGAGCACCGACACCAACCTGACAAACGCCCCAGACGGGACAGCCACACACTCACAGTTCTGGAATGTTCCCTGAGCGAGAGGGGTGTGCTATCGGCAGGTGCGGCGTTCGAGAGACCTCATGTCGTCGTACACCGTGCTGTACTCGGGGGTATGACGTTGGCAAGCGTTCCATCGCTGCGCGCACGGCCGCACATCGATGGGGGCTATTGAAGATCCCATCGGCGTACCAGTCCTCGATCACAGCAATCGCCTCAGCAGACGAGACACGAGGGTCGGCCTCGAGAGCCGTGGACTTGGACGGAGTTGCGCTGGAACTATCGTCGCCGTGATCGGAGCATCCGGCCAAAGCGAGTACGGCCAGGGCCAGCGCTACCGGAACCCGAACGTTCATGCAGCCGAACCTACAACGCGTACGTCACCATTCTGTAAGCCCGATCAGAAAAACGTTGCCTGGGCCAGCATTAGGGAAATGTCCCTTGACGAGGTGACCCTCGCGCAGCGACGTAACGTTTCAGCACGAAACGTCGAGCCCGAGCCGTTGGCGTCTGCGAAGGCTCAAGCCATGACTCGTGCTCATCACGCGACAGCGAATGCACCCCGATTCAAAGCGCGATTGGTGCCACCATTGGGTCGCTCAGCTTTGCCCGTGTCAACTACAGTGAGTGGATAGCTTAGGAGGGAGTATCGTGGCGCGGCCATCTATGAGTGAATACGAGGTAAAGGCGTACAAGCGGCTAACCTCCCCGCCGCAGGACTCACGTAGCCTGGTGCCTCAGAAGGTCCGCGACACCACCTCACGCGTGGGGCGCGCCGTCAGGGAGCGCGCATCGACGATGCCCGGAAACGAAGTCGTCGCGGAAGGCTATGCCAAGGCGGCGCAAGGACTGATGGACTTTACGACGGGACACGGGATCCACTCCGTTACCCTCGAAGGCTCGATGAAGCGCCACCAAAAAATGGGGCACGACGTCAGGGCACCCGCAGACTTCCTCCAACTGGACCTCCGCCAATGCGACGATGTCCTTCCAAACCGCAAGCGACTTCACGAAGGTGTTGCGATCGCCGAGGGGGCGGCGAGCTCTCTGCTAATCACGGGCGCGACGGTCTCGGCGACGGTAACGGGAGGTGCCACTGCTGCAGTAGTGGTCGCGACCGTGGCGGCGGACTCTGTGGCGGTGATGGCCGGACTCGGGCGAGTTGTCGGAGAAGTTGCAGTCTCGTACGGGTTCGATCCAAACCTGCCGGACGAGGAACTCTTTGCGCTCCAGGTCCTCGGGCTCGGGATGGCGGTCGGAAGCGGCGCGAAGTCGAACGCGTTAGCGAGTCTGGCGCGACTCACCCAGGACATGATGCGCCAAGCCACCTGGACGCAACTCAATGAGCACGTCCTCGTACAGGTAATCAATCGTGCCTTTGCGAGCCTCGGGCTGAAGCTCACGCAAAAGAAGCTGGCCCAGGTAGTGCCGATAGCGGGAGTCTTCATCTCCAGTGGTATGAACTTACAACTGGTTCGTCGAGTACACGCCGCAGCTGTCGACGCTTATCGACTCCGGTTTCTGACTGTGAAATATGGCTTGGAGTCTTCCGCCCCGACTGATGTCATTCCGTTGGGAGGTGAGGTCAGCGATGAGGAGGAGGTCCTCCAGATCCCGAAGCTGATCGGCGAAGCGTTGCGCAATGCCGAGGCAGTGGGCGACAGAACCGAGCCGAACGACGACGAATCTTGACGCGGCTCCGGGCCCTCTCCGCCCCTACTCTCAGTGCAGGATGATCAGCGCCGGCCCCCAAGAGTTCGAGCAGACCAAGGTCGTCAGAGCCTACGTCTGCGCCGAGTGCGGCGCCGAGACCTGCTACGACGGAAACGGCGGCGAGATCTGCCACGCCCACCCGCAGGCGAAGATCACCACCCTGCGCGCGCTCTACACGCTCGCGCTGGTGGAGCCGGTATGAGCGAGCAGCTAATTCCGGGCGCCCCGGAAGCCAGACAAACAGTCACAACCGAGCGCAGAGGCCCGCACTTCCTGCTGCGGGTTCTGTGGTATTTCCTTGTCGGCTGGTGGCTGACCGGGATCTCCCTGGCAGTCGGCTACCTCGCCGGACTGACGCTCATCGGGCTCCCGCTTGCCTTCTGGGTCTTCAATCGGACCGGCACCATCCTGACGCTCCGACCCCGGATGCAGACCACGACGATCGCCCAGAGCGGGGACGTCATGACGATCTCCCGCACGCACCGAAAGCAGCGCTCACTCCTGCTGCGGGCGATCTACTTCGTGCTGGTCGGCTGGTGGGCCGCTCTGCTCTGGATGACCGTCGCCTACTTCTTCTGCCTGACGATCATCCTGACTCCGGTCGGGGTGATAATGCTCAACCGTCTCCCCGAGATCTACACGCTCCATCGGAACTAGCGTCTGATGCCGTCTGCGCCCCTGGCTGCCTCACCGGGCAGTACGGCCTTCGCTGGGGGCCTTCTCCGGACTAGCGCTCAAGAGCCACAACGCATCGCGAACCAACGGGCGGGACTGTCCGATGGGCCAGTGTTGGTAAATGTCCCCCGATCAGCCCTAGGTCAGGCAAGGAGGTCGGCGAGTTGAGAGAGACTTGTTATCCGGGTTCCGCCGAACTGATCCGCGGCAGCGGCGTCTCCGTCGCGATGAATCAGGATTGCTTGCATACCGACCCGCTCGGCGCCGGCCAGTTCGTCATTGGCGCCGTCGCCGACGAAGATCGCATCCTCCGGCTCGACCTTTAAGCGCTTGCAAGTAAGCCGGTAGATCCTCGGATCTGGCTTGCGCAGGCCAACCGAGCAGGAGAAGACCGCGACGTCGATGAGCGGCGCCAAGGCTGTCTCGTTCCAGATCAGAGGAAGGTCCTCGCTGCAAACGGTGATCAAGCCCGTGGCTAGGCCAAGCGCGCGGACGCCCTGTAGCGTCTCGACAGCGCCCATTCGCGGGCGTGAAAGCAACTGCCGCGTCCACTCCAGCCGCCGCGCAGTCACCGCCGCGGCCTGCTTCTCGTCCAGGCCGAGTGCCCGAAGGTAAGGCGCGAGAGGGCCGGTCTCGCGTAAAGGCCGACCCTCGCGCCAGACGGCTGCGAACTCTTCCCGCGGCCTACCGAGAAGATCAGCTATCGACTCGCTAAAGGCCCGCGAAGTGGCCTCGTCGTAATCGACGAGGGTGTCGTAGAGATCGAAAATGACCGCCCTCAGCACGCCCCAGAGCCTAGAGCGGTTAGACAACGAGTGTGGCGTGCGCAGCGTTCAGGAATGACGCCTGAAGCGCGGTAAGGTTCGACGGGCTCGTGCGGCTCAGCTCAGAGATCATCGCGGGGATGCAGCAGCTCGCCCTTGAACAGCGGCGACTGCTCGGCCCGCGCGCTCCCTGGCACGTGGGTGACATCGCGTGGGGCCTGCGCCAGCACGAGGGCCGCGAGAAGGAGTGGAAAATCCGCCTCTGGGTCGAGGATGGGCGCGTCGTCGCCTGGTCGTGGCTAAAGGAGGAGGGTCCCGATCAGCTTGAACATGATGTTCATCCGGAGCATCTGCACCTGCTCGACGAGATCCTCGCCGATCCCGCGGCGCGTGTCGCGTTCGCGTTCGAAGATGATGCCGAGGGGCGGGCAGCGCTCGCGCGGCGCGGTTTCACGCAGCCGGGTACACCGATGCACTACCTGGTTCGCGACCTCGCGGAGCCGCCCGAGTTGCCTCCGTTGCCTGACGGATTCCGATGCCGTGCTGTCCGCGCCGAAGACATCCCTGAACGCGTCTCAATCCATCGCGAGGTCTGGTCGCGCCCTGACAGGCCCTCGCGCGTCACCGAGTCGAGTTTCGCCCAAGTTCGGGGGGAGTGGCCGTACCGCGAATCTCTCGATTGCGTCGTCGAGGCGCCGGACGGTCGCTTCGCCGCGTACTGCCTCTGCTGGCCCGACGACGAGAACCGGGTTGGCGAGTTCGAGCCGGTCGGCGTCCGGGAAGAGTTCCGCCGCCGCGGCCTCGGCGGCGCGGTCTGCAGCTTCGCGCTGCGGCGCTTGCACGAGGAAGGCGGGCGTCAAGCGATCGTCTACTGCGCGACCAAGCCCGCCTGTGCGCTCTACGAGTCAATAGGCTTCCGAATCCATGCGTCACTGGTTGAGTACGCCCGCGCCCGCTGAAATGCCAGCAATCGCGTGGGCCAGCGATGCTTCTATGTTTGTCAAGTCGCGATTGGTGCTCCGTGTTCGAGTAGGCGGTAGAGGTTGCGGGCGAGGTAGCGCTTGAGGCAGCGGTTTGCTTCGCGTCGTGTCTTGCCCTCTGCAAGTCGGCGTTCGATGTAGGCGATCGTGGCGGGGTGCGAGCGTTTCCGTGTGACGAGGATCATGTGCAGGGCGCGGTTGAGTTTGCGGTCGCCTGATCGGTCGAGCCGGTAGCGGATGGTCTGTCCGGAGGAGGCGGGGATCGGGGCTGCGCCGGCGAGCCTGGCGAAGGCGGCTTCGGTGGTGATCCGTCCTTGGTGTGACCAGGAGAGGACGAGCTGTGCGGCGGCGTGCGGTCCGACGCCGGGCTGGTCGAGCAGCTGCGGTGCGAGCTTGCGGGTGATCGTCTCGATCTCGCGTGCGAGCTCGCGTTCCTCAACAGTCAGCTGCAGCACGCGCCGGGCGATCGAGCGCAGCGCGAGCATGCTGCCGCGCAGCTCGGGGTCGCGACGGCCGTCAGGCCGAGTTGCTGCGAGGCGTTGCAAAAGTCGCGTCCTGCTCAGCGGCCGCAACTCGCTGCGGAGCGGCTCCGGGGCCGTGATCAACAGGTCTCGCAGCTGGCAGAGGCCTGCCCGTTTGGCGTTGACCGCGCCTTCCCGTGCGGCCACCAATGCCTGCAACGCCTGGCGTTCCCCGCCGGCGCGTGGCGTTGCCGGCCGCTCGCTGGCGAGCGCGCTGCGGGCCGCCCGGATCGCGTCGAGCGCGTCGGTCTTGCCGCCCGTGCGCCGCTCCCGCCGCAAACGGCCGACCTCGAGCACCCGCTCACCACGGCCGGTCAGGAAGCGCGTCAGTCCGGCACCGAAGGAGCCGGTGCCCTCGATCGCGAACGCACGCCGACCCCTCGCATGTTCCTCGGCGAGCCCGAGCGCGTTCGCGTAGCCCTCCATGCTCGCCGCGACAGTCGCCTCGAGCACAACGGCGCCGCTGAGGACGTGCACGACCGCGAGCGCGTGTGAATCGCGGTGCGGGTCGACGCCAACGATGTAGTCCAGCTGATCTGCAAGCATCCGTACCTGACCTCCAGCCGAGAGTTGGGGGACACAACGGTGTCGGTCTGGGGATGCAAACCGCGGGCGGCAGAACTGTGACGGGTCACGCGCTCACAACGCGGACAGGCTTCTGATCAGGCCAGCAAGCGGGCGCCAGGCCGACACCGGACTCCCCACCCGGACAGATCACTGGAAAGACACCGCAGCAACGGGTCATTCAAGAATTGAGTCACAAACAGAGAGCACCGGAGCCAACCTGACAAACGCCCCAGACGGGACGACTCACACACTCACAGTTCGAGAATGATGCTCCTATGACTTGTCAAGCCATCAGCGGCTCCTGGTTTTGCAGCAGCCGGTAGAGGTGGCGGGCGAGGTAGCGCTTGAGCAGCCGGACGGCTTCGCGTTGGGTCTTGCCTTCGGCGACGCGTCGCGCGATGTAGTCCTTGGTTGCCGCGTCGTGTTGGCGTCGATGCAGGACGACGGTGTGCAGAGCACGGTTGAGTTGGCGGTCGCCGCCACGGCTGAGGCGCTGACGGATCGTTTGACCTGATGAGGCCGGGATCGGAGCGACGCCGGCGAGTCGCGCGAAGGCGGCTTCGGAGCGGATGCGTCCGTGGTGGGACCAGGCGACGATCAGCTGGGCGGCGACGATCGGGCCGACGCCCGCTTCGTCGAGTAGCTGCGGTGTGAGCGCGCGGACGTGGGCGAGGATCTCGCGTTCGAGCTCAGCTGCTTCGGCGGTCGCGGCTTCGATCCGTCGCGCGAGGCTGCGCAGCACAAGGATCGTCGCGAGCTGATCGGGTGTGCGTGAGCTGGAGCGGCGAAGGCGGCTGCAGCGCTTGATCAGAGACCCGACCGGCAGCCCCCGCAGCTGCTCGCGGAAATCGTCGGGCGCAGTCACGATCACGCTGCGCAGCTGCACGAGCGCCTGCCGGCGGACGTCGACCGCACTCCTGCGGGTGAGGAGCAAGAGGCGCAGCGCCTCGCGTCTCTGCCCGGCCCGCGGCAGGCTGAGCGTCTCGCTTGCCAACGCCGTACGTGCCGCACGGGTCGCATCGAGCGAGTCGTCTTTGCCACGCAGCCTGCGCTCGTCGCGTGGGCCGCGGCCGATCTCGCAGACCGTCTCGCCGCGGCCGCTCAGATAGCGAGCAAGCCCGGCACCGTAATGGCCCGCACCCTCGACCGCCCAGACGCGCGCACCGTCCGCGTGCTCCTCGGCGAAACACAGTGCCTGCGCGTAGCCGCGTCCGCTCGCCCGTACCGAGCGTTGCGCGACAACTCCGCCCGCCGGTGCGACAACCACCGCGAGCACGAGCTCGTCCCGGTGCGTATCGACGCCGACCACGTAATCCACCTGATCTGCAAGCATCCCGTCTGATCCTCCGGCTTCACTCGTAGGGTCCGGTAGACGTCGGTCTGGGTGCAGGGAAACCGCGACGGCAGGACTGTGATGAGTCACGCCCCACAAGGGCGGACAGGCTCCTGATCAAGCCAGCAGCGGGCGCCAGACCGGCGTCGCCGCGCACACACGGACAGATCATTCCGAAGGCACGCACACAGCGGCCAGTCACCCGAAGAGTCACATGCGACACGACGAACACCAGGCTGGCGACGGTCCCAGACAGACCACCCGCCGAGTCTCACAGTCACCCGAGACGCGCAGAAAGACGCTCGGTCTCAAAGATGCGGCGCCGGGAACAGAGGCGGCGCGTTGGGCTTTATCGCTCTACATATCGCGAGGGCCGTCGGAGCGATTCCCGTCGGCTCGCCTCCAAGACTCTAGGATCTCCGCGACGAGTTCAGCATGGTCAAGGGGCGACCGCTCATCCCAAGGCTCGAATGCGCTGAACGTCATCTCGCCGCCAGTGATCGTTGGTGAATCCTCGCGGCGATACGGCCCAGCGACTCCCGCGAACCACTTCCCGCGCCGTAGACGGCCGCCCTCCGCGCGGAAGCGGAAAACGTAAAGGTCGACTGGGCCTTCGTCCGTGTCGGCTGAGATGAGTTCGACGAACTCGATTGCGGTCGGCGGCCGGCCCAGCTCGCCCGGAAAGGTGAGCCACTCGACGAGTGCCGCCTCGGCGAGCGCCTCCTGAGTTCGGTAGCGAGATGGCATCAGCTGCATCCGATCTAGCTGGGATAGGTCATTGAACAGGCGCCGTCGCGCTTCCGGGTCGGCGGCGACGCGCGCGACCTCAGACGGCTCGGCCTCCTGGCCGAGCCGCAGCAGGGACGTCAGCGCCGCAGCGGCAGGTAGCGAGTCGAGGCCCGCCCAGGCAGCGAGCTCCGTGATCGCTTCGGTCGAGGCAGGCGCTGCGCCGAGCATGGTCAAAGCGCGCTCCGCCCGGTGGCATCGCTCGAGCCGCTGGTCGAGGTCGCGTCCGGCCCATTCGAAGCGCGTCGAGGCCCGTCGTCGAAGCCTACGTAGCTCGGCAAGCGCTGCCGGGGCAAGCAGAACTGCATGCTCCGGCGCTATTTCCTCGGTTGCCGCGAGACGAAGCACTACGTCGAAGACGCTCGCGCGACTGAGGTCGTTCGCGAGTCGCGTGATTAGTGCCGGGCATAGGAGGTCGCCATGCCGCGGCTCCGTCTCCCACCAGATCGCGTCGAGATCCTCGCGTGGGTCTGGAGGTGAGGCGAGGAGGAGTCCGAGAACTGCGTACGCGTCGCGAGAGTCGAGATTGGCAAGCAATCGCAACGCCGCGGTTCGCGAGAACGGCGTCGGAAGCCGCGTGTAGATCTCCTGTACGACCACTATTAGTTCCTCCGAAGCACCAGTCACCGCTGCGAGCACGAGGTGGCTGGCCGAGTCCTCCCAATCGTTTTCGCGAGGCGGCAAGCCCTCGGCGGCCGCCCGCAACGCCTGAGCAGCTTCGTCCAACGTGAGTGGCCGAAGCTCGCGAAGAGCGTCTTCTGCTTCACGCTGCGCCTCGTGATCCGCGGACCGAAGGCCAGCAAGGATCGGGTTGAAGCGACTCATCCAGGCAGATTCTCCTAGCGCACGCATCTTCACACTCAGTTGGGCCAGCGTTCACGAATGTTCCCCGAGAACAGGAACTCAAGGGCGGGTGGCCAAGCTCCGGCAGAGTCTCGCAGTCCGGTTCGCCGCGGCGCTGTTCGAGCTGATTGAGCGACTTCGTGCTTGCGCGCCTGACCGCTAGGCCTCATGCTCGGATGCCGGAACGTTGCCATTGAGGACTCAGGAGGATGTGTGGATCTAAGAAGATCGCTTCCGTTGAGCGGGATCGTGTTCGTTGTACTGCTTCTACTCGCGATCGTTGGGCTGGGCGGAAACACGCCGGAGTCGAGTGCGTCGGCGGATGAGGTTGCATCCTTCTACGCGGATCAAGACGTCCGGCAGGGGATAGCCGCCTTTGTGCTCGCAGCGACCGCACCATTCCTCGTGCTTTTCGCACTCAGCATGGCGGGCCGCTGGGCGACAGCGGCAGGGAGGGAGCGGTCAATCTGGGAGCGGCTTCTTGTTGCAGGGAGTGTGATTACTGCGTCGGCCGTCGTTGTCGCGGCTCTGATCCACTTCGCGCTCGTGGACGGGGCTGACCAAGGTGTCTCGTCAACTGCGCTACAAGCCTTGAACGTGCTCGACGCGAATGTGTGGCTGCCATTCAATAGCGGTCTCGGAGTGATGATGCTGGGCGCTGCTGGCCTCCTACTCGGAGGGGCTTTCCTTCCTCGCTGGCTGGGCTGGGCAGCACTCGTGTTCGGGATCGCTCTCTTCATTCCGTTCGCTGACTTCTTCGCGCTGATCCTGACGCTCATCTGGATCCTCGCCGTCTCGGTGATGCTGTACCGGGCGCCGCAGGAGGATCGTCAGTCGCTCGTCGCCACAGCCTGAGAAATCGAAGCGTGGAGCTGCCCGACCGGAGGACCTGCCGAGCAGCCCCACACATTCTGATCGCCCGATTCGCGCCGCTCAGGTGACGGTCGGCCAGACACAGCTGGCGCCCCGCCGCATAAACGACTTCGGCGGGGCGCGAAGCGCCCGCTCTCTACTTGGTCAACCAGCAGGCGTAACTATCACCGTTAGCTCGTCCACGTTCGCATGGCCCAGCGTTCAGGAATGTCCTCTGAGCGAGGGACGAGCCGCGCGCTAGGCTGTGGATGTGGATGTGGAGATTCCGCTCGGTCGTGAGTTCGCCAGCGTCGCGAAAGACCTCGTGAAGGGAGCGTTTGTTGCACGGTTTGGGACGAGCAATCCGTTTCTTCGAGGTTTCCTCGAGCGTCGACGCCTGTCAGTACTTTCTCTTTGACGACCCCGAGAAGGCGCTCGAATATGATCTAGACGGACGCTTCCTGACGGACACGTGGATCGCGCCGACGATGTTTTCGTTCCAACCAAAGCTTCCGGCATGTGACTTTTGGGGGTTCGGGCAACTAGCAGCATTTGCCACGTCCCAGACATTGCTCGATGGAAGGTCTGAGATCCGCGAGGTTCTCTTATCGTGCGGGGAGTTGTTGCCGTTCAAACATAACGGTGAGGCCTTTTATGTCTTCAACATTACGGCCTGCTATGACTCGTTGGACAAGGACGCAACTGTATGGGACACGTTTCCGAAGTGGGCAGATCCTGTCGTTAAAGAGCCGCATTTTGATACGCAGAGGCTTGGGGGCGAACTTTTCAAGATTCCCGAAACCTCGCTCTCCGCGATCTACTATTGGGAGCGTGAAGGTTTCGAGGATCAACAGTTTCGGCGCATGTGCCAGGAAGCTGGCCTCACTGGACTGACGTTCAAGCTGCTTTATACTGATCATCATTTAGCTCAATAAAGGCAGCAGTGCGTAGCTCCGTTGACCTGGCCGCACTTTCGCCCAATGCTGGAGGCGCAGACGATCCATGCTGAGTTGCCCAGTGAAGGAGTCCCCTCCGGCGATGGGCGCTCGACCCAGGTAGCCGAGTGCTTCGCAAGACGCGCGGCAATGGGGGGGCGACGAGGAGACACTTTCGTCGCCATTCGTCTGGCGCTACGAGCACCCGCCTGGGCGAGCGTGCTCTCGCCTGAGGCAGCCTCGACGGCTCTGAGTGGTCGGCGTCCGCGGTCTGCCCACGCCGATCAAGAGCCCCGGACAGAGGCCGTCGAAGCATGACCGGCGCGCGCGATCGACCTCGACCCGAGCGTCCAGAGTCTGGGCAGCAGAAGGGCAGCAAACGCCGTGAAGCGAGCCTGTGCGATCGTTGCCGTCATGGTCCACGCCGGGGCGATCACTCGCAGCCGCCCTGAGCGGCCGGCCGCGCGAGAAGCCTGTCCGCGAAGTCGACGATCTCGTCGTGCCGCGCCACGACCGCGCGCCACTCCTCCGGGATGCCGTGCTCCCCGTAGAAGGCGCCCGCGAGCTGCCCGTAGACGGCGCCGGTCGTGTCGGCGTCGTCGCCGAGGTTGACGGCTAGCAGCGCCCCCTCCTGGAAGCTGTCGCTGCGGTCGAACGCCCACAAGGCTGCCTCGAGCGAGCGGACGACGTAGCCGCTCCCCTTGATCTCGGGCGGCTCTCGCCGCTTGAACGACCCGGCTGCGATCTCGTCGACCTCGTGGGCGAGCGGCTCTCGGTCCCAGAGTCCAGCGACGGGCGTGTAGCGCGCCGAGAGAAGTTCCTCCTTGCTGACTCCAGCCTGCGCGCCCAGGATCAGGGCGCCCAGGTAGCGGCAAGCGTCGACGGCGGTCGCGGCGCCGTGGGTCGTGCGGGAACTGTCGGCGCAGCGGCCGATCGCCTCCTCCGGGCGGGCGGCGAACCACAGCGGCACAGGGGCGAGCCGCATGATCGACCCGTTCCCTGCCGTCCGGGGATCGGCCGACCCGGCGTACGGCTCCCCCGTCCGCTCGAAGCGTGAGAGGGCGCCCGAGACGGTGATCCCGATGTCGAAACAACGGCCATTGCTGCTCAAATGCCCCTCCCGCCACCAGCGGACGTAACGCACCATCTGGTCGCGCGGGTCGAAGCCGCCGCACTCGACTAGCGACTCGGCCAGACACAAAGCCATGCTCGTATCGTCCGTCCACTCGCCGGGGCGCAGCCCAAACGGTCCCCCGCCAACGATGTCGGTGAGCGGCTCGAATGAGCCGGGCGGTTTGAACTCGAGCGTCGTCCCGAGCGCATCCCCTACAGCCAGGCCAAGGAGAGCCCCCCGAAAGCGTGCCGACCGTCCGAGCTCCTCCTGGCGAGAGATCAACTCGTCGCCGGCTGAAAAGGCTCCCATCGCTCGACCCCCTCCTCCGTGACCACTCAGGCTGGAACGCTTCCTGCGGACGCTGCGGGACTAGATAGCCAGTCCATTCGCTTCTCCATCGTACATCAATGGAACGAATGGTGTACGATATGGCGAAGTAAGACCCCGCGCGGCAGGCACCGCCGGGGTCATGGCAGAGGAGGGTTAGCTCCCATGCGGGTCCTAGGTTACGTCCGAGTGAGCACAGACGAACAGAGCAATAGCGGTGCCGGCCTCGAGGCCCAGCGGGGCGCGATCCTGGCCGAGTGCGAGCGGCGAGGCTGGGAGCTCGTCGAGCTGATCGAGGACGCCGGCTACTCCGCCAAGGACCTGAAGCGACCCGGTGTCCAGGAGGCGCTGCGCGCGCTCGAGAGCGGCGAGGCGACGGCGCTCGTGGTCGCGAAACTCGATCGGCTCTCCCGCTCGATGATCGACTTCACCCGGATCATGGCCGAGGCGCAGAAGCAAGGCTGGGCGCTTGTCGCGCTCGACTGCGCTGTGGACACGACCACACCGGCGGGCGAGGCGATGGCGCACATGTTGGCGACGTTCGCGCAGTTCGAGCGACGGCTGATCTCCCAACGAACCCGAGACGCGCTCGCGATCAAGAAAGCCGAGGGCGTCCAGCTCGGCCGACCCCGCTCAATGCCCGAAGAACTCCGCGAACGGATCCGGCAGATGCACGCCGCCGGCGAGTCGCTCGCAGCGATCGCACGGACGCTCACGGCCGAGCGCGTCGCGACCGCGCAAGACGGCGCTCGATGGTACGCGTCGACCGTGCGCGCCGCTCTTCGGTCTGAGAGACGGTGAAGCCCAGCGTATAAGCGCTCATGCCACGTCCAACTCCTCCTCATCCTCGACGGCCGCAACCGATCCTCGACGCCCTCGTCTCGAAGGTGCGCCTGCGGAAAGATGTGATGGTCGTCCCGGCGCGCGTCCGCCGAAGGCGCCGTGCCGACGCCGCCGGCACGGTTCCGAGCAGCGAAAGGCGTGTCCCGCGCTGGATCGCCCAGTCATTGCTGAGTGCTGACCGGAGTGGCGGCAGCTCGGTCGAGGTGAGAAGCTACGAAACATGGCTGAGGTCACGCGAAAACGGCTCGGTGAACTCATGCGTGGCGTGTTCGCGGTGCTGACGGACGCAACGGAACCCGTCCCGGCATCACAGGTCATCAAGCAGACCGCCGAGCGAGTCCAGCCAACGCAGTTTGAGCAGCAAGGGCTACCGAAGCATCAAAACATCAGGCGCTTCGACAACTTGATCCGATTCACGACGCTGCCGGCGGTGAAGGCCGGTTGGCTCACCAAAGCCAAAGACGGCTGGACGTTGACCGAAGACGGCCGCATCGCCTACGCCGCTTTTCCTGATCCTGAAGCCTTGCGCCGCGAAGCTGAACGGCTGTATCGAGCGTGGAAGGAGGGTCAGCCCGAGCGTGAGGTTGAGCAGGAGGTAGTCGAGACCCCGGTGGCCACACTTGAAGAGGCCGAAGAAGCTGCCTGGGCGGATATCCGCGATTACCTGGGCAGGATGCCGCCGTACGACTTTCAGGAGCTCGTCGCTGCGTTGCTGAAGGCGATGGGCTACCACGTCCTCTGGATCGCCCCGCCGGGACCAGATCGCGGTGTCGACATGATTGCCTACACCGATCCGCTCGGTACGAGCAAGCCGAGGATCAAAGTTCAGGTGAAGCGGCAGCCGGACACCAAAATGGATGCGCACGCACTCCGCGCCTTCATCGGCACGCTCGGTAGCACCGACGTGGGGATCTACGTGTCCGCGGGCGGCTTCACATCGGAGGCACAAAGAGAAGCGCGATCGGAGCATCGCCATCTAACGCTCATCGACCTGAACCGCCTCGTCGAACTGTGGGTCGAGTTCTCGGATCAGTTGGCTGACGCCGACCGACAGCTCTTACCGCTCAGGCCGATCTACTTCCTCGCGCTGCCGACGCCTGAGTAGTCGTAGTCCGCGACTTGACTTCGTAGAGCACCGTTTCACGAGCTGACAAATCCGCGGCCTGCAAGACGGCCCGTAGGCTTGGAGGGGTGGACGCACGCATCCAGGCCTATCTCCGCGGCGCCGCCGCTCGCGGTCGCGAGACCGAGCGCGTCGGTGTTGTTTTGTTGCCTGCCTGGCGGGCAAGTTTGGAGCTACCCGACAAGGAGAGTGATCATGGCTCGGATCGAGGAGACGATCGAGGTCAACGTTCCCGTTAGCACTGCCTACAACCAGTGGACACAGTTCGAGGAGTTCCCCCAGTTCATGGAGGGGATCGAGAGCGTCCAGCAGCTCGACGACACCCATCTCCTCTGGTCAGCCGAAGTGGGCGGCAAGAAGGAGGAGTGGCGGGCGGAGATCACCGAGCAGCATCCCGATCACCGCGTCGCCTGGAAGGCCACCGAAGGGCGAGAAAACGCCGGTGTCGTCACCTTCCACCAGATCGACGAACAGACCACCCGTGTCGCGGTGCAGATGGACTGGGAGCCCGAGGGGATCGTGGAGACCGCCGGGGCCGCGATCGGTGCCGACAGCCGCCGCGTCAAAGGAGACCTGAAGCGGTTCAAGGAGCTGATCGAAGGCCGCGCCACCGAAACCGGGGCCTGGCGTGGCGAGGTTGAGAACGAAACCGACCGCAGCTCCTAGAGCTCAGCCTGCTGGCGGCGGCGAGCAGCTTCCTCGGCTCCTCCGCCGTCGCCAGCCCTAACGGCGGTGCCCGCGAGTCGCGGCAAGTTCAGCGTGGGGCCGTTACTGGGACGAAGCAGTACGAAGGTTTCAGCGGCCGGGTTCGCAGTACCGCCACGCCTATCTGAGTGCGATCCGCAACGAGGTCACGCACGTCAAGTGCCTCTAGGGCAGGGAGCGTGCTTTAGGGCCAACGGTCGGCCAGGTATGCGTCAAGATCGTCCTTTGGTATCGCGCGGCTCGAGTTGTTCATGCGGACGAAGAAGACACGACGCTCCTTGCTCGTCTTCGCCCAGACCGGCTGCGATGATTTCGAGACGTCGAGCCGGCAGATCTCTGCGCCGGTGTGGGAGACGATACGGGCGCGGGTTCGCATCACCGCCGCGCTGCCCACCGCGTTCAGAAGGTGGGTGGTGAGCCAGTTGACGAAGCCATCGCCGTTCGCGGGCTTGACGTGCGGGTAGTCGAGCTCGAGGCCAACGATCGTGCGGTCGGGGCCGACGCCGATGATCAGGGTGCCGCCTTCGGTGTTGAGGAACGCGGCGACGGTCTTGACGATCGCGTCCTCGATGGCCGGGTTCCGCTTCGCCTCGCGGACATCCCAGCGGGCGGTGGACTTGAACTCGACCTCATCGTCTTCATCGTTGTCGAGCAGCTCCTCGGTGCTCCGCGTGAACGTGGGTGCGACTCCTCGCAACTGACGCGCGACGAGCTCAGCAAAGGCGGCGTCGCTCCGGATCTGTTCGATCATGGACTCGGTGATCGACTCGACGGTGGGAGGCGCGGGGAGCGCAAGGACAGCTACTGAGGTCGTGGCCTCGTCGTAGACGCTGCCGCCCTCTTCGCCGTAGACGGTCTGTACGTGGTCGAAGACGGCCTGCACTTTCGTGTCGTACAGCGTGCGCGGGTACGGGTCGTCGGGGAGCTGGTCGAGAACGTCGCGGATCGTCACCCGTACCTCGGCGAGCGTCTCTGCCTTGCGTCGCCAGTCCTGCACGAGCTTCTCGTGCAAGTGCTCGAGCAGGCGCTTCGCGACGGCCCTGACCTGCTCGGTCTCGTCTGTGTCGAGCACCGGGTCGGGCTTGGTGAGCAGGTCGAAGATCGCGAGCTCCTCCTCGTTCAAGCCCTCCCTTGCTGCACGCTGCTCCTCGTCGCTGAGGTCGCGGGAGAGGACGATCAGCCGCCGCAGGTACTCGTCGATGTTGAGGCTGCCCGCGTTGTAGGTCGCGATGAGCTGCTCGATCCGCTCGACCAGCTCGTGACGGGTGGAGTTGCGCCGCGCCGCCGACACTGCTCGGTCGCGGACGAGGGCCGCGAACCGCTCGGTCTCGGAACGCTTGCGGCCGGCGAACTGGGCTGAGAGCGCGTCGAAGTCGATCTTGCTGAGGTCGATCACGGGGTCCTTATCGACGCCTTCGGCGGCGGCACGGATCACGTATTCCTCGGCTCCGACGGAGCGATCGAGGAGCGCGTCGACGGCGTCGGCGACCTCGGTGATGTCGGGCCGCTCGCCCACGCTGAGGTCGATGATCCGCTCGGCCAGCACGCGGATGACCGCGACAGTCGCCTGCTGACCGGCGGCGGCTGGATCGGGAAGCACCGCTTTGAACAGCTTGCGGGCGCGGCGAGCAGCGGCGAGGAACGCCTCACGCACCTCGTCGTCCACGAGCAGCGCCTCCACGGCGGCGTCCCGCAAGGCGATGAACTCAAACCCCGTCGCGCTTCGGAGCTCGCCCAGGTCGACGTCGTACCGCTCGCACAGCTCGGAGCACTCCTCGATCGCCTGCGCGAGCGCGGCGACCAGGTCGGCCTTGTCCTGGATCGGCGCGTCGATGCGTTCGTCCCCGGTCGCAGCCCCGTAGATCGCGAGCGCCCGCTCGAGGTCGCGGAAGACGCCGATGTAGTCGACGATCAGCCCGTTCTCCTTCTCCGGGAAGACGCGGTTGGCGCGGGCGATCGTCTGCATCAGCGTGTGGTTGCGCATCGGCCGGTCGAGATAGATCGTCGAGCAGCTCGGAGCGTCGAAGCCGGTCATCCACATCGCCACGACGAAGACGAGCCGGAGCGGGTCGCGCGGATCCTTGAAACGGTGATCGAGCGGCTCGGCCAGCATCCGGGCGCGGTGCGGGCGGATGTCCAGTCCCGCCCGCTCGAGATCTCCCACCTCGTTCTGCGCCTGGCTGACGACGACCGCCATATCGGTCGTCTCTATCAGCTCGATCCGGCTCGCGAGCCAGGCCCGCTCCAGCTCCGGCAGCGCGTCGTGCTCCGAACGCAGCTCCGCAAGGTGAAGCTCCCACTCCTCGCGCACGAGGTCGTGCATCCGCACGGCGGTCGCCTTGTCGATCGAGACGACCATCGCCTTGCCGTCGAAGCCGCGACCGACGAAGTGCCGGACGAGGTCACGCGCGATCGTCCGCAGCCGCTCCGGCCGCGAGATCAGCGCCACCTCACGCGCGAAGCGGCGCACCAGCAGTCCCTCCGCCTCCTCGTCGACCTCGGCCGCCTCGAGCAGCGCGTTCAGGTCCTCCGCGAACGCCTCGTTCACGAGCTGCAACTCCGGGATCCGGTTCTCGTAGTAGAGCGGCAC
>JBBJLW010000046.1:0-17640 GCA_037720595.1 Gaiellaceae bacterium | reverse complement strand
ACCCTGACCGGCCCCGGCGGAACGGGGAAAACGCGGCTCGCGCTCGAGCTCGCCGCTCGCACCGCCTCTCGATTTGACGGCGTCCACTGGCTCGCGCTCGCCGCGCTTCGAGACCCCGAGCTGCTGCCCGCGGCGATCGCACGGGAGCTCGGCGACCCGGATCGCCATCCAGCCGAGCTGATCGGCGGACGCCGGCTCCTGCTCGCCCTCGACAATCTCGAGCAACTCCTGCCCGATGCGGCCGGGCTCGCAGCCGCGCTCTTGGCCGCCTGTCCGAACCTCTCGGTGGTTGCCACCAGCCGGGCGCCGCTTCGCCTCCAAGCCGAGCGGGAGCTGCCCGTGCCGCCGCTCGAGGAGAGCGAGGCGATCGCGCTCTTCGGGCGCAGGGCGGAGCAGCACGGATTCACGTTCGCCGCGGGAGACCCGGCCGTCGCGGAGATCGTCCGTCGCGTCGACTGCCTCCCACTCGCCGTCGAGCTCGCGGCCGCCCGCCTGCGGTTGCTCTCCCCGGCGGAGCTTCTCGCCCGCCTCGACCGACGCCTGCGCGTTCTCACGGGTGGCCCGCGCGACGCGCCCGCCCGCCAGCAGACGCTGACCGCAACGCTCGACTGGAGTTACGACCTCCTCCAACCCGCGGAGCAGCAGCTCTTCGCCCGGCTCGCCGTCTTCGCCGGCGGCTTCACGCTCGAGGCCGCCGAGGTGGTCTGCGACGCCGATCTCGACGTCCTCGAGGGGCTGCTCGACGCGAGCCTGCTGCGCCGCCGCGACGATCCGGGAGAGCTGCGCTACACGATGCTCGCCGTGGTGCAGGAGTACGCGGCCGGCAGGGAGGAGGACGAAGCTTCGGCGCTCGCTCTTCGAGCCCGTCATGCCGAGTACTACCTCGCGGTCGCGGAGCGGGCCGAGCCGGAGCTCCTCGGAGCGAGCCAGATCCACGCCCTCCAACACCTCGAGGAGGAGTCTGACAACCTTCGAAAGGCACTCACGTATGCCGGCGAGAGCGGGCACGGCGAGTTCTGCCTGCGGCTGGCGACCGCGTTGTCGCGGTTCTGGGGGATCCACGGCGACCTGAGCGAAGGACGCCGGTGGCTCACCGACGCTCTTCGGTTCGAGGAGCCGCTTCCGGCTCGGGCCAGGGCGCTTCGAGCGGAGGCGCTCCTCGCGGTCCAGCAGGGTGACTTCGCGCACGCGAAGGGAGCGCTCGAGCAGAGTGCCGCCCTCCACCGTCAGCTCGACGATGGTGCCGGCGTCGCTTCGGCGCTCAACGCCCTCGGGATCGTCGCGCGCCACCAGGCCGACCACGCGCAGGCTCGCGTGTTCTACGAGAAGAGCCTGGAGCTGAGACGCCGACTCGGCGACACGTGGGGCGTTGCGACGACGCTCGGCAATCTCGGCACCAGCGCCGCCGACGAGGGCGATTATGCGACCGCAGCAGCGCTTCTCGTCGAGAGCCTGACGTTGAAACGCAAGCTCGGCGATGTTCGCGGCGCGGCCGTCGCCCTCGAGAACCTGGGCAAAGTGGCGCTCCGGCAGGACGACTCGGCCCGCGCGCGGTCGCTGCTCACCGAGAGCGTCGCCGCGTACGAGCAAGTCGGTGACAAGCCTGGGCTCGCGAACGTCTTGGAGTTGCTCGCGCAGACTGAGCTGCTGGACGGCGATCGCGCACGGGCGGCCACCCTGGCGCTGACGGCGCTGAACCTGCGCGTGGAGCTGAACGACAAGGAAGGGCTGGCGACCGCGTTCGAGACGCTGGCGGATGTGGGTCTCGCGCAGTCGGATGCGCTCGCAGCGGGCCGGTTGCTGGGAGCCGCAGAGTCGCTCCGCGCGGCGATCGGCGCCCCGCTTCCGGAGGGCGATCGCGTCAACTATGCGCGCATCGTGTCGGGGATTCGCTCGAAGCTGGGCGAGCGAGCCTTCGCCGACTCGCTCGATCAGGGCCGGGCGCGACGCTCGTGCAGGCCCTCGAGGAGTCGCAGGGTAACGCCGGCCGAGCTCTGTCGATCGAAGACGCCGTCACGAGCATCCTCCTGATCGCATGAGAGGCCGGCGCGAGCTCGCGACCGGCGACCGGCTCGGGCCATACGAGCTCGAGCATCGACTCGGCGAGGGTGCGACGGGTGTGGTCTACCGCGCCGTGCGGGAGCCGGAGGGAATGACGGTTGCGCTCAAGATCTTGAAGCACGGCCTCTCCGGGGACGATGTCTACCGTCGACGCTTCCTGCGCGAAGCTCGCGTCGCCAACGAGGTCGAGCACCCCCACCTCGTACCGGTGCTCGACGCGGGCGAGCACGACGGCTACACCTTTCTCGCCTCGGCATTCCGGGACGGCGGCTCCCTTTCCGACCTGCTCGCCGACGACGGCCGACTGGCGCTCACCGACTGCGTGCGGCTGGCTCTCGAGATCGCCGGCGGACTCAGCGCGCTGCACGAGTGCGGGATCGTGCATCGTGACGTCAAGCCGGCGAACGTCATGCTCGACCGTCACGGCGCCTCGGCGCTCACGGACTACGGCCTTGCGAAGGGGACGGCGTACAGCGTGCTGACAAAGCCCGGCCAGCCGCTTGGGACGCTCGACTACCTCGCTCCCGAGCTGATCGAAGGGAAGGAGGCGACGCCCGAAAGCGATGTCTACGCGCTCGGCTGCCTGCTCTACGAGTGCGTGACCGGGGCAGCCCCGTTCGCCGACCGGGGAATCTTCGAGGTTGCCGTCGCCCATCTCGAGGACACGCCGGCGAGCCCGCGCGAGCGCCGGGACACGGTGAGCGAGGAGCTGTCCTGGTCGATCCTCCAGGCGCTCGCGAAGAAGCCGGCACAACGCCCTCCGACGGCGCGCAGCTTCGGCCAGATGCTGAAAGCGGCGGCACGAGCGCGATAGACTCGACGCATGGCTTTGGCGTGGGGAGAGCGGAAGCGGCTGATGCGGCTGACAGGTTTGTCGGACGAGTTGCTGACCGCGACACGAATCCCGCGCGACCCGGCCGGCCTCGATGCGCTCGGGGTGGAGCTCGACTCGCTCGTGGATGAGGTCGGCGGGCTGCTCGCGGACGCCGACAAGCGGCTTGCGGACGAGTTCGAACGAGTCGTCGTCCGTCGGGACGAGCCGCGCCCACCCGACCTGCGTGCAGCTGCGCTGGCCGGCTGGCTGAGGGCCGAGCTGGCCGTCGAGTCGCTCGACGAGGCTCGCTCGCAGCATGAGCAGCAGCAGGACTCGCTGCGCCGCAAGCTGACGATCGGCTTCCGTTCGCGCTCACGCACCGGTCTGCCACCGGCCGGACGCGACACCTCCGGTTAGCCTCGGCAGCCTGATGGAGTTCAGGCTTCTGGGACCGCTCGAGGCGCTCGACAACGAGCGACAGCTACCGCTCGGTGGGGCGAAGCAGCGCGCTCTCCTCGCAGTCCTGCTCCTGCGGGCGAACGAGCTCGTTTCCGTCGACCGGCTGATCGACGACCTGTGGGCCGAGCAGCCGCCGGAGACGGCCGCGCACGTGATCCAGGTCTACGTCTCGCAGCTACGGAAAGTCCTGGGGGCCGACGCGATCGTGACGCGGAAGCCCGGTTACATCCTCGCCGCAGGCCCGACGCAGGTCGACTTGCGCCGGTTCGAGCAGCTCGCGGAAGAGGGCGTTCGCAGGCTCAAAGCCGGCGACGCGGAGACCTCGGCCCGCACGCTGCGCGAGGCGCTCGCCCTCTGGCGCGGCCCGGCGCTCTCGGACTTCACGTTCGAGCCCTTCGCCCAGGGACCGATCGCCCGGCTCGAGGAGCTTCGACTGGCCGTGCTCGAGGAGCGCATCGAGGCCGATCTCCGACTCGGCGGGCAGCCAGAGCTGATCGGCGAGCTCGAGCAGCTCGTCGGCCGCAATCCGCTCCGCGAGCGCCCGCGCGGCCAGGTGATGCTCGCGCTCTACCGCGCCGGGCGGCAGGCAGAGGCGCTGGACTGCTACCAGGAGGGACGGCGAGCGCTGGTCGACGAGCTCGGGATCGATCCCAGCCCGGCTCTCCAGGCGTTGGAGCGGGCGATCCTGCGCCAGGATCCAGAGTTGGACCTCGAGGCTCGCGAGGCGCCCGGAAGCGGCAAGGAGCCTGCCGGTCGTGAGCCGCGAGTCGAGCCGGCGCGTGCGATCCTCGTCGTTCCGCGCGAGGACGCCGAGCTCGACGCACTGGCTCCCTTCGCCGCGCTCCTTGCCGGCGCCCGGATCCGACACGGACTCGTCGTCCTGCGGCTCGCTGCGCCCGGCGACGACCTGCAATCGATCGCGAGTGCGCTACAGGCGCGTCGCGCACAGCTCGCGGAGGCCGGTACGGACATTCGCGCTGCCGCGTTCACGTCCAGCGACGAGGCGGAGGACGTCGTGCGGATGGCCTCGCAGCAGGACATCGACCTGCTGCTGCTCGATCGGCCCGAGTCGGCGACCGATCCCTTCGGCGACGATCTCCGACTCGTTCTCGAGCAGGCGCCCTGCGACGTCGCGCTCCGAGTCGGCGCGGCGGCGTTGCCCGGGCCGGATACCGAACCCGCGCCGGTCGCAGTTCCGTTCGGGGGCAACGAGCACGAATGGGCCGCGCTCGAGATGGGCGCCTGGGCGGCAAGCGCCCTCGGGGCACCGCTTCGCCTCCTCGGCACGCGGGAGGACCCCGACCGCGAGCGGCGCGACGCCAGCCGGCTGCTCGCGAGTGCCTCGCTTGCGGTCCAGCAGCTCGCCGGCGTCGTCACGGAGCCGGTTCTCGTCGATTCGGGCGAGGAGGCGATGATCGAAGCGGTGCGCGAGTCGTCGCTCGTCGTCCTCGGTTGCTCGTCTCGCTGGCATCAGGAGGGGATCGGACCGGCACGGCAGGCGGTGGCGCGGGCGGCCGGGTCGCCGGTACTCGTCGTTCGGCGAGGCGTTCGCCCCGGCGGGATGTCCCCGCCGGCGAGCCTGACGCGCTTCACCTGGTCGCTCACGGGCGGGGTCTGAGAACGCAAAGAGGCCCGGTCTCCCGGGCCTCTTTGCGATGCGGTGTGCGAGGGCGAGCTAGGCCGCGACGGGCTGCTCGAGCTGGACGGTCTTGCGCGGCAGCAGCGCGAGGGTGGCGACCGCGAAGACGCCGAAGATCGCGCCGATGGTGGCCCACAGCGCCGGACGGCGGCCGCGACCACGAGCCATGCGGGCTGTGAAAACGGCCCAAACGACCATGAACACGAGGGGGAAGACGAGCTCCATCTGAGACTCCTTTGCTTTGGGGATCGCCTTGCGCGATCCCGATGCGCACAGAAGACCGCGGGCCGGTCAAGGCCTCCTCAAGCCCGGCTCAAGGAGCGCAGATCCGTCTGGAGACGCACAAGCGGCCCGGTGTCTCCACCGGGCCGCTTGCCGTCGTGCTGGTGAGATCGCGCTTAGTACGCGTTCAGGCAGGACTGCAGAGAGAATGTCCTGAAGCCGTAGTCGAAGGCGCCGAGCCGCTGCCGATTCGTGCCGTGCGAGGGACTGGAGGCGAGCGCCCAGAGCTGGTTCCTGGCCTCCTGGTAGTCGGCGTAGTTGATCTTCCCGGACTTGGAGTAGCCGTAGCGGATGTAGAGGCCGGCGAAGCAGTCGGCCATCAGCTCCTGGTTCGGAGCCACTCGGTGGATGCTCATCAGCTTCTCGATGTGATGGCCGGTTTCGTGCGCCAGCCAGAAAGCGACCGCGCCGTCGCCGTACTGGCGAAGGACGCCGTCCATCTGAGTGAAGTCGAGGTGGATCTGGCTGACCGGCGGGCAGTAGAAACCGAACGAACCGTGTGACTTCGCAGTCGAGCCGCAGTTCGTCGGGTAATCGACCACGGCGCCACTCGACGAGTAGTTGTAGTAGTTCACCGTCGTGCCGTGGTAGCCGTAGCCCTTGTAGTTGAGGAGCGGCTTCCAGAACGCGTTCAGGTCCCAGTACGTGTGGTTGACCGCGCCGACGACCGTGGTCTGCGGCGGGTTGATCGCCGACGCCGTCGAGGCGCCGATCGCGAGCACGCCGAGCGTCGCGATTGCGACGAGAACGAGAAAGCGGCGGATTGCGAGCGTGAGGGTCATGTCCTTACCTCCGTGTGCGGAGCCACCCAGTGCGGCTCATCGCGGCGGAGATTCGGGTCCGTCCCTCAAGCCGAGATCAAGCCCCGCTCAAAGGGTCGGAGTCGCCCTCGCGCTCCTCCTTCCACCTCGTCGCTCGCCGGCCGACAGGCCTTGAGCGCGCGCTGAGGGGGCCTTGAGCAGCCCCCCGGATCCTCGCCGCATCGAGATCGCACAGGGCGGTCTTGCAAACGGAGGAGGATCCAATGCAGGCTTTCCACACCGCACTTCAGACCGCTCGGCTTCGCGTTCTCGCGCTGGCCGTCACCCTCGTCGCACTGGCCGTTCTCGCCGCCGGTGCCGGCGCCGCCGACGCAGCACGCTCGTGCTCACAGGACAAGATCCTGATCCCGTACGGCTCGACCGCAAACGGTTCCGAAACGCAGGGCTACTGCATCCGCGCCGCGACCGACCCGATCGGCCAGAGCCGCGTCGACTCGCGCTACAGCGAGATCGCCTCGGCAATCATCAAGCGGTACGCCGAGCTCAAGGGCGTCAAAGCGACCGACGCACTCGTGATCTGTTGGAATCAGCGCGATTGGAATGCGCTTTCGAAGACGCACGCCAACCAGTTCGGCGACGGGCTCAGCAATATCGCGGGCTACGTGATGATGCCCTGGAACGTGATCAATCTCTCACCCAAGACCTGCCGCGAGCTCGATCGCATCGTCTACCAGGGTGGCAAGGCTTCGATCGCGAAGTCGTCCTGGGAGATCTCGACCCTGGCCCACGAGGCCCTGCACGTCGCGGGGGTCTCCAACGAGGCGACCACCGAATGCTACGCGATGCAGCTCACCACCGACGCCGCGCAGCTGCTCGGCGAGAGCAAGGCCTTCGGCGCCAGCGTCGCCCGGGACCTCTACGGGAACTATCCCGGGCTGAAGACGAGCGACCCGGCCTACTACACCTCGAAGTGCAAGAACGGCACCCCCCTCGACCTTCGCCCCGGTCAGGTGCTCTTCCCCTAAGCGCCTCCCCCTTCGGGAGCGAGCGACGAAGCCGGCCCTTGCGGTCGGCTTCGTTGTTGAGGGGGCTGCTCTCGACGACCGCGGCAGTGGCTCCGGCTCGACGCCGGCTGGCGCCTTGGACACCGCCCACGGACACCGGGCGCGAACGCCGTGCAGCGAGGACGAACGCTGACGCTCGACGAGGCGGTCGCCTACGCCTCTCCGTAGACTCGGCCTAAGTGGCTCCGCCCTCTGATCTCCGCGACTGGATCCGCCTCCTCGAGCACGAAGGTGAGCTCGCTCGCGTCGCTGCCGAGGTCGATCCCGACCTCGAGATCACGGAGATCGTCGACCGAACCGTCAAGACCGGCGGGCCTGCTCTGCTCTTCGAGAACCCGAAGGGTGCGCGCCATCCGCTCCTGATCAACCAATTCGGCACCGAGCGCCGGATGTGTCTCGGCTTCGGGGTCGAGCGCCTCGACGACATCGCTGCGAGACTCGAGGACGTCCTCGAGATGCAACCGCCGAGCGGGCTCGTCGACAAGGTGCGCGGGCTCAGGAAGCTGAAGTCGATCGCGGACTCGCGGCCGAAGACCGTCTCGCGCGGCGCCTGCCACGACGTTGTGCTGACCGGGGAGGAGATCGACCTCGATCTGCTCCCGATCCAGCGCTGCTGGCCCGGTGACCCGGCGCCGTTCATCACCCTGCCTGCCGTGATCACGAAGGACCCGAAGACCGGCGGCCGCAACGTCGGGATGTATCGGATGCAGAAGATCGACGCGCGCTCGACCTTCATGCACTGGCAGCTCCACAAGGACGGCCGCGCCGACTACCTCGCCGCCGAGGGCAGGATCCCCGTCGCCGTGGCGCTCGGGCTCGATCCGATCACCGCCTACTCGGCGAGCGCGCCGCTGCCGAAGCACATCGACGAGTTCATGCTCGCCGGTTTCCTCCGCGGCGAGCCGGTCGAGCTCGTCCGCGGGAAGACCGTCGACCTCGAGGTGCCCGCAAACGCCGAGATCGTGCTCGAGGGCTTCATCGAGAAGGGCGAGACCGGATTCGAGGGACCCTTCGGCGACCACACCGGCTTCTACACGCCGCCCGAGGAGTTCCCGATCTTCCGGCTGACGGCGGTGACGATGCGCCGCGACGCGATCTATCCGTCGATCGTCGTCGGCAAGCCGCCGCAAGAGGATCAGTGGCTCGCGAAGGCGACCGAGCGGATCTTCCTGCCGGCGGTGAAGCTGACCGTCCCCGAGATCGTCGACTACGACCTACCGGTCGCCGGAACGTTCCACAACTGCGTGATCGTCTCGATCCGCAAGGCTTTCCCCGGCCATGGCCGCAAGGTGATGCACGCGATCTGGGGACTCGGGATGCTCAGCCTCTCGAAGTCGGTCGTGATCGTGGACGCGCACGTGAACGTGCACGACTACGAGGAGGTCTTCTTCTACGTCTGCGCGAACGTCGATCCGAAGCGCGATCTCGTGCTCACCGAGGGGCCGCTCGACCACCTCGACCACGCGCCGACACTGCAATTCTTCGGCGGTAAGCTTGGGATCGACGCGACCGCCAAGGGCCCGGCCGAGGGCGCTCGCGAGTGGCCCGAGGAGATCGAGATGAGCGCGGAGATCAAGGCGCTCGTCGACGCGCGCTGGGCCGAGTACGGGATCCCTGCGCATGCCGGTGCCGGAGTGGTGCAGAATGGCGCGCGTGGACGCTTGCGGCAGCTGGTACGTCGTTGACACGCGGACGCGCTGACGGGTTGAATCCACAGGAGACGACGTGAGTTCGCAGGAAGACAAGTCACCACACGTCCCGCCGCCGAGCCTGTGGCCGATCGGCTTCGCTGTCGGGATCGCGTGCGTCCTGATCGGCCTCGTCGTCAGCACCGCCGCCGCCGTGGTCGGGGCGCTGATCGCAATCATCTTCGGGTTCCTCTGGATTCGCGACGTCACCGGCGCGGTACGCGAGCCCGCGCCGCACGTCGAGCCGGAGATACGGCGGACGACGGAGACCGGCGCCGCTCCGAAGGCGCTCGACGGGCCGGAGGCGATGCCGCAACTCAGCGAGGAGGAGATCGCCGCCTACCCACGTAGCACCTTCCTCTCCGCCGCCACGATCGGCCTCGGCGGAGTGATCGGCGGGATCATCACAGTGCCGGTGCTCGGCTTCGCCGTCCTCCCCTCGTTCACAAATCAGGAGGATCAGAACGTCGAGCTGGGGCCGCTCGAGAACTTCCCCGAAGGACAGTTCGTGATCGCGACCTATCTCGAGGACTTCGAGGTAGGCGAGGTGACGCGCAGGACCGTCTTCGTCCGTAACAACGGCCTCCTCGAGACCCAGCCGAGCTTCACGATCCTCTTCTCGCGCTGTGTCCATCTCGGCTGCCCGGTGCAGCCGAACGGGCTGATCTACGACGAGCAGAAGAAGACCGTCGGCAAGCAGAGGGTCGATCTGACCCCGTCCCTCGTCACCGGCTTCGGCTGCCCGTGCCACGGCGGTCAGTACGACACCGAGGGCAACCGCACCGCCGGCCCGCCCGTGCGCGCGCTCGACCGGGCCGAGTTCTCGATCCGCGACGGCAAGCTCTGGCTCGGCGGCTTCTACAGCGTCGGCAGCGTCGAGTCGACCGGCGCCCGGGCCCGGATCAAGAAGTTCGGGCGGGCGGTACCGGGCGTGCACGTGGACGGCCCCGAAGCGTGGCTGTACCCGATCGAGGTGCCGAAGTAATGGCAACGGCGCCCACCCGCCGCAAGAGCCCGCGCCGCGCCCAGATCGAGGCGGCGGCGCTCTATCCGCTCGACTGGCTCGAAGAGCGCTCCGGGCTCGTCGGCGCGATCAAGTACTTCCTCTTCCGCAAGGTTCCGCGCGACACGAGCTGGGCCCAGACGCTCGGCTCGGCGACGCTGACCGCCTTCCTTGTCCAGGCGATCACGGGCGTGATCCTGGCCTTCTACTACAAGCCCGACCCGGACAAGGCCTACGAGTCGATCCAGATCATCACGAACGAGCTGACGCTCGGCTGGCTGGTGCGCGGGATGCACCGCTGGGGCGCGAGCGTCTTCATCATCCTGATGTTCCTGCACATGGCCCGCGTCTTCCTCTACGGCGCCTACAAATATCCGCGCGAGCTCAACTGGATCGTCGGTGTGCTGCTGCTCGCGCTCGGGATGGGCGAGGGCTTCACGGGCTACCTGCTGCCGTGGGATCAGACGGCGTACTGGGCGACCGTCGTCGGGATCAACATCAACGGCACGGCGCCGTTCCTCGGACCGTTCATCACGCAATTCCTCCAGGGCGGGGCCTCGATCGGGGCGGACACGCTGAGCAAGTTCTATTCGATCCACATGCTCGTCCTGCCCGGCGCGATCGCCGGGCTGATCGGCCTACACCTGTATCTCGTGATGCGCCTCGGCGTCACGTCGCCTCCCTGGTCGCCGGTCGAGGCCGGCCGCGAGCGCGCGCCCGAGCCGCCCTCGACGAACGGACGCGAGGGGATGATCCGGCCAAGCGGTCGCGGAGGCTCGAATGGCCAGTAGGCGGATCGAGGAGCGGCGCGCGCAGCACAAGCGCTACAAGGAGGACGTCCAGCGGACGGGCAAGCCGTTCTTCCCGCACGCGATGTTCCACGACACGGTGATGAGCCTCGTCGTCGTGTCCGTGATCGTCGGGCTCACGGTCGTCTGGTACCTGGACGCGGACGGCACCGAAGCTGGTGTGCTCGGGCCGCACTACACCGACGAGGCGGATCCCGGCACGACGAACTTCATCCCTAGGCCGGACTGGTACTTCTACTTCCTCTTCTACCTCCTTCGGATCTTCAAGTGGCCGGAATCGGTGATTCTCGGGACCGTCGGGATCCCGACGATCGGGCTCGTGCTCCTGCTCGCGCTTCCGTTCCTCGACCTGCGCCGGGAGCGGCGGCTGCTGCGCCGCCCCGTCGCGCTCGTGGCGTTGATCCTCGTAGTTCTCTCGATGGGCGTTCTCACCTACAAGGGCGCGACGGCGCGCGAGTCGCTCGGCAGCGAGCTGATCGAGGCCGTTCCCGTCTGGGCCGACCGACAGGGCTTCACGGGCGAGGCGGAGGCCGTCGAGGGTGCGGAGATCTTCGCGCAGGCGGGCTGTGCCCAGTGCCACCTCTATCTCGGAACCGGCTCGCAGAACCTCGGCGCGCCGGAGCTGACGGACATCGGCGCGGGTGAGCGCGGCCCCGAGTACTTCGCTCGCTACGTCCAGAATCCGGCACAATTCGGAAACGCGGTCATGCCGCCATATGCCGGGCTCGGCGAAGAGAACCTGCAGAAGCTCGGCGTCTTCCTCGACGCCTCCAAGGGCCCGAAGGACAAGTAGTTGCGTGTTTTTCTCGGCGTGACGGGCGCCTCGGGCGCGCCGTACGCCGCTCGGTTGCTGCGCGCGCTCGGCGACTCGGACTGCGAGGTTGGGATCGCAGCCTCGGCGGCGGGGGTCGAGGTGCTTGCCACGGAGCTCTACGGGGATGCGACCCTGCCGCGCGAGGAGGTGCTCGAACGCTTCGTCGGAGGAGTTGCGGGCGTCACGGTCTACGCGGTCAACGACTACAAGAGCCCGTACGCATCCGGCTCGGCGAAGGTCGACGCCTATGTGATCTGTCCGTGCTCGATGTCGACCGTCGGCACGCTCGCCGCGGGGGCGATGGCGAATCTGATTCACCGCGCCGCCTCGGTGGCGCTGAAGGAGGGACGGAAGCTCGTGCTCGTTCCCCGCGAGACGCCGCTCTCGTTCATCCACCTGAACGGGCTCGCGACGCTGCAGCAGGCCGGCGCGACGATCCTCTTCGCGGCGCCGGGCTTCTATCACGGAGCCGAGACGATCGACGATCTCGTCGACTTCGTCGTCGCGCGGATCCTCGATCAGCTCGGGCTCGACAATACGCTGGTGGCACGGTGGGGCCAATGACTCATGAATCCGGGACGCTGCCGGCGGACGCCGTCCGCACGATGTTCGACCGAATCGCGCCGGTCTACGACCTGATGAACCGAGCGATGACGCTCGGGCTCGACCAGCGCTGGCGCCGGCTCGCCGTGCGGCTCGCCGTGCGGCCGGGCGATCGCGTCCTCGACGGCTGCTGCGGCACCGGCGACCTCGCGATCGCAGCGCAGCACGCCGGCGCGGACGTCGTCGGACTCGATTTCTCGCCTGCGATGCTCGAGCGCGCTCGCCGGAAGGCCCCAGAGCTCGAGTGGATTCAGGGCGACCTGCTCGAGCTGCCGTTCGAAGACGGGTCTTTTGACGCGGCCACGGTGGGCTTCGGCGTGCGCAACGTCTCCGATCTCGCGCGAGGGATCGGCGAGCTCCGCCGCGTGCTCCGGCCCGGCGGCCGGCTCGCGATCCTGGAGATCACGACCCCGCGCGGACCGCTGAAGCCGTTCTACAGACTCTGGTTCGATGTCCTGATCCCTCTCGCCGGACGGATCCTCCCCGGCGGAAAGGCTTACACCTATCTCCCGGCGAGCGTGCGTCGATTCCCCGGCCCGGAGGCGCTGGCCGCGCTGATCGAGGCGCACAGCTTCACGGACGTCGAGTTCCGGCGGCTCGCCGGCGGGATCGTGGCGCTGCACACGGGGACTGCGAGGTGAGTGAGGCCATTCTCGCGCGCTCGCGGCCGTACCTGAGCGAGGTCGAAGAGCGGCTCCACGAGGCCGTCGCCGCCTACCCGGGCCTCGTGCGCCTGGTCGGAGCAGACGCGGTCGGTGCGGGCGGAAAGCGGCTGAGACCGTTGCTGATTCATCTGGTCAGCGACGATCGCGAGCGAGCTCTCTCGTCGAGCGTCGCGATTGAGCTCGTCCATACGGCGACGTTGATTCACGACGATCTGATCGACCGCGCTCCGCTCCGACGGGGACAGCCCACGGCCTGGCACCTGCACGGCGAGAACGCGGCGCGGACGGCCGGCGACTATCTGTTCGCACGCGGGTTCGCCGTGCTTGCGGAGACGGGCGACATCGAGGGAGTGCGCGTACTCGCGGAGGCATGTCTCGCGCTCGTCCGCGGCGAAGCGATCCAGAAGCAACAGCAGCACAGGTCCGAGACGACCGTGGACGCCTACCTGGAGCGCATCGCGCTCAAGACCGGAAAGCTCTTCGAGGCCGCGTGTCTCCTTGGCTCGCGGGACGCCTCGCTCGGCCGCTTCGGGTTGAAGCTCGGGATGGCCTTCCAAATCGCCGACGACATCCTCGACTGCGCCGGCGATGCGACCGAGACGGGCAAGGTGTCCGGCACCGATTTGCGCGAGGGTACGCCGACGCTCCCGCTGCTCCTCGCGGCGCAGGAGGACGAGGTCGTCCGGACTGCCCTCGCCGGCGGCCCGACAGCGGGCGTGCTGCTCCGTGTCGCCGCAACCGATGCGCTGGAGCGCTCGCGCGAGATCGCGCGCAGCTACGCCGCCGAGGCCCGCCAGAGCCTGAACGGCGCCCCGCGCCGGCGCGAGCTCGAAGCGCTCGCGGAGGCCGTGGTGAACCGGCGGACGTGAGGGCGAAGACCGCCATTCGGCTGGGGCGGACGATTCCGGCGCTTCCCGCCCTCGACGTCGCCGCGTCGGTCGTGTTCTACAACGAGCGGCTGGGCTTCGAGACGGTTCACCACGACGGGGGCTTCGCCGTGCTGCGCCGCGACGACGCAGTCGTCCACCTCTGGCAGGCCGACGACGAGAGCTGGGAGAACCGGGCCAGGGACGAGAGGCCGGTCTGCTCGGGGGCGGAGTCCTTCATCGCCGGCACCGGGAGCTGCCGGGTCGAGGTCGAGGGGGTCGACGAGCTTTACGCCGAGCTGCGCGAGCGGGACGTGCTCCACCCGGTCTCCCGCGACGACGTCACCGAGACCGACTTCGGCACGCGCGAGTTCGCGACGCTCGACTGCGACGGCAATCTGATCGCCTTCTTCACGTGGGTCGACCGATGATCCGGCCGTCATGATCAGATTGGGCCGAATCTCCTACGTGAACATGGCGCCGGTCTTCCACCGGCTCGTCGCGGAGGTGGAGGAGGTCGCCGGCGTTCCCACCGAGCTGAACGCGATGCTCCTCGACGGGCAGCTCGATATCGCCCCGATCTCGTCGATCGAGTACGCGAGGCACGCCTCGTCGCTGCGGATCCTGCCGCGGATGTGCGTCTCCTCGGAGGGGGCGGTCGAGTCGATCCAGCTCGTGTCGAAGCTCCCGTTCACGCAGATCCGCTCGGTCGCAGTCACGCCCGAGAGTGCGACCTCGGTCGTCCTGATGAAGGTATTGCTCCCGCACGCAGTGCAGACGCCGCTCGATCCGGAGCTCGGACAGGGAAGCGCGGACGCGAAGCTCCTGATCGGCGACGCCGCGCTGAAGAGCGCCTTCGCCGACCCGACGCCGCACTACGACCTCGGAAAGCTCTGGCTCGAGCGCACGGGGCTCCCGATGGTCTTCGCCGTCTGGGCCGCGCCGGAGCCGGTTGTGCCAGGCCTGCTCGAGCTGGAGCACTCGCTGGTCGCCTCTGTCCGGCTCGCGCGCTCCGAGCCCGAGGTGCTGGCCCACGAGGCCAGCGAGCGCTACGGCTACCCCGCCGGTTACCTCGCGCGTTACTTCGAGAAGCTGCGCTACTCGTTCGGTCCGCGCGAGAAGGCCGGGCTCTACACGTTCCTCGAGATGGCCCGCGACGTCGGCGAGCTGGAGCACGTGCCGGAGCTGCGGTTCGTGACTGCGGCCGGCGCGGTTGCATCATGATGCAAAGTCGATACACTCTGATGCATGCGGACAACGGTCGACCTACCCCCCGAGCTCTTGGCCGAGGCGAAGGAGCGCGCGGCGCGCGAAGGACGGTCTCTGAGCGACGTCGTCGGCGATGCGGTTCGCAGTAGCTTCTCGAAGACGACAACACGCGAGCGGATGCCGATCGAGCTGCCGACGTTCGGCAGCGGCGGTCTCCAGCCCGGGGTCGACCTCGACGACAGTGCCGCCCTGCTCGACCTGATGGAGAGCGGCGGCTGATCCTCCCGGACGTCAACGTCCTCGTTTATGCGCACCGGGCAGACGGCGACCGCCACGGCGAGTACCGCGCCTGGCTCGAGGGCGTGATCCAGGCGGACCAGCCCTACGGGCTCTCCGAGCTCGTTCTCAGCGGCTTTCTGCGAATCGTCACGCACCCGAAGGTCTTCGCACAGCCGACGCCGTTGCCAAAGGCGATCGCATTTTGCGAGGCGGTTCGTTCCCAGCCAAACGCCACGGTGCTCTCACCTGGCGCACGCCACTGGCAGATCTTCACCGCTCTGTGCGCCGAGATCGGCGCGCGCGGGAACCTGATCCCCGATGCCTACCTCGCCGCGCTCGCGATCGAGAGCGGCAGCGAGTGGATCACCACCGACGGCGACTACCGGCGCTTCCAGGGTTTGCGCGTCTGCCATCCGCTGGACGGCTGAGTCGGCCCCAGACGGCTGGCGATGCCTCCGAGTCGTATTCGGTTGAACTGCCTTCGACGAGCGGGAACGTAATCGGGCTTTATCAGGAGCCGGAAACGGCCCAGCGCGTCGCGAGCTCCGGTCGCTCGGCGCGGCGATACTCGACCGAGTAGCCGAGTTTTCGTGGGACGGCCAGCAACGCCTCGAGGTCGAGCTCGATCGTTGCGCCCGCCTTCTGCGTCACCTCGTCCTCGATCGGGAGGTCGAAGTCGTCGGCGCCGTAGTCGAGAGCGCGGAAGGCGTCCTCGTTCTGGGTCAGCACCGATGTCCGGATGTGCTTGACGTTGTCGAGGAAGATCCGCGAGAGCGCGATCCAGCGCCAGTACTCCTGCGGCGGGATCTCGCGGCCGCCGAAGGCGGTGCCATAGGGCTTGTACGTCCAGCAGAGGAAGGAGAAGAGACCGTCGAGCCCGTCGCGGAGGAGGTCGTCCTGGAGGTCACGCGTGCGCTGCAGGTGCTCGAGCCGCTCGTCGAGCGTCTCGTCGAAGCCGATCACCATCGTCGCGGTCGTTCGCAATCCGGCCTCGACGATCGCGCGCTGCGCCTCGAGATACTCGCGCACCGTGTACTTGAACTTGGCGTGCCGCTTGCGGAAGTCCTCCGTCAGGATCTCGCTGCCGCCGCCCGTGATCCAGTGCACTCCGGCCTCGCGGAGCCGGGCTGCCGCCTCGGCGTGCGTCAGGTTCGCCCGGTCGGCCAGATAGACGAACTCGGCGATCGTGAGCGCGTAGAACTCGACGCGGTCGCCGTAGCGCTCGCGGACCGCAGCGAAGAGGTCGCAGTAGAAATCGAGCGGGAGCTTCGGGTTGAAGCCACCGTTGAAGGCGACGAGATCGCCGCCGACCTCGAGCAGGTCGTCGATCTTCGCGAACACATCCTCGCGCGAGAGGACGTAGCCGCCCTCCTGGTTCGGAAGGACGTAGAAAGCGCAGTAGTCGCACTGGGCGACGCAGACGTTCGTGTAGTTGACGATCCTCATCACCATGTACGTGGCGCGGTTCGGCTCGTGGAACCGCGCACGCGCGGTTTGGGCGAGCTCTTTCAGCTCGTCGTCGCCCGCGTGCAGCCAGAGCTCGCGCGCCTCGTCGACGGAGATGCGGCTCACGCAGGCACCGCCTCCTCGACGGTGACTTCGTCCGGCGCGAGCGTGTCCATGAAGGAGCTGACCGAGAAGACGGCGTTCCCCGGGCCGGCGACGCCGTAGCCGGGCGGCGGCCTGAGCCCGTGTCGTTCGAGCGTGGCGCGATACGCCTCGAGTAGCCGGATGTGGTACTCGAGCGGCGCGCCGTCCGGGTTGTCGCGGCCGAGCGGCGTCGTCGGCTCGGGACACCAGGTGGTGAAGCGCGGCGTGATCCCGCGGCTCATGAAGTAGTCGAGTCCCTCCGTCGTACTCGCGATCGCGTCGTCGACCGTCTCGAACCCGATCGGCTTGGCCATCTCGACCCCCGCCACGAAGTTGGGGATCACGTAGCGGGCGCCGAAGACCTCGGCGGCGTCGAAGATCCGGCGGTGCCACTCCTCCCGGCCGACGTAGCGCTCCTTGCCGGGCGAGATGAGCTCGAAGAGGCGTTTGTCCCAGACCTCGTAGTTCGGGTGGTAGATCGTGATCCCGTAGTCCTTGTAGCGCTGGACGTCCGCCCGTGGCAAAGCCTGGGCGACGACCTTGCCGATCCAGCGACCCGGAAAGCGCTCCTCGATCGCCTGCGCGTAGCGGCCGTAGAAGTCCGCCTCGGCGAGCCCGTCGACCGTGCTCGTCACAGAGCCGCCGGTCAACGTGTACGCCTTGCTCGTCCGGTCGGCGTCGTAGCGGTCGATCAGCGCGAGAGCTTCGAGCACGTCCTCGACGGGCTTCACGCCGGTGTACGGGCGACCTTCTCGCTTGTGCTGGCGCCAGTTGTGGTTGATGTCGCAGAACCCGCACTCCTCCTTGGCGCCGAAGTACTGGCAGAGCCGCAG
The DNA here is from genome assembly GCA_037720595.1 of Gaiellaceae bacterium. Classification (GTDB taxonomy): domain Bacteria; phylum Actinomycetota; class Thermoleophilia; order Gaiellales; family Gaiellaceae; genus Gaiellasilicea. Next base: position 201 of record JBBJLW010000046.1, on the reverse strand, counting down.
CACCGTGAGGTAGATCAGGTAGCCCCACTGGATCGTCGGCGCGGTCTCCATCACGCTCTTGCCGTTCGCGAGCGTGTGCCGGTAATACTCGGGCATCGGGGGCAGCGCGACGTCTGCGACGACACGCCTGTCCAGCTCGAGCGCGAGCGTGCCGTCGTCGCCGACCGCCACGCGGTAGGGCGAGCCGGGGTTTACGCGCAC
>JBBJLW010000075.1:0-5291 GCA_037720595.1 Gaiellaceae bacterium | reverse complement strand
GCGGACGGGGCGGGAGGACCGCCGATCAAAGTTCTACGAGATCTCGGACAACCTCTGGCTGGGTGACGAACCCACACTGGGGCGCGCCTACTTCCACACGGCGATGGCAGCGCCCAGCCCGGCCCAGGCAATCGAGACATGGCTTCTCTGCCTCGAGGCCGGCGAGCTCCAAGCCCACTACAGCCTCGGCTACACGTACTTCGAGGTGGGCGACTTCAAAAAGGCCTACCGCCACCTGCGCGCCTACACCGAGATCGCGCCCTGGAACGGGTGGGGTTGGTGCTGGTTCGGTCAGGCGTGCGTCGCACTGGGCGAGTTGAGTGATGCGCGCGCCGCCTTTTCGAAGGCGGTCGAGCTAGAGCGGGCAGGCGGTCACGAGACCGATGCCGCCGAGCGGCTCGAGCGGCTGGGCCCCCGGGTGGCCTGACGCCCGACGTGGCTTTACCTCAGTCAGACAATCAGTGTGCGTAGCAGTCTGCTGCCAGAACCCCAACAACGTCAGGAACCGCGTCCTCGCCCAGACGGTTGCACCTGCGAACGGGCGCATCACCGAGCAGGACCCGGCCCCGCTGCCCGAGGGTCTAGTCAGGCTCCTCCCACATCTCGATCACGGTGTCCGTCCCGACGACTTCCATCGGGAGCGCACCGCACGTAGGACAACATGCAGGACCTTCCTCAGGGCAGTTCGTGAAGGGAGAATTCTGACCGCAACTCATGCAACTAAAGATGCCGCCGACCATCATTCAAGGGAAGCACTCGACGCGGACAGGGCGGTCTCGCGCCCGAAACCCGTTGACGTCCGGCAGCGGGACTCGCTTCGCCGTAATCAGGCCGGGCTACGAGATGGCGCAAGCCGTCTGGCGTCCAAGCCCAGCCCGACTAAGCTGACTACGTCCATCAAGAGCGGCCGAGGGACCCAGCCCTGCGACGCCGCCGCAACCGGCCTGAGGCACGGTGCGAACGCTGGGATCGATGGGAGGTAATCACGTGTCCTATGCGGGCTGGCGCCGCGAGCGCCTCATCCGGGAGGTGACCGAGGGAAGGCTCAGCCGGATCGGGATCTTCGGCGCCGAGGTCTGTCAGGTGTGCGGCGAGACCGACACGTTCTGGTCGTTAGCGGGCGCCATGAGCTCGCACCGCAACGGCGTCTTCGTTGGCCTGTCGCATGGCCATGACGGCGACGACGTGGTGGCGGCGCTCGCCGCCGACACACGCTACTGCGAGCTGTGCCGCGAACCCGTGCCCATAGCCGACCTGATGCCAGTCAGACGGCGCTTCCTCTTGCTGCACGAAGACTGCGCCTCCCGGCACGATGAGACGTTGCACCGTCGGCGCTACTGCGAGCTGAAGTTCGCCGACACGGGGGCGCTGACGCGCTTCGTCGACAACCTAGACCGGATGCGGCTCCTCCTCGAGAGCGGCTGGGGGCGGTAGGGGAGCCCCAGAATTCGACGACACACCGACTGGACTTTGCGCCAGCGAGCGCCTCGCGTCGCGCCGCGAGGTCGAACGCCTACTCGGAGAAGCCGGCCCCGAGTTTGTTTCGCTGCGAGCCTCCATGATCGTCGGGGCGGACAGCGCTTCCTTCGGGACGCTCGTCCGGATCGTGGACCGCCTGCCTGTGCTTGCGATGCCGGCTTGGCGTATCCGCAGCACACAGCCGTCGCCATAGTGGCGTGGGTGAACCCGCCTTCGCGCTCGACCTGGGGGTAGGCGAGCGCCCGGGCGCGCAGCTTGCCGAGCGGCGGGAAGCTTTTGCCAGGTCGTTTCAGGTTCCCGATGGCTGCGACTGCGCTGCTCTGCTCTGCTCAAATGCCCATTCGATCGCAGCTAGGAAGTTTTCCCTCACTGGCTGGTCGTGCAACGCCGCGAGCCGAAAGCTTGGGCGACGCCGAGTTTCTTCTGAAGGAATTTGCGCGAGTGGGACCGCCTCGTTGATTCGGCTGCGCAGTTCGTCGCGGGCCGTGCGGCTTTCTGCGAAGGGCGCCTGGGCAAAGGAGTTCATGAAGTCAAACGGAATCTCGACAGTGCCATAGGTCCAAATATTGAACGCAAGCAGCTCGGCATCGCTTTCTTCCAGTCGAATCTGCGCCGATCCATCACTCGCTCCCTTGCCGTAGTCGACGCGTACCCCCTCGTGAGCCTCGGCCCACCTGATGAGTGTGTGGGCGATGCCGGCGATGTCGCTGTCGTGGCGGCGCTTTGCCTCCGCGACAAAAGACTTTTCATCCCAGCGTCTCGTCGGGCGACTGGCGGGGCGTTTGACCGCCCTGGATTCCTCGTCTTGTCCGATCAAGCGAGGGACATATGTCTGATGCTCTCCTCGCTCGTCGGCGTACTGACGGATTTCGACGCCCAGAACTTCAGTCAGGGTCATCTGCTTGTTGAGGAACTCGATGATGCGGCGCAGCTCTCGACCTATGACGTCAGCGACGAACACTAGGCGCATTCGGCCACGTTGGAGATTTTCGCTGACGTCTGACCACCAAGCGTCGACTTCAAAATCCTCACCGAAGGCTTCCCTTAGTTCCTGGGTGGGCTCGGCGTTGCGCGTTTGGCAGTTGGCCTCGTAGCGTGCGCGCAGTTGCTCCACCGGCCAGTACCGCGTGCCGTTTGCGGCGTACTCGAGTAGCTGACCGACCACCTCACGCCGGATTCTCGTATCAGAGCTGCGCTTGACTTCCACCAGCGTCGGTATTGCGTCCTGATCGACGAAGAGGTGATCAACGCTCCACCTGCCGGTTGCTCCGTCCTGATCGGCGACCTTCATTTCGCGGGACAGGAGGATCCATCTGCGTGGGGTTTCCCCGACTTCGTCTCCTGCGAGCAGTCCGGGATGGTCGGCTAAGAGGGACTGAAGGTCATCTTCGGTTGCGTAGGGCCGGCCGCTCATCGGGATCAGTTTTCCCTCGCGCTGGAGATAGATGACGCCGGACCCGGTGCCTGAGGCTCCTTCGTAGGTTCCCATAGCCATGTGGGCACGTACTGCAGACACGCGACCCTTCGCGATGTCAAGTCGTTGTGCGACATCCTCGCTCGAGAGCCCCTGGGCGAGAAGCTGACGGATTTGCTCGTGCGCGTTCGTAGCCACCGCGGTCATCCTCTCACGGGCGCGTATTGAGTATTCGTGGTCGGCGCGAGCAGGTTCGGACGGTCGAATTGGCACCGAGAACTGGGCTACTTGTACAAGCGCTGTTCGGCCATCGGGTAGCCCGGTAGGCCTCGCGCGACACCACGGCGTATCGAGCGGCCGTGGCAGCGAGAGCAGAGAGGATTACCACGATTTTCGGCCTACGCCAAGACACGCGGCGAGGCTACCGCCCATGCGCAACCCCGTGGCAACCGAAGGCCCAGCAGCTGGCTCAGGCACGCGAATGCGGGCCAACCGGTGGACGCGGTGCCACAGGCATCAGATGGGCAACCGGGTGGCAACCGAACACCCGCAAAGCCAGTGAAAGCCTGAGTGATGCGATAGGGCGCGTAGCGCGATTGACACACCGCGATCGGCGTCGAGTCGGTTGGCGAAGGAGGGGCTCGGCACATCCAGCAGTACCCTCTGCCCCATGGCCACCGCCCGCAACACCGTACGAGTCGAGCTCGACGAGAAGCTCGTCAGGCGCGCACGCGCCGAGGCGCAGGACCCCAGCCGCCCCGATGACGACATCATCGAGGACGCCTTGAGCGGATACCTGCTCGAGCGCCTGCTCGACACGACCCAGGCGCGAGCCGACCTCGACGAGCAAGAGGCCACACGCCTCGCCGTCGAGGAGCTGCACACCATGCGTCGCGAGCGCGACGCCGCCGCGTGACGCGAGCGATCCTCGACTCCAGCGTCCTCGTCTCCGCGCTCATCACCCGCCGCGACAAGCGCGCGTTCCTCGAGCAACTCACCGCCTGACCGCCCGCGCGAGGGCCACGCCAGTGCCCGTCGTCAGGTCTTGCCTGCTCGGGCGGACTACATCTCTGATGACCGCATCGCGCCCCCGCCTCTACATCTCTCTCGACACCCAGCTCGACTGGCTCACCGCCATCGAGTTCGGCCGCGTCGATGAGGGCCAGCCGCCGGGCGCGTGGGATGGGATCGACAACCGCGTCGGCTTCCTCTCCGCTTCCGATGGCTCGCCCGTCGGCTTCGCAGTACGCGACTGGTCGACCTTCGATCCCGAGGCCCAAGCGTTCGAGCGCCTGTGGGCTCCGGAGCCGCGGTTTCACGCGCCGCAGCTGGGCCTGTTCGACGCGACCCCGGGCGAGATCTGCCTGGCGGTGCGCGCTTGGCTGCCCGACGAGCCGACGCTCAACCGCGCCTACTTCCACATGGCCATTGGCGCGGCACACGATCTGGGCGACGAGGAGGAAGCCGCTCGACTGTGGCGGCTCTGCCTGGAAGCCGGCGACGCGATGGCCCACTACGGCCTCGGCTACACCCTCTACTCGTTGGGCGACCACCAGGGTGCCTACCGCCACCTGCGCACCTACACGGAGCTCGCCCCCTGGCAGGAGTGGGCGTGGTGCTGGCTGGGCAAGGCGTGCATCGCCTTGGATCAGCGCGCGGAGGCCGAGGGTGCACTGCGTCGGGCCATCGAGCTCGAGGAAGACGGCGAACCGACCGACGCGCCGGAGCTGCTGGCCGAGCTGGAGCGGTCGGCGCGGCGGTGAGCGGTTCTCACTCGGCTAGCGTCACGACCGTGACTGACGAGCCGACCTGGAAGCCGGGCGAGCGCTTCGCCAGGGCGCTCGGCTTTGCCGTCGACGTACACGCCTCCCAGCCGCGAAAGGGCTCGAACGTTCCGTACATCGGGCACCTGCTCGGCGTCTGCTCGATAGTGATCGACGACGGCGGCTCCGAGGACGAGGCCATCGCCGCGCTCCTGCACGACGCGGCCGAGGACGCGGGTGGCGAGGCCACCCTCGAGGAGATCGGGGCGGAGTTCGGTCCGGACGTCCGGCGGATCGTTGCTGCCTGCTCGGACACTTTCGAAGAGCCCAAGCCGCCATGGCGCGCGCGCAAGCAGAAGTACATCGAGGGAATCCCGCACAAGCAGCCCGACGAGCTGCGCGTGTCGCTAGCCGACAAGGTCCACAACGCCACCGCGATCCTCCACGATCACCGCGAGCTCGGCGACGAGCTGTGGGCGCGCTTCAAGGAGGGGCGGGACGACCAGCTCTGGTACTACCGCGAGCTCGCGGATGCCTTCCAGCAGAAGTCCCAGGGTCGGCTCGCCGATCGGCTCAGCGAGACCGTGCGGATGCTCGAGGCCGAAGCCGGCGGCTAGCGTCAGTTCGCTGTCGTA
>JBBJLW010000024.1:0-52217 GCA_037720595.1 Gaiellaceae bacterium | reverse complement strand
TCTCTCGGCACCAGCGCCGAGTATCAAGACGTCAACAGAAGCGGGGCAACCTCAGTCACCGCTTCGGCGACGGTGGTCTTCCCGGCCGCCGGCGGGCCGGTGACGACGACGATTGGAGTTGGCATCAGCACGGGCAGTAGCCTCGCATGGCGTTCAGCTTTCCGCTCTATAAGCGGCTTCGGTTGAGCGCCGTCCCGCGGACGGACCCCTCGAAGGCCGCAGAACGTACACAGGTCATGGGAGGACGCCTCGCAATCGTCGCCGCGCTGCTTTCGCTCGGTCTCGCGCTGCCAGCATGCGGCGCGAGCGAGTCCGGAATCGAGGATCATCGCGCCGAGCCCAGCAGGGAGCTGGCGACTCCCTCAGGCTGGTTCGAGCATCGCGACACGACGTTCGGCGCGAGCGTGAGCTTCCCGGACGGATGGCGGGTTGCGGAGCAGCCCCTGACGAACCTCGTCGTGCCGCGGGAGGTGCTCGCGCTCGCGACATACCCGCTCCGCGGCGGTAACAAGGGCGGCGGACCGTGCGCGGCGAAGCGCGACCTTGAGGCGATGCCGCCTGACGGGGCGCTGATCTGGCTGCTCGAGTACCGGCCGCTCCGCGGCGACGTCTGGGCGGATGTCAGGCGGAGCGAGTTTCCATCACGGCCCAATCGAGTCGAGCTGTCCCGAGCCGACCTCGAAGCTAACTCGTGCGCTCGCGGGTTCGGCTACACCAGTAGCTTTCGCGCCGCCGACCGGCCGCTCACGCTCTCGCTCGTCTTCGGCGAGCGGGTCACGGACGAGAGGTTGGCCGAGGTCGAGGCGATCCTGGAGAGCCTGGAACTCGCCGAGCTTGCGCCGCCACCGCCCGACCCGTACGCGGGCTGGCCGCTGATCAACGACAACCCGGGCGACTCGTTGCGACCACCGCCGGGTTGGGCGGCGTCGGCGGCGATGTTCCCGCCGGGCGAGACGCCGCGACCGCGGACGCTCTTCTTCGCGAGCAACCGGCCGCTCTTCGGGCTGCCGAAGACGCTCGTGCCGCACGTCGAGCAGCTGCCGCCGACTCCGTCCTGGGCGGTCGCGAACGCCTTTCCACGCGATGGAGTGCTGCTGTGGGTGTCCGAGGATGAGAAGGGTGGCCCGGCTGCCGACTACGCGGCGATCGAACGCGAATGGCCGAGCGCGGACGACTTCCGTCCGGTCCAGATCCTGACGAAACCCAACCCTGAGCTCGAGTGGCTCCGGGCGGCCGGCTCGTTCCGCGGCTACCGCTGGTCGATCCTGATCGGCGCAGGACCCGAAGCGACCGAAGAGGACAGGGAGCTCGCACTGAAGAGCGCCGCCTCGCTGGCGGTTTCGGGCGTATGCCGCGAAGACGGAAGCGACTGTCCGGAGTGACGAACGCGGCTGCCCGTGCCGCTCTTGTGACAGTGGCTCTCCTCGCCACGGGGTGCGGAGCGGGCGCCGGCCCGGAAACCGACAGCATCGCCTCTGCCACGACGGACGCCGCGAAGAGTGCGGGTGGCCGCTACGGACTTGAGTTCACACCGCCGAAGGGATGGCACGCGAGGATCCGTCGCGCGGCCGTGCATGCCGCCAACTTCCCGCTTCCGGAAGACCGACCTGGCTGGATGCGTGAGACGAGCGTCCGGCTCCAAGCCGACGACGTGTTCGCAGTGCTGTTCGAGGTCGATGCGCGCGAGGGGCCGACAACGGATCTCTCGTTGTACGCGCCGCTCTCGGGGCCGCTGCGACTGCACCCGAGCGACTTCAAGGGCTCCGACGGACTCACCGAAGACAGTGCCGCCAGCGGCCATGGGTTCGCGCGAAGAACATTCTCGCTTGCGGACCGGCTATTCGTGCTCTTCGTCGAGGCGGGCTCCCGCCCCGCCCGGGCGCCAACGCTTGCCAGTCTGAACGAATTACTCGCGAGCCTGCATGTCGAGCGTGGCGATTTCTATCCGGGGATGGTCGCGCCCGCTTTATTCGCCCCGCGGGCGGATTGGCACACGGGGTCGAGCGGTCCCGACCAGGTGCGCGCCGACGGCGAATGGGTGACCTCGTGGGCGGCCACGGTGTCGTATGCCGACGAGTGGAACGCGCTGCCTCCGGCTACGACACTCGCCCAGCTTCCCGAGGAAGGCATCCTGATCTGGCTGGGGCTCGAACGGAACAACCGCTTCCCACCACAACCCAATGGCGAGGAGAGTTTCCCTGCGCGCCAACCGCCCTTCCTGATCCGAGACTTCGAACGGCGCGGCGCCTGGGAAGGTCAGGTCGAGCACATCCCGGAGTACGTGCTGTGGGGGACGGTGGGCGGCCAGTACCGCATCGATCTGCGTGTCTACTTCGGCCGCTCCGAGCCCACAGAACGGATGCTCGCACGTGCGCAGGCGATGCTGGACGGGCTCGAGCTTCCGGACTGGGGGCCGTGGGAGCTGAGATGAAGTGGCCGGCGCAGATCGCTCTGCTTCAGACGGTCGTCCTCGTCTCCGCGTGCGGAGGCGAGACGGTCGAACCGACCTCGCAACCATCGACCTCGACGACGCTGACGGCGGGCCGAGCCACTTCGGCGCGACCCGGGGACGAGCCCGTCAGCGTTGCGCTGCCGGCTGGCTGGTACTCGGCAGATCCGGACGACGGTGCGGTCGTCGATCCGGTGACACGGCTCGTGGTCTCGTCGGCTGCGATCCGGCCTGAGGCGAGCGACTGCCAGATCGACGGCTATCACGCCGCCGACGACGCGGTCGTGCTCATCGTGGTCGAGTGGGAGGAAGACAACTTGGCTTTGCCGAAGCGGCCGGCGCGGTTCACGAGCAGCGAGCTGCCGGTGCGGCCGCCGCCCGCGATCGAATGCTTCGAAGGACCGGGAGGCAGCGCGCAGTTCACCGAAGCCGGCCGCACCCTGGCCGCCTACCTCCTCGTGGGCGAGCAGGCTTCGGCCGAGCTGATCGACCAAGCCCGAGGTGTACTCGACACGCTCGCCGTCGAGCCGTCGGAGCACCTGAGCCGTGACGGCGTTGCGATCGCAGTTCCCGAGGCGTGGGACGCCCGACTTCTCTTCCGGGATCACGCGGGCTCGTTGCCAGTGATCTACCAGATCGCCAACTTTGAGCTTCCTGAGAACGAGGGCTTCGAGCCGCCCGACGAGTTGCCGCCAGGCCAGGAGGATCCCATCAAAGCGATGGGGCCGGGAGACGTTCTGATCACCGTCGACGCCGACGAAGACGTCGGCGCGCCAGCCTCGAGACCGATCGCGCTCGCCGATCTCACGCCGGTCGACGGCGCCCGGGTGCCGAGGAGCCACGAGCTCGCCGCTGGATCGTTCTGCGCCCGCGAACGCTGCGTGCGGATCGAGGTCGACCTCGGCGGTGCAGCGCCGAAGCACCTTGTCCGGCAGGTGAACGAGGTGCTCGCGTCGCTCACGATCGAAGCTCGTTCCTAGCCCGGTCTGTCCGCTGGCCTCCTGGTTGAGGGGTGCCTCCGCGATGCTGGATCGCTACAGGCGCTCGCCCCAGAGCGGCTGCGAGCGCGACGATGCCTCGAGCAGAGGCTCGGCAGCCAGCTCGACGGAGCTCAGCTCGATCTCGGCGGCGGGCCACTCGACGAAAAGTCGGAGCGTCCCAGCCGACGGCAACGGCCACAGCCAGTACCCCGGATTCATGGTCACCCGTCCGGAGCCGGCAGAACCTCCCCCGCCGCCGCCCTGGAACAGCACCGGCCCTTCAGGCTCGCTGTCAGTGCCCCAGAACCCGTGGTGCCCGGCAAGGTTCGACGCTTGGCGGCCGTCTGGATACTCGATTCCCACGCGGAGGAAGCCGACCGGCAGTCCCTCCTCGGCATCGACCCGGTGCTGGTCGTGAAAGAGCGCCTGCGCTCGAGATTCCTTGAGCCCCCGCGCCCCAGCCATCAGGTCGAGCAAGAGCCCCCCGCGAGAAAGCGGTGACGTAGCGAAGAGCCACAACGCCGGTCGTCGAGCGAGCGATCACGAGGGACTGAGGGACAACGACGCCGAGTTCGTCCTGCGGCGGTCCGAACCAGGCGGGGGGTGCGACTTCCTCCTCCTGCGGCTTTGTTTCTGCGCGCGCCGAGACGATCGAGAATCTGTCAGCGAATCCGCTCACACCATCATTCTCGCATCGACCGGTTCGTTGTCACGCTCGAGTTGACGGCGCCTCGCTCGACGTGAGAGACTGCCGCCCGTCAAGTCCTGTGGGCCCTCGGGTTCGCAGGACTTGGCGTTTGTGGCCTCCGATTGGGGAATCGGGCTCGGGCCAAGCCGGACCCGAAGGGCCTGTCGCAACGTACTACCGTCAGTTTGGTGAGGCACTCTCGACGCCGGCGCGGGAACAGGGCCGCCTGCTGGGTGGGTGGGCTGCTGTTGGCCGTGATCGCGATCAGCAGCGCCGAGGCCGTCCGGCTGAAGGGCAACGGGCCGAGCGAGCTCGCGGTCGGCTATGGGACCGCATGGGTCGGCATGGGTGACGGCAGATTGCGACCGGTCGACGTCGAATCTCGGCGGGTCGGACGGTCGATGTGGCTGGGCGGTGGCAGGCGCGGTGAAGGGTTTTCGGTGAAGGACATCGCCGTCGGCTTTGGCTCTGTCTGGGTGACGACCGGTCGAGCCGTGCTGCTCGCGGTTCATCCAAGGACGCGTAAGGTTCGGGAGATCTATCGACTCGGCGGAGGTGGCTGGACGCCGACGCTCGTCGTAGTGGGCACGGGTGCGGTCTGGGTCGGCGACTACGAGCGCAACCAGGTGTACCGCGTCGAGCCGCGGAGCGGGAGGGTCACGCGTTCGTACGGCGTCGACGGCCGGCTGGTGCGCATCGCCGCCGGCCCGCTCGGCGTCTGGGCGCTGACTGCTCCGGGCTCGGGTCCGCTGACCGGGCCCGAGGGCGAACGCCGCCTGATTCGGATCGATCGCGGCCCGCGAAAGACACTGCTGAAACTCTCCTGCGACGGAACACTGACGGTCGGTGCGCGCTGGCTCTGGCTCTCCGACGTCTGTGACAGAACCGTCATCCGCCTCGACCCCCGAAGTGGCGCGATAACTACATTCGACGTCGGCGGCGAGCCGTGGAGCATCGCGCTCGGCGCGGGTGCAGCTTGGGTCTCGACCGGCGTCGGTCTGAAGCAGATCGCAGTCGGCAGCGCCGGGGCCACGCTCGTATCGCCGCGGAACAACTCCCTCGCGGTCTTTAGCGACGGGCACGTCTGGTTCCTCGACTGCTGGGGCTGCCAGCGCGCCTCGCTGCGAACCATCGACACGTCCGACGGCCGCGAGATCGAGCCGCAGATCCCGGTCTCGCCGTAGGTCGGTCGTCGCTCCATCGAGCGCAGCGAGACCGCGCGGGCTCAGCCTCCGTTGTCACCGGCTCGGCTCCGGTGTCTCTCACCGCAGTCGTCGCCGTGAAGTTGCGACGGAACCATCTCGGGCTGTGGGGTGTAACTGTCGTGAGTTCTGATGCTGACCCTCGCGAGTATTCGTGGTCCGGCGAATCGACGCTGCCGTGCGTCGGTGCTGCTGGCGGCAGGCCTGCTATCAACCGGATGCGGCGGTGCCGGAACAGCTGGCCCAGATCGCTACGACAGCGCGAGCCGGTGCATCTGCCGCGGCACGGGTCCCGGTTGCTAGGCGATCGGGGAGAGAGTGACGCGACCATCAAAACAGAGAGTGGGAGAATCGTGCAAAAGGCCGGACGCTGCGGGCTCCTTACATTAACCGCGTTACTCGGGTTGGCAACAGCAACAACTACTACTCCTGCGAAGGCTACGTTCGCGACCGCTACGGGTGACGTTGCGCGATCGTGTTCGGTCGAAGCGGCGGTGCGTTCCGTCGGAAAGGTCTTTCGGGGACTCAGCGTCGGGAAGGCGGAAGAAGTTGTCGGCGCGTTCGTAGAGCGGAAGCCGATAGCAAGATACGCCTGGGGGTTTCAGATTGAGCGACCGGAGGAGGGGCCACACGGTTTCAGGGAGGATGCAAAGAGTTCGCGCTTGATCGGAACGACCGTTTCTGGAATCGAGCGACTGGTGGTGAACCGACGCCGACAAGATGAGAGCTTGGAACTGGTCGCAGTGGTGCTGGACGTCACCCCAGTCCGAAAGCGTGTGCCGATAACCATCTACTACCTTCGAAATGCCAAAGACGTGATCGGCTACGGGTGGGGTGACGGAGGCATCGCCAAGGGTGAGTTCGATTGCGACACCGGTCGGTTGGTCTGGTTCCGCGGTGGGCATATCCCGAACCAAGTCCCCATCGCTGCTAAAGCCTCCGGTCGTATCGTCTGCGCAAGGAAGTCCATACGGCAGCGCGAATTTGTGTCGGGGATCGGATGGGGCTGCGCAAACTAAGCGATTTCGCGGGTGCGAGTTTTGGTAGAGCGGGCAAACTTAACTTGCGGGTCAAGCCGGCGTGAGCACTCCTGAAGGCGCGATTTGGCCACGGCGGAGTTTGAGCCCAAACGCCAAGCGGGTGCCGGGTACAAAATGGGTACATAAGACGGAGTATATGCGGCAGCAGGCGGTCACGCCCAGGGTCACAAACGTGGGATGGGCACGACGATCAAGCCCTCCCGATGGCGTTCGAGGACGGCTATCTCGTACTCGTTCTTCCCTCGTGATGTTGGCCGCGCGAAGCAACAGTGGATGCCTTAACAGTGGCCGGATGCATGAGGTGACCGACTCGCCGGGTGATCGGCAAACGACGCAGCCCTATTAGTTGCCATGCCTTCGCGGCACCCGCGAGCGGATGAAATAGAGGATGATCGGCGGTGTTGCCCGCCGACGCCGATCACGTCTTGGTGTGCGTGAGCCCGTGATTAGTTTGGCGTGGGAGTCTCCCCCGGTACCCCGGACTGTTGCCTTGAGCACGCCCATCAGACTCGTCTGGTTTCGGAGGCCCCTGCGGGTGACGGTTCTGCTGTCCGAAGTGCGGGAGGTACGGCGATGGAGACACATCTACGAGCGCTGCGCGGCCTTGGATGTACACAAGGCGCAGGTGACCGCCTGCGTGCGCGGCCCGAGCCTGGAGGCGGGCGCAGGCAGGAGCTGGCGGAGTTCAAGACCACCGTGGCCGGTCTGCTGAGCCTGCGCGACTGGCTGGAGACGCACGGGGCCAGCCAGGTGGCGCTGGAGGCGACCGGGGTGTATTGGAAACCGGTCTAGGCGGTGCTCGAGGACGGGTTCGAGCTCACCCTCTGCAACGCCCGCCACGTCAAGCAGGTGCCGGGCCGAAAGACCGACGTCTCCGACGCCGCCTGGCTCGCGCAGCTGTTGGAGGCGGGCCTGTTGAAGGCGAGCTTCGTCCCGCCCAAGCCGATCCGGGAGCTGCGCAGCCTGACCCACTACCGCAAGACGCAGATCAGGAGCGCTAGCGGGAGGCCAACAGGCTGCACAAGGCGCTCGAGGACACCGGAATCAAGCTCGACTGCGTCGCCAGCGACATCCTCGGTGACGCGGGACAGGCGATCGCAAACTCAACCGCGCCCTGCACATGATCCTCGTCACACGGAAACGCTCGCACCCCGCCACGATCGCCTACATCGAACGCCGACTTGCAGAGGGCAAGACACGACGCGAAGCAAACCGCTGCCTCAAGCGCTACCTCGCCCGCAACCTCTACCGGCTACTCGAACACGGAGCCCCAATCGCGACTTGACAAACATAGAAGCATCGCTGGCCCAGGCGAAGATGGCCTTCTCGCCCGGCCCATGATGGAGGTATGGCTCGGAAGACCTCTATCGCTGCAGGTTCAGCGGCGGTGGGACTCCCACTGAACCCTAAAGCTCAGGTCATCGGGCGCGATCGGGACACGGCCGGCGATCCCGCCATCCCACCTACGAACCGTCCCGGTGTCGAGGAGCGCGGTCTTGCCATCGGCGGCCCACGCGAGCTTCGCGAAGTGCAGGTGGTGCGGCGGCGGGAGCTCCGACTCGCAGAAGGCGCGCCGGAGCCCGCCCTCTGCACTCCAGACGTCGAGACAGTGATCATGCCTTCCACGCCGGCGGCGCTCCAGCGGACCCGCGACCTCGGCCGCTACGAATAGTTCCCGCCCGTCGGGCGACCAGGACCAACCCGAGACGACGCCCTCGCCGCCGCTGCCCCGGTAAGCGGGGCTTGCGCGCACGACACGCCCAGCCGACGTGACGACGAGGACGACGCTCTTCCACGAGCGGCCTGCGCTCCACAACGTGACGGCGACGGCGCCGCGGCCGTGCCCACGGGTGAAGCCTCCGGGATCGTGGCTCACGGAGAGGTCCCGGCGAGCGCGAAAGCCAGCCACTCGCTCGAGTTCCTGCCGCGACGCCAGCCGCCGCGACGCAGATCCCGCAAGCAGGTAGATGCCGTCCGGGCGCGAGATCGCGGCGCGCCCGTCGCGGAGGAACGCCGCCCCGGTCGCGCGCAGGCGCCGAAGGACTGAGCCGTCGCGTCCGACGACGGCGACGCGCGACCCTGTGGCGAGTGCGAACGTCTTCCCGTCAGGCGCCCAGCTGAGCCCGCGCACGCGCTCTCCCACCGGCGCCCGCCAGAGCGGCCGTGCCTCTTCCTTCCTGGGGAAGACGAGGTAGACGCAGCGATCCTGGCGCAGCCACAGAGCCGCGAGCGACGCCGGGAAGAACCCCGGCGGAGTCGCGCGGCGCGCCCACGCCAGCCGGACGGGCGCACATCCAGACACCTGTAGCGCAGCGGTTTGGGCCTCGGTACGAGTTTCTCTCGTCTCTGGCACCGTCCGCTTCGCTTCCGAGGTCGCGTCGCCGCCGCCGCCGCGACACGCTGCCAAGAACATCGCGGCCGCCGCGAGACCGAGCGCGAGGGCGCACCGAGTGATCAATAGCGGCGCGTTCACCACTAGCCTCGCGACCGTCTCCGACTCCGCGAGTCTGACGTTCGTTCCCACTCCGCGAGAGTCGCGGCTTGTTAGCGACCGACGAAAAGTTGCTCGCATCTCGGGTGCAGTCAGTCACCCGTCCCGGATCGTCTTTACGTCGATCACGCGACCGGTGTTGTCGTAGGCGACGATCCGCGCCGGGAACTTTGCCCGCTGCACGCGAAACGCCGTGGCGTTGTCTCGGAGCGGAGCTTGCCAGCGCTCGCCGTTGCCGAGGAACACCTCGATTCGGGCGACGTCGTCCGAGGCGATCCCGGAAACGATCCAGGTCTGTTGTCCGGCGCCGGAGAATCCCCACGTCAGCGCGAGCGGGCCACGCTGGAACAACGTGTCGGGGTCTCGGCAGCCGAGGCCGAAGCCGCTGCCGCTGACGAGTCCGACACAGATGGCGTCGGCCGGGAGTGCGAATCCGGGCGGTTGCGGCGGCGCATCGGAGGATCTGAGCGTCAGGTCACCGATCGCGACGCCGAGGAAGTCGTTCGGGTCGGGGTAGACGATCCGTGCGAAGCCGGTGCAGCAGTTCTGGCGAAGGCGTGCGCCTCGTGCGGAGACGCCGCGTGACTCGCGTCTGGCGACCCACCCGATCGTGCCGCCGTTGACCTCGCGTTCGACCGTCGCCGGACCTCTCGCTCGCAGACCGGTCCGGAGCGACGGTTGGCCGCTGACGTTCACGGAGAGCGGAACGACCTGGGAGCGGCCGGCGCCCGTCGTCGCTTTCACAGCTCGTGCCCAGACGCCGCGTCGGCCGGGGGAAACCACATGCAGGAACGCGCCGTTTCCGACGACTGCTGGCGTGGCGCCGCGATCCGTCTCCACCGCGACCTTCATGACCTCGGCGGCTGCGACGCCGAAGGTCAGCAGGTACTTCGGAACCGTCGGCGGATCGCCGACTGCGCGCGGAAGCGTCCCGACGTGGCCGACGCTGAGGTTCGCCTTTACGGGAAGCACGAGGTCGTCCGATCGCCGCAGGTCTACGCGCGACACGCACGCAGCTTGCGGGCCGGCACCTTCGAGCGATCTCACCGCGATCCGAAGACAGACGACCTGCCGGGTCTCGAAGCCATAGAGGAAGAACTGCCGTCCGTCCAGGTCGACCTTCAGGAGCTCCCGCAGCCGCGGGTCTCCGGCGAAGGGCGTCGCATGCTCGAACGCTCTCTGCTTCGAAGGCGAGACATCCGCGCCCGGAGTGCCGGTAAGCCAATCCGAGAAACCGCCCAGCGTGTTCGAGATCGCGCCACCGAGCGGACTCACCGCAACGGCCCCGGCGCCCACGGCGGCGACGAGCACCGCCACGATCGCGCGGCGCCGGCCGTTCGGACTTCCGGCGCGTCGCCGAACATCACGCCAGTCGGCGCGTCCGGCCGACACCGCGGGGACGAGCTGCTCGAGCTCCTCGCGGACCAGTGGCTCGACGTCCATCACTGCGCCGCCCTTGCCAGCGACCGTCGCAGCGACGTGAGCGCCGCACTCAGAGTCGCTGAGACAGTCCCCACCTCGATCTCGAGCACAGATGCGATCGTTCGGTAATCGAGATCCGCGTAGTAGCGGAGGAAGACGGCCAAGCGCTGCCGTTCCGGCAACGCTGTCAGCCACGGACGGATGTGGCTGTGGTCGGACGGTTCACGGTTCTCAGCGGGCTCGAGCTCAGGGAACGGCACGAGCATGAGGCGCTTCGAATGTGCCCGGTGCGCAGCGTTCACAACAGCTCGCCAGACCCAGCCCTCGAGCGGCCCCTCCCCACGGAAGGATCGCCGGTGTCGGAGGACGTCCGCGAACCCCTCCTGCACCGCTTCGTGCCCGACGTCCTCGTTCCCGCCGATCGCGGTCGCGACTCTCAGGAACTGCGGGTAGTGCAAGCGGTAGACCTCCTCGAGGTCGCGGACGCGGGCTCCCTTCACTGTCTATTGAGTCCCGGACGCATCGTCTTGTTTAGACGCGGAGGAGCAGTCGAGCCCGCGCTAGTGGATCTGGAACCAGACAACCCAGCCGCGTGCGGTGCGCGAGGTGTAGAAGACGGCGCTGGACATGCTGGCGCTCGGGGCCATCGCAGGCAGCTGGACGAATACAACCGCCGTCCGGCGCTGGGTGGTCGCGCCGCACTTGATCTTCGCGTAGCCGCCCCGCACCGTCTGGGTCGCAAGCTCAGCACGGACCGCGCGGGCGCCGCGGATGTCCAGCTCCGGCCCGAGCTCTGTGAGCAGGTTACGCACGAACCACATCACCGGCGCTCGTGCCGCAGGGAGTTGCTGCTTGCTGAGCGGCAAGGCACCGGCGGGACAGCGTCCGAACCAGGCTGGGCGGGGGCGGCCGCCGAGGCTCCAGACGCCGAGGGTGGCGGCCTCACAGATCACGCGTCCTTCCCGAGCCGGCGGACCGGGCGCCCCTCCGCCAGGTCGTCGGCGCGTTGAAGTCCACGATCCGCAGGCTCTCGTGCCTGCGGTTACGCTCGTTGAAGTATGCGGTCAGGTTGAGCCGGTTCTTCGCTTCTGCGAGCGACCTCCGTCCCGCGCGGTCGCCGACCGCGTACCAGCCCCAACCGTCTGTTTCTTGTGCGAAGAGGCTGTCCAGCTCACCCAGGTCGCCGCGATTGAACGCGCCGATGAATCGATCGACGACAGGACGCGCATCACACGACGCTGCGGTCGGGTGCGCCGTGGGTTCGGCTGCGAGCGCTATCAGCGGTGCGCTGAGCGCCGCGAACGCGACGGCCACAGCTAGGCGACAACTCTTCACGGGCGTCTGCACCCGCCCGGCCCCCACGCTTGGCCGGAGAGGAAGTCGCCGTTGCCTGCGTATGCCTCGACGCAGTCGATCAGCCCTGCACAGCCGTTGTAGGCGCGGCAGTCGTAGATGAAGCCGCCGTCGGCGGTGACCTTGACCGGGTGGCGCACACCTCGCGAGCCGACGATGACCACGCGCGCGACTTCGTTCGCGACGACGCCCGAGAAGAGCCGACCGGAACTGGCAGAAACGTGACGGCTCTGGAAGAACGACGCTTTCGGCGAGCAGCCGCCGCCCGAGCCTCCGACGGCACCTGCCGAACTCGCGTTCACGAGCACGACGCGGAGCTGGGTTCGGGACTTGGCGACGTAGAGCGTGGCCCTGCGACCGCGGCGATCCTGGTAGACGGCGATGCGCCGGCTGTCGATGATCCGGAGGTGCGTGGCGAACGAGCCGCTCAGGACATCGGTTGCCCGTTTGTCCCGTGCGAACGCTCGCAGCTCGTCCTCCCCGGCGCCTGCATGTCCGGTGCCGAGGACGCTTGAGCCGAGCAAGGCCGCACAGGAGACGGCGATGACTGCGACGAGTCGCCTAGAAGACGAACGCAAGGCCCCTCACGCTCTCCTTCGTGATCTTCCCGTTCGTGAGCTCGACGAAGAAGCGGACACCGACGCTGCTGCGTTCGCTGAAGACTGTCCGGTTGCCACTGGCCCAGACGGCGACCACACCGGCCGGCGCCTCGGCGCGCTCCGAGTCGAGGACGCGAACCTGGTCTCCGTAGGCGTCCCGCAGCGCTGTGACCAGCTCGCCACCCGTCTTCCTCCTGATCTGCTGGGTCTTGCGCGACCGGACGAACAGGGCGAGGTCTCGCGCGGCGGCACGGTTCGCGAAGTAACGCCGGGCGCGGTCGTTGAACGGGATCTCGATGGCGCTGTGGGTGCCGTACTGATCGCGCCAGCGATGTCCGTAGCTGCCTTGCATCTCGCAGCCGTCGACGGGAGCCTTGATCCCGAAGAGCTTGAACGCCAGCGCAGGCTGCCAGGCGGTCGTGATTCCAGCTGATCGCGTCTGCCGGTGGTTGGCGCTCAAGACGAAGCAGTTCACGCCGATCCTGCGCCCGGACAGGAGCTTCCGAGCTCGCGGTTCGATCGTCTTCCCATCGAAGACCACAACGCCGTTGCGACCGGCCTGAGCCTTGACCCCAAGTGCGGCACCCTGCTGCACGGGCGGAGTCAACCGGGGTCGCTCCACTCGGGTCGCGCGCGGCCCGAAGAGATTCGGCGGCGGTGTCTGCCGCTCGCCCCACTCCGGATGCGGCTTCAGCTCCTTGCCGTCCTTGTCGAGGGCGACGACCCGCAGGGAGCCGCGCGGGTACGGCGGCGGGAACGAGTACAGGTTCGCCTGCACGGAAGCCGTCGCCACGCGGCCTTGCTGCTCATCGACGAGTGCCACCGTCGCGGCCTGGTCGACGACGATCCCGTCGATACGCACGTACTCGATCTCACCGCCAGCCGGATTGCCACGCGATTCCTTGTTGTCGCTCTGGAACGGATAGGCACCGACGACATTCGGGCAGCCGAGAGTGCCGATCTCGCCGATGCGCTCAGCCTTGCCTTGCCCCCAGCAGGTGTAGCGGGGCGTCACCTGGACACGGTAGAACGCGGTCTCGCCGATCGTCCCGAGCAGGAACAGCTTGTAGGGGTGCTCATCGAAGAGCCTGCCGCGGCTCTGGCGTGGCTTCACTTCCCGTCCACGGTTGCTGACCGTGTAGCCGCGAACTCGAGCTGCCTGCGCGCTGGGACTCCGAGCGGTGCTGGGATCCTTGCTCTGGGTTGCCGATGAAGCCGATCGGCGAACTGAGTCCGCCGGTGCCAGCACCTCGATCTCCGTTTCGGGTCGCGGGCGCGGGCCGAGCGACCGCCCGCTCCCAAGCTCGAACGCGAGTCCATTGGGCTGGTCGTGGCGGAGGACGTGCCCGTATCCGCCGGCGACGACGAACTGCGTGAACACACGCGTGCCGAACAGGTGGTAGAGCGGGTTGCCGTCCGAGTTGTATGCGGCGATGCCGATCCCGCGCGGCGGCGCCGAGAGCCGGAGCGCCGACGAGCCGAACGTGTACGCACGGTCGCCGGCGACTACGAAAGCACTCGCGCGCGCGTCGAGCTGGCGGATCCGGAAGGTGCGTGTGTCGAGGAGGAAGGTGCCTGCCGCCGGCACGTGCTTTCCGTTCCGGAACAACGGAACGTAGGCGCCGCTGATCAGCACTCCGTGGGCGCCGAACGCCTCCGCCCTCGCCATGAACCCGGACGGCAGGTGGAACCTGCCCTCGAACAGCGCAACGGCGTGCTGCTTGACGGTGAGTTGAGTGAGGTCGATCACTCGGAGCGGCTGCGGTCCGGCCTCGCCGCTCTGCTGCCAGGCGAACAAGAACGCGCGCTTGCCGCCCCGCTCGAGTGTGAGCCGTGTCTCCGGCAGCACTCCGTCGCTCTGTCGCAACCTGATCTCGCGACTCCTCACACGCCCGTCGGCGTCTGCGACGACGACCGTGATACCGGTGCCGCGGTGGTTCGACGAGCGCAGGACGGCGACGAGCCTGCCGCCACTCGCCTGGACGTCCACGATCGCGCGTCCGATCGGCAGCTCTGTCCGGCGAGCGACGCGCCGTGCGTCCGTGTCGAGCACGACGAGCTCGCGTGCGGAGACGGCGCGGCGGTCTTGGCGCTTGTACTTCTGCACGATCGCAACGAGCCTGTCCGGCGCGAGCCACTCGAGCGCGCGCACGCCGGCATTGCCGGGGACAAGCGGCGCGACGAACTCGGCGCGCTCGAGGCTCGTCGTGTCGAAGACGCGAACGGTCGCGTTCTCGTAGCTGCCGACGGCGGCGCGGCCGCCGTCGGCGGAGAGCCGGGAGGCGCTCGTCGACTTGTCGATCGCAACTGATCGTCCCGGCACCGGCGCGAGCGTGCTCGGGTCGACCTCAGCCAGTCGGGTGCCGCCGGCCGAGCGGAGGATCGCGAACGCCCCGCCACGCGCGGGCGCGGCGACGCCGCAGGGACCGGCGCTGCCGCCGCACGCGACCGGGATCGAGATCGACGCGAGCAGCTGATCGCCCGCGAACGCCTGCACGGCATGGGCGCCCTCATCGGGCGTGGCCGGCTCGTACGCGACGGCGCCGTTCTCGATCGCGAGCTCGCGCTCGGAGCCGTCGACCAAGGTCGCGACGACGCGGGTGACGTCATCTCGAACCGTCGCCTGGAAGCCGTCGCCCTCTCCGTCGACCTCGATCGCCTCGGCGGCGGCGGCCGCCGCGGGCGCGCGAACAGGTCGCGCGTCCGGCACGTCCGGAAGCAGCCAGACGTTCTGTTGCGCCCCCGAGTTCGCCCTGATCCGACGGCCGTCGGCGAGGCCGACGACGAACGATTCGGTTCTCACGAGCGGGGGCGACGCCTGCCTGTAGACGAGTGCGGACTGCCGGAACGCCTGCGCGGTCAGCGGCTGGTTGGCGAACCGCTTCCAGCGGCGCGTCCCGTCGGCTGCGTAGGCCCGGAGGCCGATGCCTACCACCTTCTGGGCGAGCCGGCCGTCCCGCTGGACGCGCTCGATGCGGAAGCTGTAGCCGACGAGGGTGTCCCCGCTCACGCTGACACCGCTCACCTCCCGGTCGACGAGCCGTGCCTCCCAGGTCGAGGTGTCGACGAGTGCGAGGCCGGCGGGAGCGGCGATGTCGACGCCGTTTTCACGCTGCTCGTTGTGGCCGGTAACCGCAAGCGTGCTGCCCTCGAGCAGCACCGCCAGCCGCGACCCGCGCGGGGCGTCGCCGAGCACCGTGCCTGCTCCGCTGAGCACATGGGGAGTCGCCTTGAGCGTGTCGAGGTCGATCTCGAACACCGGCGCTCCGGCTGCGACCACAAACGCTCGGCGGCCCGACGGCTCAACAGCGAGCGAGGGCAGACGGAGCCCTTGCACGGCGCCGAGATCTACTTTGCCCGTTCGCATAGCACCGGAGGAGTTGATGACAACGACCTGCACCGTGCGGATGCGCGCGTTGCCCCGCCCCAGCAACAGGACGAGCTTGTCGCCACCACTCACCGACGCCGTCAGCGCCGTCGCCACCGCGATCTGCTGCCGGGAAAGCACGCGTCGCGCGAACGGATCGACGATGACCACCTCGCGCCGGTCGACTATCTGTGAGTAGGAGCCGCGCATCTTCTGGATGACGACCGCAACCCGGTCGGCGGTAAGCCAGGCGGCCGCGCGCGCACGCCAGCCGACCGGAGCGAGAGCGATGTCGCCCCGATTCTTCAAGCCCTCGAGATCGACCACTCGCAGCGACGGCCGGCGATAGTCGAAGAAGACTGCCGAACGACCGTCGGGCGAACGACCGCCGAAACCCCAGTCCCTGGAGATCGGGAGCCCGTCGCCTACCGGCTTCAGCGTCACTGGGTCGACTCGGACGAGCCTCTGTGTGCCGGCGATCGAGCCGGACACTCCATACGCGGGTGCCATCGGCTCCGCCGTTCCGCCCGAGCCGGACGCGGCGAGCATGATCGCAAGTCCGGCAAGCGCCGCCCAGAAACCAACCTTCATCAATCCCCTCCTCATGTCGGGATCCTCGTCAGCGCCCGCGCGGCGGCCAGGCAGAGCTCGCGGCTTGAGGCCCAGATCGTCAGGAAGACACCTTGCTGACGGAGCTGACCCATCGCTCTGATTCGATCGCCCGGCGAGCCGCCGAGTCCCACTAGTTCGACGTATCCAGCTCGGGGAATCGGGTTACGGCTGAAGGTCAGAGCACCTTCCGCGAAGGCATACGCCGGCTCCGGCACCGGCGCCTGCGAGATTGCGAGGAAGCCAGCCTCCCCATCAGCGCCGTAGCGCAGATTCAGGCCAACGCCGCGCGTGCTCGACCTCCCGCTGCCGGGCGCGTAACCGCGCGTTAGCGTCTGTAGCTCGAGCGAAGTGAGCCGAAGCCCGCGCCAGCTCTCACCAAGCCAAAGCGCCGGCCAGCGCACGAGCTGAGGAACCTGCGCTGACGAGACCGGCGGCGACTCGCGGACGTCGCCCCGGAACGGCCGCGGCGCGCGCGGCATCGGCACCGCAAAGTTCGCCTCGACCCGCGCGACGGTCTCGATAACGCGCACGTCCCATGCAGGCGTCGTCGGCCGACCCTGCCTGTCCAGGTACGCGAACTGCAGTGGGGTGAAGCTCTCGGCGTCGACGGCGACCCGCTGCCGCGTCGTGTCCGCCGCGAACTGAAGCCACACGACAGCTCGACCGCGGAGAGTCCCTCTCGCGACCTCTCTCGTCTCGTCTGTCTTCAAGGCGTGGCGGTAGCCCGTCACGAACCCCGCCAGCGCAGGATCCAGCGCCGGCCTGGTTCCCCCGGTTGTCTGCACCGGGCCGCCGCCCGACACGATTCCAGCTCGTGTCTCGAGGAACTCGTCGAGGACGACGCCGCCGCGGCGCACCACCGTCCGCAGGCGTCCTTGCGGCTCGTCGAACCAGTACTCGATCGACACCCTCTGCGGCTGCGTCCGTCCGGTCGCGAGCTCCACGACATCGTTCTGCGGCAAGCGCGCCTCGATCCGCACGTGAACCACCGGCTGCCGGCCGATCGCCGCCAACGCGTCGTTCAAGAACGGATGCTCGCGACCCTGCTCCGGGACTAGCGTCACCGCCACCGCGACGACGGCCAGCGCAGCCGCCAGCCCGACGAGCCGCGGCCGCAACCGCCGACCCGGCGGACGCGGCTGAGTGGCAGCGACCGCGTCCGCGATCGCGAGCAGTTCGGGCTCGTCCGCGAGCAGCTCGACCACCTCGTGGTCAATCAAGACCTTCGCGGGTGCGCTCATTGCGGCCCCACCCCCTGCCGCGACAACTCCGTCCGCAGCGCTTCGAGCCCACGCGAGAAGCGCATCTTGCACGCCGCCTCCGTCACACCCAGCCGCGCCGCGATCTCAGCGAACGGCCTGCCTTCCAGCAGCTTCAACACGACCACCTGCCGCTGGCCGACCGGCAGGCAGCCCAGCGCTGCGGCAATCGACCCCGCCAGCTGGTCGCCGTACTCCAACGCTGGTTCGACCGAGTGCGCCCTCGCCTCGTCCAAGGTCGCGATTCGGCCCGGCCCGCGCGCAGCCTGGCGAACATTGTCGACTAGCCGCCGCTGCGCAACGGTGTAGAGCCAGGCGAGCACGGGCGGCCCGTCCGACTCCAGGTGGCGCAACCGCGCGGCGGCGTCCGCGAACACCGCCTGCGCCAGATCCTCCGCGATCTCGTCGCTCTCAGTCCGCCGGCGCAAAAACCGGTAGACCTGCTCGTAATGGCGTCGGAACGCACTGGCGACCGGATCGTCCACTGTCTCTTTCTCGCGTGGCGGCGGCAAAGGTAACAGGCGACCGCAGCCGCTACCCCACCACGAAGGCCGCTCCGTCGCCGTCGAAACAGGCATCGGGGCATGACTCGCCACCCCAGACGAGCATCGCCCGGCCCGTCCAAACCGCCGTGTGCTCGATTCGTGCGCGCAAGGGCACGGCTGGCAACGTCTCCCAGCGGTTCATGGTCGGTTCGTAGCTTCCCCCACCGCTCGCGCCGCCCCACACGATCAGCCGACTGCCCGTCCAGACCGCGCGATGAGCTGACGGCCAGCCAGCGGGAGAATCCGGCAGATGTCTCCAGCGGTTCGTTTGCGGCTGGAAGGCGGCGCTCTCGACCCGAAGCCGGAGGTTACTCGCGCCGCCCACGACCAGCAACTCAGTCCCCGTCCACACGGCGGAGTGCTGGACGCGTCCTTCCAGCGGTGAGAGCGGCAGGGGCCGCCAACGGTCGCGCCGCGGATCGTAGGCGGCGCCGTCCCGTTCATGCTCCTGGGGACCGTCGCCGCCCCAGACCACCATCTCCCGGCCTGTCCAGACGGCCGCGTGCCCGTGCCTCCCTCTCCAGCCCGCGAGCGTCCGCCAGCTGTCGCGCCGAGGATCGTAAGCGGCCGCCTCGCCCGACTCGTCGGCGGACGTGAAGCCGCCGAAGATGACCAGCTCCTTGCCGGTCCAGACACCGCTGTGGCCGAAGCGTGCGGAGAGCGGCGAGCGCGCGAGCCTGCGCCAGCGGTTCTTGTGCGGCTCATAGGCGGCGCCGTCAGCGAAGGTGCGCAGCATCCCTTCTGCGCCCCCACCCCAGACGAGCAACTCGCGCCCGGTCCAGACGGCCACGTGTCCTTCGCGCGGAACGAGCGGCGCGCGCCGGATCCTCCGCCACGTGCCCGTCGCGGGGCTGTAAGCGGCGCCATCAGCGAACTCTCCGTCCTTGCCGGCGCCGCCGAAGACGACCATCTCGCGTCCGGTCCAGGTGGCGCTGTGTCCGCTTCGAGCGGCGAGGGGCGCCGCAGGCAGCAGGCGCCAGCTGACCTCGATTCTCGCGGCGGACGCCGCCGGAAGCAACCCGCCTGTAAGCGCGACTGCCAGAGCGCGCAAAGGCTGACGAGCGCAGCCCTCGAGCTCACGAATCCGCCCTAACCCACTTCGGCAGTCGGAGCGCGTCCAGCGCGGCCTGAGCACTTCGCAACATCTCCTCGCTCGGGTTCTTGCGACCGAAGTTCACGCGCACGTCGAGGTCGTACTGTCTGCCGTACCGGTAGAGCAGCCGATGCTGCTCGACCTGTGGCGCGCCTTCCTCGGACGCGACGACGGCATCGTCTAGTTGCAGCGGAAGGCTGCGCAGGTACGGATAGCCGGCGACATGCGGGAAGCCGTCGCGACGGAGCAGGCTGACAGAGACGAGGACGCCGTCCGCGGGAATGTGCCTGACCGGACCGAGGGGATCCTCCCTGTATCCCCAGCTCGTCGCGCTCACCAACGCGTTCCGTCCGCCGTTCCAGCGGGAGCTGAACGACCCGAACTCGCGCCAGCCCTCGGGCAGTCGCTCGAACCGAGGCGGGCGGCCGAAGGCCGCAAGCCGACGATCGGGTCTCGGCAGCGACGCGACGATCGCCTCCAACGTCGACGCCGTCCCGAGCAGCGGCTCCCACGCATGCAAGGAGAGCAGGTAATCGCGGCCAACTTCGCGCCAGCGGAACGACAGGTGGTTTCCGAGAAAGCCGCCGTTCGGGTAGGACGCGTGGAGGAAAAGTCCGCCGTCGCGGCCA
Source organism: Gaiellaceae bacterium (assembly GCA_037720595.1). Lineage (GTDB taxonomy): Bacteria > Actinomycetota > Thermoleophilia > Gaiellales > Gaiellaceae > Gaiellasilicea. The sequence continues at coordinate 32,488 of JBBJLW010000024.1, read as the reverse complement.
GACCAGCGCATGCGCCCGAGCCCGAGCGTCTTCGTCCGTTCGAGCCGCATGAGTCCGTTGCGGAGACGCGTCGGTCGTGTGGGTGCGAACGCGCGCCACGTCATCTTCTCGAGCGCGCCCGCGGCGACGACCAGATGTCCCATCCGGGGCGGCCGGTTCCGCTCGGGGCGATCCCGGTACTCGCCTCCCCGCTCGAGACCGAATACCGCGAGCTTGTCGCTTGTGCCGGGGCCGAGGAGTTCGTCGGCGAGGTGATGCAGGTACGGCGCGCGGACGCGCGGAACGAGGCTTGGGCAGGCGGCGCGTAACGAGAGCGCCTTCCGGCAGTGCCGGAGCGTCGCAGGAGCGAGCGGGACAAGCTCGGCACTGTCTGCCCGTCGACGCTCGACCACGAGCGTCTCCAGCACGCGCCGCGCTTGGTCCGCCAAATCGGACGGCGCGTCCTTCCCGAGCAACACGTACGCACCGACGATCCGGCCGCGATCGTTGAAGTGGACGCTGCCGCCGGGTCCGTCGTGGCACTCGAGCGCCGGCGCCGGCTGCAGCGGCAGGCTGCGCCTTGTGAACCACGGCGGTCTCCCTCCTCGCTGACCATCGCTTCGCTGCCACTCGACGACAACAAGCGAGACTCCGGTCGCGGCAGGTGCGTAGCGAGCGACCTGACATACAACCGGCCTGGCCCGAACCGGGCTCGAGGAGACGACGATGCGCGTGAGCGGATCAATGATGTTCCCACCGGTCGGCATCACCGTGTGCCAACCCGCCGGCAGCTCGACGGTCATCCCCGCGCTTCCCGCTCGGCGCGGATCCGCGAAGGACGCGCTCGCGCCATCGCCCACCGGCATGACGAGCAGGAGCAGGCAGAAGCCGACAGCGCGGACGCTCACCCTCCTCATACGGATGACGCCCCCCCGGAAGGTCCGTGCGCTTAAGGCGGGCCGAACGTCAGTCGCTCCGCTCCTCCTGCCGTACGGCGCGGAGACGTTGCGAGGCGCGCCTCCACGTCTCGATCAGGGCAGCTCGTCGAGCGAGTCGCGCCAACCCTGTTCGAGAATCACGATTGAGCCGGTGACGTCGCCGGGGCTGCCGTCGATCCACTCGACCCGCTGCACCAGCACTGTCTCCTCGGCGAGGACGTTGCCGGTGGACGGCTCGATAATCAGGCGTCTCCGCTCGTTCTGGTTGAACGCGGCGTCCCGGCCCCCGTAGCCGGCGGGTGCGCTGATCGCCGTGCCGAGCCGGCCGAGCGCGTCACGCCGTTCACCTTCGAGCTCGACGCCCTCGATACGCGCGAGTACGCGGTAGGCGGCCGCCCGCAGCTCGGCCGATGCCGCCGGACTGTGGACGAGGCTGCTGACCTGGTTGAACATCTGCGCCTCGACGGGCGTGTCCTTCTTCTCGGAGTAGGCGCGGACGATCCGCTCGAGGCGGTCGGGGTCCGTAGGAAGTTGCGGGACAGAGTTCATGAACACGTCAAGCTGGTCGAGCGTCAGATCCTTCGGATCGGCCGAGAGCACGCTCCGCGGGACGGCTTGCCGAGCGGGAACGAGCTTGTCGATCTCCGTGCGAGGCGGCCGCTGCGCTCCTGCCTCCTGCCAGCGGCGACGATCGCGCGGCCCAGGGAAGATCGGCTCGCCGCGCGTCTCGACAACCCGCCCTGAACCATCAGCGGCGACCCACGTCTCTCGCACACTCGGAAAGAGAAGCGTGAACGGCGGGTTGTCGGCGCTGATCCCCGCATAGAGCGTCGTCGCCTTCGTGTAGGCGTACCGGCCCTCCGGCGACCCGCTGTACGCGGTCGAGGCGACGGCTGCCCGTTCGAGAACCGCTGCTGCTGCGGGCGACGCACCAAGGTGCCGCTCTGGCAGCGCCCGCGGCAGCGTCACTACGGCCGCGAACGCAGCGACTGCTGCGGTCGCGACGAGAATCCGTCTGCGACGGGGACGTCGGCGGACGGTTTCCTGCTGCGCGTCGGCGTCCAGGCCGGCTGCTGCTCCGAGGATCCGCTCCTTCAGCGCATCGGCCTCAGCACTCGACGCGTCCGGCAGCTCTCTCTCACGGACGGGGTTCGCGCGTGCGAGCAGCGAGACGGTCTCTTCACTTTTCATGACACTCCTCCAGTTGCGGTTTTCGCACGTCCGCCGGCTCGACGCTGCCGAGTCGAAGAATGGCGTCGCGGAGCCGGGTCGAGCAGATCGAAACGGCGTCGATTCCGAAGCTGCTCGCGGACGTCGTCGAGCTGCGTCTCCGTCACGAGGCTGTCAGCCGCGAGGAGGTCGCCGCGCTCTGGCTCGGCGCCGGACTCGCGACCCATGTCGGCCTCGCGATCTTCGAGGAGCCGGAGCGCTTCATCACCGTCGCTGATCCCGCGCCGTTCGCGGCCTGAACAGGAGGAACCGATGCAGACCCAACAACCGGACGAGATCGTCGTCGTCTCGCCCTACAACGCGCAGGTCAACCTGCTGCGAGAGACGCTCGCCGACCGTGTTCGCGTCGGCACCGTGGACAAGTTCCAGGGCCAGGGAGCCGACGTGGTGCTCTACTCGATGGCCAGTTCGAGCGGCGACGATATCCCACGCGGGCTCGAGTTCCTGCTCTCTCGCAACCGGCTCAACGTTGCGATCTCGCGTGCGCGCTGCCTTGCCTATCTCGTCTGCTCCCCCCGACTTCTCGAGGTCAACGCACACACGATCCCGCAGATGCGCCTTGCTAATGCGCTCTGCCGCTTCGTCGAGAAGGCCGCGTGACGCGCTTGCATCCCGTGGGCATCGTGGTGGCCGACGTGGGGGCGCGCCTTCAAGCGGTTACCAAGACACTGGACAACGCGTCGGAGCTGCGCGAGGTCAAGCACCTCGAACCGGCCGTCGTGGGCGCCCTCCACGACGCGTATCCGGATCGAACATTGCGAAGAACCGCAAGCACCCCATCCCGTCCTGGTCGCCGGTCGGCAACGTCGACCTGCCCTGGAACCTGATGCGTCTCGTCCAGCGCCACGGTCGCATCGACCGCATCGGCTCCCACTACCGCTTCATCAACATCGCCTGCTTCTTCCCGGCCGAAAAACCTCGAACGGTTGCTGCGGCTTGAGGAGCGCCACCAACGCAAGGTCGCCTACGCAAACGCGGCGACCGGGATGGGCGAGGTGCTCCCGGGTCAACTTGCGAACCCGCGGATGATCGGGGCCTGTGAGATCGTCCGATCAGTGAACTCAACATCTGAGCGGATCAATGAGCTCGCCGTGTTCGTCGCCGAGGCAGGACTCGAGCCACCCGAGCCCGCCGAACCTCTCCCTGTCATTCAGCGCGATGACGTGCGCCTGATCTGCTGGATGACAGTCACTCCGACGCCGTAGCGGAATCGCTCGCCGCCCGGAAAAACGTTCATCAAATTTCATTCAGTTTGCCGCTGTGGCCGCACGACCGTGCCTTCTCCCTGAGTAGTTGGGCATACACCTTGTCCACAAGCTTCGGATGGTTTCCGAGGTGCTCCATGATGAAGGCCAGGCGCGCCTCCGGAAAGTAGTCCTCGGGCAGGCCAAGTGCGACCGCAACACGGCGTGTCAGTTCGCCTGCCGGCCGCTTATCGCGATCCCCCCGAAGCACGCGGGAAAGGTGGTCGTCACCGATGCTCACCATCCGCGCTAGCGCGCGAAGGCTGAGCCCGCGCTCGCTTAGCAAATCCGGGAGTTCTTCAGTGAAAGGACGCGCCGTCCGCTTCATCGACATGCCAGGAGTATCGGTGGTCGATCGGATGGGATTGCTGGCCTATTGACCAGCACCATGCTACGCTGGCCTTGTGGCCAGCATTAGTCAACAACGTGGAGCTCAAGCAACAGCCGCTAGCCCGACTGCCGGTGATCGTGGCGAAGGCTGAGCCGTCGCCGCTCGAGTTGCTCGAACTCGATCTCGACGTTCGCCTTCTCACGGTCTGGCTCCAGGCGTGGGAAATAGAGGAGTGGAATCGAGAGCGTGTTGCTCCTTGCCTCCGGGTGTCGTACTGGTCTGGCTATTGGGACGCCTTGACTGAGACGCGGAGGGGGAAGCTTCTGAGGGATCACGGCCAGCAGGTTCCGGCCCGGGATCGACGAGAACGGAAGCCTTAGCTGCGAGCGTCGCGGGGTTCGCCGTGTCGGCGGGTCGCTTGAGGCGGCTTCCTCTTTTGGTTGCGCCGGTGGAGGGCGAGTCGTTCGCGAGCTACAGCGACCGTCTTGCGGCGGAGTCGGGTTCGCCTCTGTCGGTGATGCTGTCGGCGACAGGTGTGCTCGACATCAGTGACGCATCCTCGCTGCGGCCGTACGGACTCACGCTCTCACCGGAGCGTCTGCGCGCCTTCGCCTTTTCGGCCTGGCTGGCTCCGGAACGGGTTGCGCAGATGCTGCTCGGCTCGTACGCGACCGTCGCCTTCAAGCAATCGCTGCAGGGCGAATGGGCGTACCTGAGTGGCTCGCACGTTTGTCCTGCTTGCCTGGCCGAGAGCGATGCCTGGCAGCTCGCTTGGAGGCTGCCGTGGTCGTTTGCCTGCCTGCGCCACGGCTGCCTGTTGGTCGATACCTGTCGGGCCTGCGGCGGCCGCACCGGGCCTGGGCGATCAGACCGCCGGAGTGCGCCGTCCTATCTTTCGCGGGTTCCTGAACCCGGCCACTGTCCGAATCCGCTGCCGGCTGGTTTGGCTCTATCGGGGCGGGCTGCACGACCGTGCGGGCAGCGATTGTCCGAACTCGTGGCGGTCGATCTAGCTTCCGGCCCGGGACTGCTCGAGGCGCAGGAACGTCTCGCTCGCGCGCTCGGAGGGAGCCCGTTTATCGTCGGCGGCGCGAGTCTCTCAAGCGTCGATTTCTTGGCAGCGGCGAGGTCGCTCTGCGCGCTGATTCTCTACGCGGCCGAGCCGGAAGATCTGGCGGTACTTCCCGGGCCGGTCGTCGCAGCCTTCGAGGATTGGACGCTTAAGCGCGCCGCGAACGACGAGGGTCGGGCGAGGATCGGGGGTGGGGGGCATGACCGGCGTGGCGGTCCGCGTACCCGCTGCTACGGCCGCGTCCCGGTACACGCCGCGTTGATGGCGGCGATTGCGCCCTTTGCCGTCCGCGCTCTCTCTGCCCCGTCGCTCGACGGCCTCGCTGACGCGGTCGAGCCGCTCGTCAGGCGGGCGGAGGAACGGAATCCCCGCCACGCTCGGCGCCTTCCGATCGACTTCGCGTTCTCACCCGAGCTTCGGGCCGCCTTCGAGGCGAAGCTCAGGCGGCCCGCGACCTTCTCGGGGCGCGTGGCCGGTTACCGGCAGTCCTCGCCCGCTCGCGCCTACTCGTTCACCGCGGCTCACGTTCCGCAGCTCATCTGGGAGGAGGTCTATACGCCGTTCTTCGACGGACTGATCCCAGGCTCGCGTCCGGAGTCGGTCCGCCGCTATTGCTCGATGTCGCTGATCAAACTCGTCCACGGGTGCTCGTGGGACAGCGCCGCGAAGTCGCTTGCCCTGCCAGCATCCCAGAGCGCGGTGCTTGCGGGCGCGCTCTTCGGTCGGCTCTCGCGTGCCGGGAATTTCGAGCTGTTCGTGGCCCGATTGCACGACACGGCCGCTTGGCTGGAGGCGCTTCCGACACGAGTGGACTTCGCGGCGCGTCGGCAAGCGCTGGCCGGCTTCTCGGATCTCGATGAAGGCGACTGGCGAGAGCTCTGTGCGCGCAGTGGCGTGCATCCCGGCAAACTCGGTGCTCGGCGGCGTTTTGCGGCGGCCTGGCTCTGGTGCGAGCTTACCGGAGGTGACTCCCGGCTCGCTCCTGCCCTAGCCGTCGGGAACGTTCAAGCGGGACGCGACTGTTACCGCCGCTTCCTCGCTCGCGACCTCGCCCGGGTGCGGACCGAGCTCACGCTCTACAGCGTCGACCTGCTCATCGCGTCCGGACTTCCAGCGTTCAGTCAACTGGAACCGACATCGAGGCCGTGAAGCGGACGAGCTCCTCCAGTTCTTCAGGAGGAAGGTTGCTCATGCTCTCCCGGAGTTCCTTCAGTCGGCGGTAGAGGTCCTCGATTTCGGGGCGCTGCCGATCGACGGCATGGTGAAAGTCCTCGTCCGCGTCGTAGCGGACGAGCGCGGCTGCTCCGAGCCGGGTAAACCGCGAGCCAGTGACATCGCCGACGCCCAGCAACGTCATAGCGTTCACCTGGTCGCTTGCCTGAGCGCGCGTCTCGAAGTCGGGAGCGCGGTTCCTTTGCCCAGTCGGTCCACTCGTGGCCAGCCTCCGGGCGGGCCGATAGCTCGACGGGCGCTCAAGCAGCCCGAGCTCCCTCCTGATCCGGCTGATCGCGGGACGGACGCTCTGAGGATTCAGGTCGTGCCGAGCAGCGAATGCCTCAGCGTACTCGGTGGCGTTGCCGATCAAACCGCTCTCGATCGCATGGACGAGTTCGGCTCGCGCCTCATTGGTCATTCGCCGCCGCCTCGGGTTTTCCATCTGCACTTTGTGCATCGTCTGCTTGATCCTAACCCCCCGCACCGGATGCTGTGCGCTTTTTTTCTGTGCGTTCTGGTCACAGTGGTTCTGGCGAAAGAGGTTGACTTAAAGAGTTCGCTGCAGAAGCACTAAATTGTGTATACAGTGCGTTTCATGGAAAGAACAAGAGCCAAGAGCCAAGTGGGTGTCGACGCCACGCTTCAGCGAACGTCGGCCGAGGCCCGCGACCTCAGTCGTCGGGAGCGCAAACCGGCTTTGTCGCAATCACGACAGAGCCGGACACGCAGCCGCTTCGGCCTCGCCGATACCGCGTTTGAGCTCTCCCACGTTGACGGGTCGGGGAAGCGGGCGACGCGTCCGCTGGTCGACGCCGCACACGTCGCATTTCAGGTCGTCTCGCCGATCCGCGGCTCTGAGATCAGAAGAGAAGAATCTGGGAGCTACTCAGTTCCAGCACGAAGGTGTTCCGGTGTTGAAGTTGTCGACACGAAAATAACCCAAGCGGAGGGGATAAGCGGCTGCGTCGGGCGAATGCCCGGCGCGGACCGCGATCCCCCAACTTCAGGGGATGTGACTCGTCCCGACCGAAGGTCCTTAGTCACTGGCCTCGAGTTGGATGCGGTCGAGATTTCGTATCGTGAGCGCGGTGGGGCTGAGGTTCGCCGTCCGCTGCGAGAGGCGGTGCACATTCCGTTCCACCAGGTCGAGCCCGTCCGCGGCTTTCCCGCATATCGGCGGCAGAGGCACATGTCGGGCTTCTATTGGTTCGCGACCACCGCCCGGTTCGTGGCCTACGAGAGTCGTCTCGAACTGAGCATCTTGATGTTGCTCGACTACGACCTCGAGGTTGAAGCGGTCGCGGCGCAGCCGTTCCATCTGCGAAGGCGGGGAAGAAATGGGAGGCAGCTTGGCCACGTTCCCGATTACTTCGCACTCCTTGCGGGCGGGCGCGGCCGGGTGATCGACGTCACACCAGCCGCCAGGCGCCACGATCCCGCGCGGAAGTTGGGGTTCGAGTTGACGACCGAGGCTTGCCGGTCTGCGGGCTGGGAGTACGCGATCAAGACGGAATTGAACTCGACGCTCTTGACGAACCTGCGTGCGTTGTCGGGCTTCCGGCGCGAGCCTGCCGGCTTCGATCGTTTTGCTTGCGCGGTTCTCTCCGGATGCGCGAAGCAGACGACGATCGGATCACTACTCGCCGCCGAGGTCGGCCCGGACGCGCTTGTCCGTCCGGTCATGCTTCACCTCCTCTGGCAACAGCGCCTGAAGATGGATCTGGCCGGCGTGCTCAGCAACCAGACACTGATTGCGGCGGTTCGAGCGGGGGCGTCAGCTGGCTAGGTCGGAGCTCGCGCTCGGCTCGCGCGTCTACCGCGAGGGTGAATCGCACGTCGTCACCGCCTTTAAGGGGGCATTCGTGCGGCTCCGTGCCGAGACGGGAGCCGTTCAGCTGGTGGTGACCGAGGAACTGCTCGCCGCCCTCGACTTCAAGCTCCTCGACGCCGACCACGAGGAGCATCCGCCGGCGACGAGCACCCTGCTCGGCGATCTTCCCAAGCACATCCGCGAGAAGGCGGAAGAGCGCGCCGCCCACCTGAACGAAGCGGCGACGGGTTACCGCTCCGGCAACAGCGAGAGGGCCGGCGCCGAGGAGCCGCGGCCCGCATACGACCCTGCCAGAACGACCCTCGATCAGCGCGTGATGGCGAAGGCCCACGAGTCGGGCTCCTCTCGCCGAACGATCTATCGCGACTTGGCCCGCTACCGCGAGCACGGGCTCTGGGGCGTCGTCGACAAGCGCCAGGCCCGCCCTCCACAGGGCCTCAACCTTGACCCCCGCGTCACAGAGGTGATCGAACGGGTTCTCGAGGAGCGAACGGAGAAGTCGAACGTCTCTCACAACGAGATTCGAAGGCAGGTGCAGCGCGAGCTTGTTCGCGAGCACGGTCCTGGGGCTGTGGCGTGCCCACCCGAGTCCACCTTCAATCGCAAGCTCAACGAACTGACCAGGGGCCGTGGAACGTTCCGCGGATCCGCGAAGAGGCGGCGCAGCATCGCGAACCGCCCGGAGACACCGTACGGTCACCTTCTCGCGACGCGGCCGGGCGAGTACGTCCAGATCGACTCCTCTCCGGTCGACGTCTTCGCGGTCGATCCCGCCTCGGGCCAATGGGTAACGCTCGAGCTGACGATCGCGCTCGACCTCTACACACGCTCGATCGTCGCCTGGAGGTTCACCCCCAAAAGCGCAAAAGGGGTGGACGCGGCCTTGATCCTGCACGACATCATCGCCTTCAAACCAGTGCGGCCCGGCTGGCCCGAAGCGGCCCACCGGCGCTACCTCGGGGTCCCGGAAACGATCGTCATTGAGAAAGGCGGCGACTCTGAGATCGGTGCCGGCATTCCGGCTCTTCTCCCCGAGACGGTTGTCGTCGATCGCGGTCGCATCTTTCTCTCGCAGACGTTTCAGGACGCCTGCACCAAGCTCGGCATTTCAGTCCAGCTTGCCCGCCCCTATCGGCCAACCGACAAACCGCAGATCGAGCGGATGTTCCGGACGATCCGCGAAACGCTGCTCGAGAAGCTGCCCGGATACAAAGGGCCGGACGTTCACTCCCGGGGCGCGAAGCCTGAGGAGGAGGCGTTCCTCTTCTTGGGCGAGCTTGAGGAGCTCTTCGCCGAGTGGGTCGCAACCTACTGGCAGGTGCGTCATCACGAGGGGCTCCAGCTGCCGGGACAACCGAGGCTCCAGCTCAGCCCGAACGAGCTCTATGACGAGGGAATCGCCCGCTGGGGTCTCGTCCACCTCCCCTCCAGCAGCACGCTCTACCTTGACCTTCTGCCGACATCCTGGCGGACGATCCAGCACTACGGCATCGACCTCAACGGTCTCCGCTACGACGGAGAGGCCCTGAACGGCCACCGCGATACCAGCTCGCCATTCAACGGGGCGCGCAGGGGCACTTGGCCGATCAAGTACGACCCGCGCGACCTCTCCAGGGTCTACTTCCACGACCCGGACTCCGACGACTGGCACGCGCTCCACTGGATCGGACAGACCGGCCCCGACCGTCCCTTCAGCGACGTGACTCTCCGCTACGCGAAAAAGCTCGTCCAGCAGCGCGGCGCCAACGCCAAGAACCACGACGAACTCGCAGGCGTTCTCGGAGGCCTCCTCGACCGTGCCATACAGAACCAGCCCGCGAACCGGGCCGAACGGCGACTCGCGATCAATCGCAGCGTTCACGACTCGGCGATCGCGCGCGACATGGCCGCGGGCGGCCAGCTGCCGGCGCTGCCCGAGCTCGAGGACGCCGAGAGCTCGGGTGATCTTTTCACCATCGACGACTTCGACCTCGACGAGATCGAGCCAGTCGGAATCTATGACGCGAACGACGACCTCGACAAGGACGCCGCTGATGACTGACCTTCGGCATCCAGCTTCCCCGCCCGACCTGACCACTAAGGAGGGATGGCGCGAGTTCGTGGACACCGCACCCAGCAAACCGCCGTCCCGGCCCGGGCCGGCCGAATGGAAGGCGATGACCTCGCCGGCGCGGGCAGCATTCAACCGCGCCCGCAACGCCCATCACAACTCCCTCGGGCCGATCGCGGCCGCGGCGATGACCCGCGTCCACGCGGCCCTGCAGCGTCAAGTCGACGCCAACTTCCAACATCCCTCCGGCGCTCGCCCGGGAACCGTGATCGACGGGGAAGCGAACATCGGGAAAAGCACAATCCTCACCCAGTTCGGCCGCCGCTACGAACTGACCGTGCGAAAACGCTATCCGAGCGGATTGACCGCGGCCGGCGACGAACTTCTGCCCGTCCTCTATCTGAGCTTGGCCGCAGGGACGACGATCAAGCAGCTCAGCGGGCAGATCCTCGATTTCTTCGGCTACCCGCGCCGCGCCGGATCCTCCCAGATTGAACTAACGACCCACGCGAAGAACGTCCTCCGCCGCTGCCAGACAACGCTCGTCCTCTTCGACGACATCCACTTCCTCCGACTCAGCAACCAGTCCGACCGGGCCGTCAACGACCACCTCAAATACCTGGCCAGCGTGATCCCAGCCACTTTCGTCTACGCCGGGATCGACTGCGAGCAAGGCGGGCTTCTGCGTGAAGGCAAAGGCCGTATGGACAAGAGCGCCTTCTCGCAAACAGGGAGCCGCTTCTCCTACTTCCGCGTCGACAAGTTCGGGATCGAACCCGGGCAGCAAGCCAGAGACTGGATCGAACTTCTGGCGGGCCTTGAACGACAACTCGTGCTGCTCAACCAATCGAAAGGCATGCTCTCGCACGGCCTTCCGCGCTACCTCTTTGATCGGACGCACGGCGAAATCGGATCGCTCATGGCCCTCATCCGCCAAGGCGCAGCGATCGCGATCGCAAACGGCGAGGAGCAGATCACCTCCACGCTGCTCGACGGGATCACCCTCAGCTACGACGCCGAGGTCGAAAGCCGGCGGCGAGGAACCAGAACACGCACTCACGTGCACTCGCAACGGACACCAGTCCAAGGACCGAAGAAGAGGGCAGGGGGCCGAGCGAGGTGAACGGCGTGCGCCGTCTGCCCTTACGGCTCAGACCGGTCGATGGCGAGTCATTCCCAAGCTACGTCGAGCGACTCGCAGCCGAACACGAGGTTCCGGTCGCAAGCCTCCTCCGCGCCGTAGATATGAGCGTGACGGACCGAAAGCTGATGCGCGGCTACGGCCTCCAGCTGTCCCAGGAGCAGATCGTCGCCTTCGAAGCCGCGACAGGGTTGGTGCCCCAGCGCGTCTCGCAAATGTTGCTCGACCACTACAAGGGAGTCGCCTTCGAGTTTCCGTCGCGTGGGCGGCTTGAGAGGTGGGGCATTCACCTTTGGGCCTACTCGAACGGGTCGCATTTTTGTCCTCGCTGCCTCGCCGAGGGCTCTGGAGCGTGGCTTCTTGCTTGGAAACTCCCCTGGTCGTTCGCTTGCACAGCACATCGAATGCTTCTCTTGGATAGATGCCCACGGTGCCATGGTCGTCCCCAGGTCGGCATGCCTGGGCGGCCGAACCTCGCAGGCTCAAGCCTTCGTGTGCCCCAGCCCGGATTCTGCGCAGCCAAGATCGAGCCGATTGGCGGGGGCAGCCGCCCTGGACACTCGCCCGTACATTGCGGCCACAGCCTCCTCGGATCAACGAATGAACCACTGGAAAACGCGCAGAAGCTCCTCGACGTCCAGAGGTGCATAGATCGAACGCTCGTCTCCGGGAACGCCCAAATCGGCGGCAGCGTTGTCGCAGCTGGCGACTACTTCCACGATCTACGCTGGCTCTGCACCTTAATCTTGTGGGCTGCCGAGCGAGAGGACCTCGCCGATCTTCCCGTCCCGGCACTTGCCGCGTTCTCGGCCCACATCGCCTTGCGCGAAGAAGATGCAAACAGGCGCAACGTCCCCCCAAGCCGCGCTCTCGGGCCTGCATACAAGATCGTGCCAACCTCAGCCCCTCTGATGGCGGCGCTTACTTCTACAGCCACGACGATCCTCGCTGCTCCCACGCCGGCCAAGCTCAGCCGAGCCCTCGAGCCGTTGGTCGAGCGAGCCAGGAGGCGTTGGGCAGCAAACGACATCGCTCGCCTGATCCCCTTCTCGTCTCAACTCGCCGCTGCGCTCGAGCCGAGCCACGCGCGCACTCGAGTTTTTCCGAACGCTTCTTCGGACTTGGATACGCGGCCGGGCGCGACAGGGAGCCCGCCGCTGGGTGGAGAGGGCGACGACGAGTACCTCGGCGTCCACGAGGCAAGCCTGGTCCTGGGAATCGAGAAAGGTCAACTCGCGCGCTGGCTTACAGGAAACGGCCGCGATGGAGAAGGAATCGCCCGGCCGGTGGCACGGCTGAAATCCGGTCCGATCTGGCAACGCTCCCAGATCGAGGAGAAGCTGGCGGGGCTGTACGCCGAACGCACGGGCCGCTCCGACGAGGCCGGTCTAGGAGCATGGGCCCGTGAACGTTCCTTACAGCAAGCGCGAAGGCGTGGAACCGCGACCGCAGAAGTCGAGCGGATCCTCGCCGGCCACCCGGTTCGCGCGCCGCGGTTCAGCAGGCCCCCTCCAGGCCCTCCGACCGACGACTTCGGGTCGGCCCGGGAACGCCCATCGCGCCCCTCTTCAAGCAGTAGCGACGCCTCCCCTGCCGATGGCGAACGCTTGGCCGAGCAACTTCACAGTCGCCTCCTCGAACTCCGCGCGCACCAGCGGCGGCACAACTCGGACGACTCGCAGGCTTTCAACACCATCGAGCTCCAGGACGAGCATGAGCCGGCCTGAACAGCCCTGGTCTCCGCTTCCAACCATCCCGGACTACGCGCTTCCTTCTTATATTCAGACACCCGAGGATCGGGAGCGATGGGAGCTTGTATTTGCGCTCGCGGAGGAAACGAGCCGACAGAACGAGCCTGACGGGAGGCCGAACTCGCAGTTCGTCTGGTACTTCGCACGACACCTCTACTTCTCCGAGATCCCCACGGGATCGCCGGACGATCCAGCCGCACCATCCTCGTAGTTCAGCGTCTTGGGGGCCGGGCAGGGTCGACGGCGAACGAGGTCGCGTTTTCGATCGCGACAGCGAGGGTGTGTCAAGGTCACGTTAGTCTGATGGCCGCTGAGATCGCCGCCCGGCACACAAGTGAAGGCGAGACGCCGACGCTACCGGCACAACGAGCAGGCCCTGACGATCGATGAGCGCGCGATCCATCCTCGCCTCGCTCGAAGACCCGCGTCCGGGCAGGATGGCTGCGTCACGGTCCTCGGGCGAGAGCACGCTTGGTCAGGGCAGCGCCGCCGCTCGTCGTCGACCTGATCTGATGCAGTTATGCAGCTGCGCGGAGTGGTGCTCGTTGAGGGCACGAGCGACCGCCGCGCCGTCGAGACGCTTGCGCGTCGCCGTGGCCGCGACCTCCAGGCCCAGGGCATCGCCATCGTGCCGATGGGCGGCTACGGAAACCTGCCACGCCTCCTCGGGCAGTACCGTGATCTCCGACTCGCGGGGCTCTATGACGTCGGGGAGGAGCGGCATTTCTTGCGCGCGTTGGGGTGCGACGACCGCGGCGAGCTCGAGCGCGTCGGGTTCTACGCCTGCGCGCGCGACCTCGAGGACGAGCTGACGCGGGCGGTGGGACCGGATGCTGGAGCGCGTGCTCGCGGAACAAGGCGAGCTGCGCGCGTTCCGGACCTACCAGAAACAGCCCGCGCACCGCGCCCGGCCACTCGAGGAGCAGCTGCACGGCTTCATGTGGAACCGCAAGCAGAAGTACGCCGTGCTCTTGGTGGAGGCACTCGACCTCGAGCGCGTCCCGCGGCCGCTCGACCGCGTCTTGGCGCACGTCTAGCTCAGCGCACGTGTGGGAGGCACGCAGAGGGGCTGAACATCACGTTCGCGTTTGACACGCAGATCATCGAGGTCTAGCAGCACCGCGGTTCTGGCGTCATTCCGGAACACGGCGCAGCGTGCGGGACTGATGCTCCTATGACGTGTCAAGTCATGGGCGACGTCTGCTGTTCGAGGATGCGGTAGAGGTGGCGGGCGAGGTAGCGCTTGAGCAGCCGGACGGCTTCGCGTTGGGTCTTGCCTTCGGCGACGCGCCGTGCGTTGTAGTCCTTGGTCGCCGGGTCGTGCTGGCGGCGGTGCAGGATCACGGTGTGCAGCGCCCGGTTGAGTTGGCGGTCGCCGCCGCGGCTGAGCCGATGCCGGATCGTCTTTCCACTCGAGGCGGGGATCGGTGCGACGCCGGCCAGGCGTGCGAAGGCGGCCTCGGAGCGGACACGGCCGTGGTGTGACCAGGCGACAAGCAGCTGTGCGGCGACGATCGGGCCGATGCCTGCCTCGTCGAGTAGCTGCGGTGCGAGCGCCCGGACGTGGCCGAGGATCTCGGCTCCAGTTCGGCGGCCTCCGTCGTTGCCGCCTCGATCCGCCGCGCGAGACTGCGCAACACGAGGACCGTCGCGAGCTCGTCGGGTGTGCGTGAGCTCGAGCGGCGCAGGCCGCTGCAACGCTGGACGAGACGCCCCGGAGGCAGCCCGCCGAGCTGCTCGCGCAATCCGTCGGGCGCGGTGACGATCACGCTGCGCAGCTGCACGAGCGCCGCCCGGCGAACGTCGACCGCGCTGCGACGGGCTAGAAGCAGCAGCCGCAGCGCCTCCCGTCGCTGCCCTGCCCGCGGCAAGCTGAGCGTCTCGCTCGCCAAGGCCGTGCGGGCCGCACGGGTCGCGTCGAGCGAGTCATCTTTGCCGCGCAGCCTGCGCTCGTCCCGGGGGCCGCGACCGATCTCGCAGACAATCTCGCCCTGCCGGGCCAGAGAGCGGGCGAGCCCGGCACCGTAGTGGCCAGCGCCCTCGACCGCCCAGACCCGTGCACCGCCGGCCTGCTCCTGGGCGAAGCGCAGCGCCTGCCCGTACCCGCGTGCGTGCGCGCGGACCGAGCGTTGCGCGACGATCGCGCCCGTCGGTGCGACAACAACAGCGAGCACATGCTCGTCGCGATGCGTGTCGACGCCGACCACGTAATCCACCTCATCTGCAAGCATCCGACTGATCCTCCGGCTTCGCTCGTAGGGTCCGGTAGCGCCGGTCTGAGTGCGGGAAACCGCGGCGGCAGGACGGTAATGAGTCACGCCCACTAGGGCGGACAAGCTCCTGATCAAGCCAGCAGCGGGCGCCAGACCGGCGCCGCCGCACACACGCCGACAGATCATTCCCAAGGCACGCACACGGCGGCCAGTCACCTGACGAGTCACACGCGGCACGGCAGCAACCAGGCTGGCATTGGCCCCAGACAGACCACTCCGCCGAGTCTTACCGTCCCCTGAGCAGCGGTTGGCGGCTCTAGTCGTCACAAAGGGCTTATCTCGGCTCTGGATTGCCGAGGCTCATCACGACGAACCGCACCTTGTCGGCCATGAACTCCTCTTTGTCGGCGCAGACCGCTGCGCCCTTCCCGACGACCTTGAACGGCTTCCCGGCGCGATAGTCGCGTGCCCTACGTTCGAACTTGTATTGGAAGTGGCCGAGGCCGTTCGAGTGACCTTGGAACTTGAATGACAGCAGCCGCAGCCGGTCGTCTTGCCGATGGCGGGCACGGAAGTAGCTGAGGAGGGTGTCTCGCCGATAAGCCGCGCTTTGGATGCGTAAGCCTGGAGGGCCAGCCGAGTACCACTTGAAGTCAGGCGCGTGCGCGAATAGCGAGTCGAGTCGCGGCGAGTCACCGATGTTGTAGGCGCCGACGAAGCGACTGACCGAGGCGCGGACGCTCGCTGCCGCGCATTCGTCTGTGATCTCGGCGGCGGAGGATCCGCTCCCTGCCAGCAGGGCAGCGCCAACCCCGACCAAGAGCGCCATCGAGAGACACCAACGTGAGCGCACGCTGTAACTACACCACTGGCGGTCTCCCCGTTCCCAGACGTCGCCTGGCCCAGGCGGGTGTCCCTTCCTCGGAAACCGTAGTAATAAGGCGAGAATGACTGAATGCCCGACGAAGACACATACCCAGCTTCCTCGACGGATCCCGCCATCCAAAGGCTTGAGGATCTCATCCTGCGATCGCTACCGGCTCTGGCTAGGCCGGGAGAGGATCCGCCTGAATACGCGCGATCAGCCGTCGAGGTCACGCTGGGAGAGGCGCAGGGGTTCTTCCGAGCCATTGACGCGGGACTCTTCGAGCTCGAGCGAGACGGTCAGTGTCGGCCCGTGAGGCTGAGAGCTGGCTACTACTGCTACCCGCTTCTCTACAGGCCGCTCAATGCGGTAAACGAGGTCATCTTGTGGCGGGAGTGGCTGACCCACGCCGCGGCGGTCGCCAGCCTGCACGGTGACTTCCACTATCCGCGCTACGACATCGCTCTCGACGTCGACGCCTTCGACGTCCTCGTCTATTCACCCTTGAACCAGCCCTTGCTTGCGGTCGAGGCGAAGAAGACCTCGAAGGAACTGGACCGCATGTTGGCGGAGATCAGCACTCTTCAGAGGCAGACGTGGGAACTCAGGTGCAACGCCCCGCGACTTTCCAACGCGGCGAAGAAGTACCGCGGTCTGCTTGCGCTTCGCCCCGAGTTCTTCCTGGCAGTCGCCCCTGGGATCTCACGGGCCTATGCGGTGCATTACCCTGACGATCGTGCGGTACAAAGAGCAGAGCTGATCCCCATCGAGGGAATCGCGGCGGCGACTGATCCGTAGCTCCGCCTGACACACGGTGAGGGTGGGACAGGCCCCGGTCTGACCGATCACGGTGGGCTGCGTCTCGACCATGCGTGCTCCGGTATCGACCGTACAGCCGGCTCGACGCCGGTGCCAGCCGCTGCTCAGGGACCACCGAGCCGTGGTCGCCGAAGAAAACCTGCGGCGGAGCCTCCTCCTTCCTCCGGATGCCTGCGGACCCGCGTCGCCTCTGGGGACTGCCCGCACACTGGGCCACGCGATTCTGGCCTTACCAGCTACTCGCCGTGTTCGGGCTGGGGGCGTAGGCTCACCCAATGAGTCCCGTCATCCCAGCGGTCTGATGGATCTCACGTTCGGAGCAGGCGAATACGACCGGCGCATCGCGGGCGTCGAGCATCTACTCCGCGACTGGCGCGAGAAGGAAAGGGACTGGGGCCAGCTCTACCTTGAGTACAAGCCGGTGACGCCCAGGGATCGCCTGCTTGTTGAAGGACCTCGCCGTCACGATGCTGATCAACTCGCGTGTCGCAGCAAGAGCGGCGACGAGCGTCTGCAAGAGCGGAGCCACGCTGGATCTCGGTTCGCTACCCGACAAGGCACTTGAGGAGACCACGGACGAGGAACGCCAGGTCGTTGCCGAGGTCATCGGCACGATGGCGAGCTGGCCTTGGCTCGGCGCGTCTGTCGCGAGCAAGACGTTGCACAAGAAGCGGCCCGCCCTGATCCCCGTCCTCGACAACATGGCGATCTTCGGCGCATACATGAACCCCCGCTGGCCGAGCAGGCCCGCGCTCGGCGACACAGTGAAGGCGGTGCCGCGCATTAAGGAGGCACTCGACTGGATCACTGCGGACGTAACACGCTCGGAGAACAGGACCGTCTGGGAGCGGCTTCAAGAGATGGAACCGGAGCGCTCGCGGATCGAGTTGTTCGACATGGTCTGGTGGATGTACTTCTCGCCACGACGAGGCGGTACCTAAAGGGCTTCGCGGGCCACTGAGTTTCTCGAGCCTCGCGTCCCTTCAGACGCACGGTCATGCGTTCTGCCCTATTGGTCTGCGTTCTGGCCCATGCTCCTTTGTTCTTCTTTGTTCTCGGTCGTAGAGCCAGCTCGGGGCACATTCCTGAACTGTGAGTGTGTGGCTGTCCCGTCTGGGGCGTTTGTCAGGTTGGTGTCGGTGCTCTTTGGTTGTGACTCGATTCTCGAATGACCCGCTGGGGCGGTGTCTTTCCAGTGATGTGTCCGATCAGAGAGTCCGGTACCGGCCTGGCGCCCGCTTGCTGGCCTGATCAGAAGCCTGTCCGCGTTGTGAGCGCGTGACCCGTCACAGTTATGCCGCCAGCGGTTTCCACCCCAGACCGGCACCGGTTCGTGTCCCCCAACGCTTGGGCTGGAGGTCGGTGTTCGGATGCTCGCAGATCAGCTGGACTACATCGTCGGTGTCGATCCACACCGCGACTCGCACGCCGTCGCGGTCGTGCACGTCCGAAGCGGCGCGGTCGTCTTCGAGACGAACGTCGTCGCTAACAGCGACGGCTACGCACAGGCGCTGAAGCTCGTCGACCGGCACGCGCCATGCCGGCGTGCGTTCGCGGTTGAGGGGACAGGCTCGTTCGGTGCCGGTCTCACGCGTTTCCTGACCGAGCGGGGTGAGCGGGTGCTCGAGGTCGGCAGGCTGCGCCGGGAGCGCCGCTCCGGCGGCAAGAACGACGCGCTCGACGCTGTCCGTGCCGCTCGCAGCGTCCTCGCTGGGCAGCGGCCGGCGACGCCACGGGCGGGTGGTGAACGCCAGGCTTTGCAGGCCCTGGTGGCCGCACGAGAAGGAGCCGTGAACGCGAAGCGTGCCGGGCTCTGCCAGCTGCGCGATCTGCTGATCACAACCCCGGAGCCGGTGCGCAGCGAACTGCGGCCGCTCACGCGTGCACGGCTTTTGCAGCGGCTTGCAGCAACCCGACCCGACGGTCGACGCGATCCAGAGTTGCGCGGCAGCATGCTGGCGCTGCGCTCGATCGCCCGACGGGTGCTGCAGCTGACCGCCGAAGAGCGTGAGCTCGCCCGCGAGATCGAAACGCTTACCCGCAAGCTCGCACCGCAACTGCTCGACCAGCCCGGCGTCGGTCCGCACGCCGCAGCTCAGCTCGTCCTGTCGTGGTCACACCGCGGCCGGATCGAGTCGGAGGCCGCATTCGCAAGGCTCGCCGGCGCAGCACCGATCCCCGCCTCCTCCGGCCAGACAGTCCGCTACCGGCTCGACCGATCAGGCGACCGCAAACTCAACCGCGCACTGCACATGATCCTCGTCACGCGCAAGCGCTCACACCCCGCCACGATCGCCTACATCGAACGACGCGTGCAAGAAGGCAAGACCCGACGCGAAGCAAGCCGCTGCCTCAAGCGCTACCTCGCCCGCAGCCTCTACCGCCTCCTCGAACACGGAGCGCCACTGGCCACTTGACAGACATAGAAGCATCGCTCGCCCAATCGAGTGCGCTCACGGCTCTAGCTTCTGCGCCAGATGCCTTCCCATTGATCCCAATAGCCCCGCCGCGGCGCTTCGCGATGCGTGCGCTGCCGAGTCAGCGGGATGACGGGCTCAAGACGAGCAGTAAGGGACTCGATCTCGGACTGACCAAAGAAATGAACACGAAGCCTGGCCTTTGGGCCAGAGTGGTAGACAACCGTGTATCCGCCCGCCTCGTTTTTTTCGATGACGTCGTGCGAGTGCTCCAACTGAGTCGTGGACGCGTTGACGCGAAAGCAGAACAGCCCTCCGGATTCGACCACGTCCATCGCCGCGCGCATATGCCGATGGGCTTCATCTTCCGAACCGTGTTGGAAGACCTGTATCGCGATGACGGTCGCGAACTTCCTGCGGGGCGGTAGGGCCGAGAGGTCTCCGTGGATCAGCCGATCAGCCCGATCCGGTAGCCGCCGACCGAGATCTTCGATCGCGGCAAGAGAGATGTCGAGTCCGATGAGATCCAAGCCGTACCGCTCGACGAGCGGCACGTAGTTACGCCCATTGCCGCATCCGATGTAAAGACCGTCGCGACGGTCGGAGAACGCCGAGACTGTTTCACCGATCCGATCCACGAACGCGACCGGCGGTTCGCCGACGTAGCGCCCTGTGCGGTATTCGGCATCCCACCGATCGGCTGCGAGTCCTTGTTGGTCGAAGGTCACGACCACGAATTTCTCATACCGGGGAGGGCGAACCTCGGGGTGCATTGGGGAACACTGGCCCATGCCAGCGCGCCTAGTCCTGGCCGCCGTGCTCGCCCCGTCAACCCTCGGCTCCGCTCGGGCGCGTTTGGGGGTGACCACCGGGCTGGGGAGGCCGGTGGTCACCGGACCGCCTGGAGCGCGTTATGGCTTCACGAGGTTCGGCGACGAGTAATTTCCTGCCGTACGCGGCGACGCACATCGCTCTGACGCACGGGATCCTGGAGCATCTCCTGCAACGTGTCGCCGGCCCCGTGGGTGATGAAGTCGTGGAACTGCTTCGACTCTGCCTCGAGAGCAGTGGCCAGCGTTTCGCCCCCTGCGGTGCGAGGCGGGACGAGGTCGGCGCACCAGTCCTCCTGGAGCTCTGCTTCGACGAGGATGTGTTGGGAGACCTGCCGCAGCCGTGACATCTGCATCACAACGCGCGTCAGGTAGTGCACGTAGCGCTGCTGGAGCAGCATGACGCCGTTCTCAGTCAACGTCGCGACGCGGCGATCGGGTTGGAGCTCTGCGCTCGCGACCATTCCGGTCTCGAGGAACGAGGCTGCGAAGTTCTTCCCACCAGCGAGAAGGTTCGGCAGCGGGAAGACGCGCGAGTGTCCGAGCGGCCACTGGTCGAAGGGAAGGTTCTGGTAGCTGGCGACCGGGATCATCTGGATCCGGGGGAGAAGAGCCGGCCCCCTGCGCATGGAGCAGGGGTGCATGATGACCATCGCGTACTCGTGCTCGGTCTCGATGCCAGGGATCGTGACGTCGCGGAAGACGTCGCCTTGTAGAGCGGGTCGGTACGGCTCCACCTCGTCTGCGCGGGCGAGGTAGAGGTCGTCTTCGCTCTCAGGCGCTCCAAGAATGTCTGCCACTCTCCCAAGCTAGGGCCGCTACCCCAGCTCTAGCGCTCTCTTGGCTTCTCGACGAGCGAGAGCTCGCCGTCCGGTGCTGGAACGACCTCGAACCGGTCGTCCACCAGATGACGCGCCCGCCAGTCCGGGTCGTAGGCGTCAAGGATGGCGTGGGCGCCCTGGCGACGACTCGCGAAGTCCACGAGCAGATCGCGTCGGCCGGCGGCGTACAAGTCGGCTGGGGACACCGTCGCCTCCGAGGACAGGGGCATGTCGAGCCAGGAGCCTGGATCGGCCACCGGGAAGGGGGACTTGAGCAGCTCGAGGAACGCGAGAAGCAGGGAGAGCCGCTGTCGATTCTGCGGGGTGATCGGCTCGCCACGGCGCCACTTCCTGATCGCGGTGGGCGTGACGCCGATCATCCGCGCGACGCTCGACCAGGACAACCCGTGTTCCGCACCGACCGCCTCCAGGATCTCACCGGGATCCTGCATGCCGAGAACGGCGGCCCGCTCGTCGAGCGTCCTCAAGACGGTCTCGTGATGAAGCTCCTTGACCTCCGTGCCGAGGATCTCGTTGCGATCGCGGAGGTACGCGGCCTCCTTCGAGATGGAGGCCATCGTCGGCCGCTCCGGGGTGACGGGCTCAATCGCGCTCGTCCCGGCCGCGGTCGGTAGCGCCTCCCGCAGGGTCTCGATTTCAGTCATTCGCCCTCCTCAGGACTTCGTCGCGCAGTTTGTCGGTGATGGCGGCCTCGAACAGGGAACGCACCGGCCGCCGAAGCTCGGAACAGACCTCCAGGGTTGTCTCGACCGAGAACTCGGGCATTTCGGTCTCCGGGGCAACCCAGTAGCTGTCGATGTCGATCAGGAAGAAAGGCCCGAGCTCGTCCGATCGGAGCCGAAGCGGCCCAGACGGGTCTATCACGCGCCCGTTCATAGCTCCAAAACGCAGATGGGCCGACTGGTTCTCGGCGACGCCGTACTCCGTGTGTCCCGTCGCCGTTCTTGCCGCGAACTCACCGTCGAGGTCGAGCTGCCCCAGGAGCGCTGGGTTGATGTAGCCGCGCCAATCGGTCGGATTGACGACACCGTCGACACGGATCTCGTCGATGTACCGCAGCCCCACGCGCTGCATCCCGGATATGGGCGCGGTCTCGCTCACGGCGCGCAGCACGCGCTCGATGATCTCCGCGAAGTCCTCGAAGCGGCTGTACTCGGTGCTCTCGACGACGATCGCCGTAGGGCCGATCACGCTGCTCAGTACCCGGCGACGATCGAGCAGGCGGAGAGGCCCCGGCATCATCTTCGGAGCGCCACCTTCGGAGCTGATCTCGATCGTCATCTGCGGTGGAGCGATGATCGGGAGTTGTTCGCGGAGCTTCTCGAAGGCGGGAAGCGCCCCCTCGGATCCCGCAAGTTCCGGCGTCGGCGGCATCCGCAGCTCGAAGGCAACGAAGCGGAGTGGTGCGTTCGGGTAGATCTCGCGGTCAGTCATCTGGCTCCTAGGAGAACTCAAAGCGAACCATAATGATAACTCATGCAGAACTCAAGCCTTTCGCCCAAGTGGGCGGCCCGCGGTGTCGAGCTGCACCGAGCGGGAACTTGAGCGTCCGGATCGGGCAAGAGGGAGATCGTGGCCTTGATGACCGACCGCGAAGCGTTCGCCCGCTCGCTCAGCGAACCAGAGCTGTTCCTCGTCGAGTTCGAGATCGCTCCGGCCGGATAGGGACCGGCATCACTGGCCTCGCGTGAGAGGACGCTCGATCACTCAAGCGTGGGTAGCGGGCGACGCGCCAAGGTCGCTTCGAATCGAGACGACGGACGCGCGTCCTGTTTGAAGGTCACGGCACCTTGATCGCTCGGAACGTGATCACGCGGGTGAAGTCGCGTCCGTCGATCTGCCAGGCGTAGCAGCCTGGCGCTCGGACCCGCGTGAACGTTCCCTTAGTGAGCCAGCCGCCCTCCCCGCGATCCTTGCGGCCGAAGGTGAGCCGCAGCTCGCGCTGTGGTTGCGAGCGCTCGCCGAACCGGACGTCACCTCGCGCGTCGCGGCGCCAGCCGCGGATCAGGATGCGTCCCGTGAAGCCAGCAGGCGCCACCCAAGCCACCTTATTGCCGCTCCACTCGGACGGATACCACTGCTGTGTCCGCGCGACGGGATAGATGAAGTGCAGACCCTCTGCAGTGCCTACCGGGTAAATGGGGCCGGTTCCCTGTCCGCGCGCGAACTTCGCAGACAATACGCGAGCGGTCGTTACCGGGCATGTCGCTGACGGCGGTGCCGCCTCCAGTCGTAGCGACCGCCGCAGGTCCGCCCAGTTGGTATTGCTCGCGCTGCGCACACGTTCGTCGCTTTCTCCGGTGCAGCCGGCAATCACGACCGCTGCGAGCAGCAGCGGGACCCGCGATGTCATTCCGCCTTCGCGCATCTGTCTCGTCCTTCTACACGTTGCGCCGCGATCCGGTTCCTCAACACGGCTATCGCGCGACGCGCGCGCGAGGATCACTCGACGGACGCCTTGTCGGCTCCACCCTCGGGGGACTGTGAGACTCGGCGGGTGGTCTGTCTGGGACCGTCGCCAGCCTGGTGTTCGTCGTGTCGCATGTGACTCTTCGGGTGACTGGCCGCTGTGTGCGTGCCTTCGGAATGATCTGTCCGTGTGTGCGCGGCGACGCCGGTCTGGCGCCCGCTGCTGGCTTGATCAGGAGCCTGTCCGCCCTTGTGGGGCGTGACTCATCACAGTCCTGCCGTCGCGGTTTCCCTGCACCCAGACCGACGTCTACCGGACCCTACGAGTGAAGCCGGAGGATCAGACGGGATGCTTGCAGATCAGGTGGATTACGTGGTCGGCGTCGATACGCACCGGGACGAGCTCGTGCTCGCGGTGGTTGTCGCACCGGCGGGCGGAGTTGTCGCGCAACGCTCGGTACGGGCGAGCGGACGCGGCTACGCGCAGGCACTGTGTTTCGCCGAGGAGCACGCGGACGGTGCGCGCGTCTGGGCGGTCGAGGGTGCGGGCCATTACGGTGCCGGGCTTGCTCGCTATCTGAGCGGCCGCGGCGAGACGGTCTGCGAGATCGGCCGCGGCCCACGCGACGAGCGCAGGCTGCGTGGCAAAGACGACTCGCTCGATGCGACCCGTGCGGCACGTACGGCGTTGGCAAGCGAGACGCTCAGCCTGCCGCGGGCCGGGCAGAGACGCGAGGCGCTGCGCCTCTTGCTCCTCACCCGCAGGAGTGCGGTCGACGTCCGCCGGCAGGCGCTCGTGCAGCTGCGCAGCGTGATCGTGACTGCGCCCGACGATTTCCGCGAGCAGCTGCGGGGGCTGCCGGTCGGGTCTCTGATCAAGCGCTGCAGCCGCCTTCGCCGCTCCAGCTCACGCACACCCGATCAGCTCGCGACGATCCTTGTGCTGCGCAGCCTCGCGCGACGGATCGAAGCCGCGACCGCCGAAGCAGCTGAGCTCGAACGCGAGATCCTCGCCCACGTCCGCGCGCTCACACCGCAGCTACTCGACGAAGCGGGCGTCGGCCCGATCGTCGCCGCCCAGCTGATCGTCGCCTGGTCCCACCACGGACGCATCCGCTCCGAAGCCGCCTTCGCGCGACTCGCCGGCGTCGCTCCGATCCCGGCCTCATCAGGTCAAACGATCCGTCAGCGCCTCAGCCGTGGCGGCGACCGCCAACTCAACCGTGCTCTGCACACCGTCGTCCTGCATCGACGCCAACACGACGCGGCAACCAAGGACTACATCGCGCGACGCGTCGCCGAAGGCAAGACCCAACGCGAAGCCGTCCGGCTGCTCAAGCGCTACCTCGCCCGCCACCTCTACCGGCTGCTGCAAAACCAGGAGCCGCTGATGGCTTGACAAGTCATAGGAGCATCATTCGCGGACGCTGGCCCACCCAGCGATCTCCGGCGGAGGCGCATCGAAGTGGGCTGCTGCGGCTTCGACGAGCTGACAGAGCTCTCGGTCTGTGAAACGGCTCAGTTGACCAAGAATCGTCCGCAGTGCATCGGATATGGCCTCCATTTGGTAGGACGGTGGCGCACATGGACCAGTCCGACCGCGCCGCACTAGGGTGCGCGCTGAGGGCATCCGGGACTCCCGCAGAACCCCTCCCGCGGGGGTGCTAAGGGGACAGCTCTCCCGACTAGGGTGAGAACGTGAGCGCGACGGAGAGAATTTTCGCCGACTTGAATCGCGAGCAGCGCCGCGCGGTGGAAGCCCTCGAAGGCCCCGTCTGCATCCTCGCCGGAGCCGGCTCCGGGAAAACCACAACGATCACGCGGCGGATCGCCAACCAGGTGGTCACCGGCGGGCTGCAGCCGCGGAACATCCTCGCGGTGACGTTCACGGCGAAGGCTGCCGGTGAGCTGGGGGAGAGGCTCACAGCACTCGGTGTCGCGGGCGTGCCAGCGAAGACCTTCCACGCTGCCGCGCTCTCGCAGCTGAGCGTGCTCGGTGAGAGCAGCCTCGACGTGATCCCGTCGAAGATCCGCCTCGTCAAGGAGGCCGCGTCCGCGCTGCCGGCGGAGTTTCGCTCAAAGCCGCTACCAGATCTCGCGCAGGAGATCGAACGGGCGAAGAACCTAAGGATCAGTCCCGAGCGCTACGAAGCGGAAGCGCGCGGCCCCGGCCCGATTCCGCCGGGACTGATGGCAAAGCTCTACTCCCGCTACGAAGACGTGAAACGTCGGGCAGGCAAGCTCGACTTTGAGGATCTGCTTGAGCAGGCGATCCAGATGTTCGAGACGAACGAGAAGGCGCTCGCGCGCTTCCGGACGCGCTATCTCGCCATCACCGTCGATGAGTACCAGGACGTAAACCTGCTACAGCAAACGCTGCTAGAGCGCTGGCTGGACGACCGCGACGACATCTGCGTCGTAGGTGACGACTACCAGTCGATCTACGCATTCACTGCGGCCACGCCCCAGTACCTCATCGGAATGCCGGACCGCTATCCGGGCACGAAGGTCATCACGCTCGAAGAGAACTACCGCTCGACGCCGCAGGTGCTGGAGCTCGCGAATCGCCTCGCACCGAAGCTCGGCGGAGTCACGAAGATCCTGCGGGCGGCAGCGGCCACAGCAGGGCCGACGCCGACACTACGCTCTTGCGCCGGCCCGGAAAGCGAGGTCGCGGCGATGGTCGCGGAGATTCGCCGGCTACAGACAGAGAACGTCCCCTACGAGGAAATCGCAGTGCTGTACCGGGTCAACTACAGATCGGCCGAATACGAGGAGGCGTTCCACGCCGCGAAGATCCCCTTCCAAGTCGCCGGCGGTGGGTTTCTCGAGCGTCCGGCAATGAAGGGCGTCCTCCGTCAACTGCACGGCTCCTCGACGGCGGTCGTCGCAGCCGTGGAGCAGCTCTGCGAACAGGCGCAGTTCATCGCTGAGCCGAACGCAGACAAGCTGACTCCTGTGGAGCTGACGAGACAACGGGACTCGGCCCGGTTACTTGATCTCGCGAGGGAGTTCGACGATGGCGAGCACACGGTAAGCGCGTTCGCCGCGCACCTGCGTGAGCGCTTCGATGGCGAGCAAGCGCGGAAGGCCGTTCGGCTGATGACCTATCACGCCTCAAAGGGGCTCGAATTTGACGCTGTGTTCTTGCCGCGGCTTGAGCAGCGCGAGCTGCCGTTCTACAGAGCACTCGAGAGCGGCAACATCGCCGAGGAGCGCCGGCTCTTCTACGTCGGCCTGACACGAGCTCGCCGGTACCTTCACCTCTCCTGGGACGCGACTCGTGTGCGCAGCGAGTTCCTTGACGAGATCCAGCGGCGGCCCGCCCCTGCACGGCCGGGGCCCAACCTGACGCCAGCGCCCGTCAAGCCGGGCACGCCGCACAAGAAGCCCGGCAATAGGAAGGCCCCGAAGCCGCAGCTCGCAAAACCCTCAGGGGCGTCGAAGTCCACACTGGCGAAGAATCCGATACAAGCACCGACGCCGCCGCGGCAGCCCTGGGAGCCGCGTCCGTATCAAGCCTGACCCGCTGTCTAGTCAGGGTCACCCAGCGCAGTCTTGAGTTCCGGTGCCGTCGTTCGCCCTCGAGAACTGCGGTCTAGCGTCTTCCACTCGAGCCAATCGAGTTCGAGAAGATCTCGCACGTCTCTGCTGAAGAAGATCCTGCAGTTGACGAGCCATCTGAGCGGTGGGTTGTCATTCTCGCCGCGTTCGAGTCGTCGATAGCTGGCGATCGAGAGGCCCACTGCGCGAGCTACTTGGCTCTGCGTCAGATCGGCCTCCAGCCGGAGGCCCGCTAGATAAGTGCGGTTCGCCGACATGCCGGGTCTTGAAAGTCGCCTGTTCATCGGCAAAGCATGACGCGGCCAGCCACGCACCGCTGAGGAAAGTCCTGATTATGTGATCACAGCCGATCACAAAAGAAGGTGCCACCGTTGGACTAGATGGACACGTCGCCGGAAACCAACGAGTCACTGAGCGGTGCACGCCATGCGGGCACGAGGGGGTATCGCGACCTCGACGAAGTCCGTGGCGTCCTACGCGGATTCTTCTCTCTCTCGACTGCTGAGCAGTTCGTCGTCGTCCTACTCGCCGACAGCTACCTGGCTGTCTGTAACACGCCTGATCCGCTGATTCGACGAGAGCGAGCCGCACTTCAGCGCGCTCTGGCGTCTCTCCAGACCGCGGCTGACCGCCTCGGTCTCCAGGATCTGACGCAGCTGACGATCCGCCGTTACCGACCCGCACATTCGGAAACCTCAGTCCTAGATCGCCGCTTTCGTCCTAAAAAGGGGATCGCCCAAACGCGATCCCCGCCGAACCGGAGGCCCAGAACCGTCATGGCCGCCCCCTTCGGGGCGTTGCGCCAATCGAAGCGCCAAACCCTCCTAGGCAGTTGGTTTCCAAACCATCCATGGCAGTGCTCTACGCCGCACCGTCAGCGCAGCTGGAAGCCCACCGGTTCTGACCGCGGCGAATTCGGTGTCAACAATCCCGAGCAGGTGCCAACCCCAGCGAGTCCCTACACGACGACAGCAACGAGGTCTAGCCCCGCGGTGCGGCTACGGGACACATCTACATCGCAGACATCGCAGACAATTCCGCTTGGTCGAAGGCCCCCAACCCAATCGTGAACGCCGAGTGTTCAGCGGCGCTTCGGGTCGGCAGACGTAACCTGCCCGATCGTCAAGTTGGAGCTGCTCTACTCAGCCGGGGACGGCGCGACTACGATCATTGCGCGACGTGCCGATCACGCGCTCGGTGACGAACATCGCCCTCGCAGCCCTACGCCGGCTCGCCCACATTCACCCGTTCAGTCAACGCCGCATCAAGTTTCCCGACCTGCTTATTGCAGCGGCTGCGCAGGATGGCGCCGTTGGCGTCCTCCACTACGACGCGCACTTCGATCTGCTCGCCGAGGTGCTCGAGTTCGAGAGCCGCTGGATCGCGCCACGCGGATCGCTTTGAGCTGGAGCCCACCTGATTGAGGCTCCGGATGACGATGGTGGTCGACCGAGTCGACAACGCGGTGGCGTAAGCTCAAGCTCAAGCTCAAGCACAAGCGCGAGGTTAACCAGTCTCGACCCGATGCAGCTAGCTAGACGATCGTAGCCGCTACTTCTTCACAGGTGCGTTCGGCAGTTTCCGGGCGAGCGGCACAGGACGAGGCGCGATGAGCTTGACCCCGGCCGGATGACGTTGCGCCCAGGTCTTGTACGAGACGCCGCGAATCCGAAGCCAGGCCTGAAGCTCGAGCGCGTTCGTGAAGAGCCCGTCACCCCAGACGAGCGCGCCGGATTGACCTGGCGCGGCCGGATTCGACTCGATCTTGGTCGGCACGAACGCGTACACGGCCGTTCCGACGAGGATCGCTCCGGCCAGCGCCCAGGGGAGGAGCACGCTCCACGGACGACGCGATCGCCGAGGTTGATTGCTTCGCAACTGATTCGACAGGATGGCCCGAATCATGGCACTCCTGTTCTGGATTGCAAGGAGGAATCGTTGCTCTTGACGGCGTGCGCGCGGAGCGGCGCGAGCAGGTCGGTGGACAGGTTGCCGCTCACGAGCTCTGCCAGCGCTTGGACGCACGATGTGTCGAACTGACCGCCGGCGCCCTTGCCCAGCTCCCCGAGCGCCTGGTCGACCGAGACGGTCTCGCGGTACGGACGCGTGCCGGTCATCACCTCGAACGCGTCGGCGACGGCGATGATCCGCGCCTCGAACGGGATCTCGGTTCCGTGCAGCTGCTCCGGGTAGCCTGTGCCGTCGCAGCGCTCGTGGTGGTAGTAGACCCAGGTCGCCTCGTCGACGAATCCCGCTGACGAGAGAATGTCCCTCCCCACCGTGACGTGACCTCGGATCTGATCCTCCTCGCTCCGCTCGAGAGACGTCCGCTTGTGCAGGATTGCTTCGGGAACGGCGATCTTGCCGACATCGTGCAGAAGTGCCGCAATCCGAAGCTGTTCGAGGTGGTGGCCTTCGATGCCGTGCCGCGCAGCAATCCCCGTTGCGAGCTCTGCGACGAGCTCCGAATGCTTGCGGGTGCCGAGATCGCGTGCGTCCACCGCCCGGGCGAGCGCCGCGACCAGCGCCTTTTGATCGGGTGAGAACTCGCCGCGTCGCGGCGCGGCTGCGGCGGGCTCCATCCCAGGCTGGAACGGCACGAAACCCATCGTCGACCGCTTCGCCTCGTAGAGCGCCAGATCCGCCTGGCGGATGAGAGCCTGGCGGTGCTCGGTGCCGTTCGTCTCGGTGATGCCGATGCTGAGCGTCCGCGCGCCCGTTGGCGACTTGGTCGCGCCGAGAATCCTTCTGGCGAGGTTGAGCGAATGCCAGTTCCGGCTCCTGGGGAGCAGAACCATGAACTCGTCGCCGCCCGTGCGATACACGGTCCCGCTCGTGCCGAGCGTGGCACTCATCGCCTGCGACAGTCGCACGATGTGGGCGTCACCCGCCTGATGTCCACCCGTGTCGTTGACGGCCTTCAGGCCGTCCAGGTCGATCGCCATCAGGCTGAAGAGCGAACCGGTGGTGTTTCTCCTTTCGATCGCGGCCGCGAGGTCGTCGTGGAACGCGCGGTGGTTGGCGAGCCCGGTCAAGCTGTCCGTGCGGGCCTCCGTCACAAGTCGCGCCAGCTCGCGGTCGCTGCGCCGGCGACTCGGGGGCCCCGATCTCGTCACCAGCTCGATCGCGCGGCCAGACATCCATGCGATGCCCGTGAGTGCGGCCACGGCCAAGGCCAGGAGCTCGAGGTAGTCTCGCGACGTCTCGGGCCAGGGCGCGGCGGCCGTCGCCGCCCTCGACCCGGCCAGCCCCTCGACTGCGTCGGCGACCTGAACCAGAAGACGCGTCGCCCGCCGGAAGTCCGGTTGTAGGCGTGCGTCGTCGGCCGGGTCAGAGAGCGCGCGCAGCGCGGATCTGCGCGCGGACTCGTGAGCGGATGCGAGGCGTCTCAGACGTCTTCTCGCTTCGGCCGGAGCGTGCTCGGCCGCGGCGGACAACGCCAGCGCGGCCGCCGACGCAGCGGTCGCGTACTCCGCTCTCGTCGTGCCGCCCCCGCGATCGACCCTGCGAAAATCGGCGAGCACCGCACGCTCTGTCGCAAGCGTGCGTTCGGCCGTGGCGTAGCGCTTCTCGCGCTCGGCGGCTTCCGCCTGGGTGTTCCACGCGACCAGCGCCTCGACGACGCCGACCGAAGCGCCGAGCGCCACCACCGCCACCACAGCGCAGACGACGAGCTTGAGACCTCGTCTGGGGCTCGTCATCGAACGGGCTCCCGAAAACGGGCCGAAAGGGTGCGCTCGGCTCTACCGAAGTGATGCGTCCGCAGAAGGTCCATGGCAACGACAGGCGTTCTACGCCCGGACTCTTCCGCATCGACGGCGAGGGATGATCACGATCGGATCCTCGTGCGGATGCGGCGCTTGATTCATCGCCCGTAAGGTGGTTCTGCGGGCTACTTCACTCCGGCGATAGGCGCAAAACGGCGCTCTACCGGTACTTCTCCAGCGTCTGAGTGAGACCGCCGAGTTGCGCCTTGAGAGTCTCGGTCATCGCCGTTCGCTGGGCGAGCTCCGCCTCGAGCTCGTGGATCCGCGCGGCGTTCACCTCGTCTCCCGCGCCGGGCAGCTCGAGTCGGGCGACGGTCGCGGTGACGTTGCTCACGATTCTGGCGAGCCTTCTCGAAAGCTCGCTCACGCTCGTCTGAAGCACCGTAGCTTCGCGCGCGGCCGTCTCGAGCTCGACCAGGATACGTCCGAGATCCAGCTCGTCGACGGGGGTCGCGCTCGTCGGTGTCGGTTCGACCAGGACGGTCGCGTCGTCGTCGTTCGCTCGTGTCACGCCTGCGAACGCCGGCCCGGACGGTGTCGGAAGCGGCGGGTCGACCTCATCTTCCGGGATTGCGCGGCCCGAGAGCAGCTCGCTGCGGAGGCCGGCATCAAGAGCGGTTTTCGGGACGACCACGACCACGGTGTCGTCGCCGATCACGGCGCGCAGGGCGGTCAACCGCTGCTCGGTCGGCTCGGCCACGGCGACGACCACGCGTCCGTCCTGCACGCGCGTCGGCAAGGCTTCGAGCTGCCGGGCCTGCGCTCGCGACAGGCGCGCCAGGGCCTCCGCATCGAAGAAGATCGAGGCCCGGTCGACGTACCCGAGCTGCCATTGCTCGGCCAGCAGCTTCGCGACATCGTCCTCTGTCGCCCAGCCGCGGCGAACCACGACCTCGCCGAGCCGCTCGCCCGTCGCCGCGCCTTCGGCGAGGCCCTCGGCGAGCTGCGGCTCGGTGATGAACCCACTCCGGACCAGCAGGCTTCCGAGCGGAGGTCGCACCGGCTCCGCACCCGGTTCGTGGACGTTCGTTCCCGATGCTTCGGCTCCGGTGGGGCGCCGGCTCGTCGGGCGGTCGTAGTCGCTGATCGCCTCCACCATCTCTCTCCTCCAGGTGTCGGCTGTCAGGACGCTTTGCTTGAGCGGGTGAATCAAGGCGATGAACCACCGATCGAGTGACGGTCAACCGGGCGCGACTGCCGAGAATCAGTACATGCTGACCGAGTCTCTGGTCCTGATCGAGGCATTCATCCTGAGCGGCGTCGCCGGTGCCTCGCTTCTCCTAGTCCGGGAGGTCCGCAACACGCGCTGATCGCCCCGATATGCCCGCATATCGAGGCTCCCTGCGTCCTAACATCGCACTCGCCTAGCACGCCCCGGCGACGAAAGCGTCATTCTGATTCGAGTTTCAGGCGGCGACGGTGGCGAGGTCTGCGCCGGCCTCGTGGCAGTCGCGGCACCGGGCCTCGTACTGCTCCTTCGCGCCGACGACGATCGTGGCGCCCGAGTACGGCGCGGGCTCACCGTCGACGAGCCGCTGCGTCGTCGTGGCCGGACCGCCGCAGCGATGGCAGACCGCCTGCAGCTTGTCCACGAACTCGGCGTGGGCGAGCAGATCCGGCATGGGGCCGAAGGGGAGCCGCCGGAAGTCCTGATCGAGCCCGGCCGCCAGGACGCGCAGCCCGGCATCTGCGAGGCGGAGGGCGGCGCCGACCACGTCGGCGGCGAAGAATTGCACCTCGTCGATCCCGACCACCTGCGCTCCCGCCGCTCGCGCCACCAGCTCTGGCACGCTCGCGACGGGGACGCCGCGCATCCGCGCGCCGGCATGGCTGACGACATCGCTCGCGTCGTAGCGGTCGTCGATCCGCGGCTTGAAGAGGATGACGCGTTGGCCTGCGATCTCCGCGCGCCGAAGCCGTCGCAGCATCTCCTCGCTCTTGCCGCTGAACATCGGCCCGCAGATCACCTCGAGCCAGCCG
>JBBJLW010000045.1:0-18007 GCA_037720595.1 Gaiellaceae bacterium | reverse complement strand
GATCCTGTAGCCGCCGCGCCGCTCCCGGGCGAGTGAGCGCCCCGCCGGCAAGGAGTGCCCGGAGCCCGGCCGCGCAGGCGGCCTGGCCCGGCGCGGGCCGCGCCGCGGCGACCCTCGGGTCGATCGAGGTCAGGTTGGCGCGGAAGCCCTCGAACGCGAGCGCCGCGGCGACCTGGGCAGCTTCGAGGAGCGCGCGCGCATCGTGGAGCGCGAGCGCACAGCACCCGGCGGAGGCCGCGGTCGCGTTGATCAGCGCGAGCCCGTCCTTCGGCGCGAGAACCAGCGGCGCGAGCCCGGCGCGCTCCAGGGCCTCCCGCGCGGGGAGCACCGCCCCGGCGATCTCTGCTTCCCCTTCCCCGATCAGCGCGAGTCCGATGTGCGCGAGCACGCAGAGGTCGCCGGCGCCGACCGACCCGATTCCCGGCACCACTGGGTCGACGCCCGCGTTCAGCATCGCAACGAGCGCCTGCGCGACCTCGGGACGCGCGCCGGAGCCGCCGCACGCGATTCCGTTCGCCCGCACGAGCATCGCTGCGCGTACGGCGTCCGCGGGCAGCCTCGGGCCGACGGCGTTCGCGCGGCCGCGGATCGTCTGGAGCGAGACGTCCGCCAGCTCGTCCCCGGAGACGCGAACGCCGACCCGCGCCCCGAGCCCGGTCGTCAGCCCGTAGGCCTCGCGCCCCTCGGCGAGATAGCGCTCGACGACCGCCCGCCCGGCCTCGATTCGTGTGACCGCGTCGGGATGGAGCGCGACGAGGGTGCGCTCACGCGCAACGCTCACGATCGTCTCGAGCGCCAGCCCGTGACCTGTCAGCTCGGTTTCCGGGGGCACGCTCTGTTGCCGTGTAGAGGCGGGTCGCTGTGGTATACGCCGGGGGTGGAGCCGCTCGACCTTACCTGGCTTTCGGAGGCGGACGTCGAGCGAGTCGGCCTCGGAGACGACGAGATCCTCGCAGCGGTCGAGTCCGGCCTCCTCGCGCAGGCTGCGGGGCAGACGGTGATCGAGCCGCGCGTCCACCTCGAGCCGGATCCCGCGCTCAAGGGCCACTTCAACGTCCTCCGTGCGTACGTGGCGCCGCTCGGGCTCGCCGGGGTGAAGATCGTCGGCGACTACGTCGAGAACTACAAGCGCGGGCTTCCGTCCGAGCTCGGCCTGCTCTGCCTCTTCGACGCGAGCACGGGCGCGCCCGTGGCTGTGCTCGCTGCGGCGGCGATCACCGAGATGCGGACGGGAGCCTTGACCGCGCTCGGCGCCCGCCACCTCGCCCGCGCCGACGCGCGCGTCCTCGGGCACGTGGGCGCGCGCGGAACCGCCTACTGGAACGTGCGGCTCCTCGACCGGCTCTTCGACTTCGCGGAGATCCGCGTCCACTCGCGGCGACCCGAGAGTCGCGAGGCGTTCGCGGACCGGCTGGCGTCGGATCTCGGTAAGCCGGTCGTCGCGGTCGAGAGCTGGGAGGAGTGCCTGCGCGGCGCGGACGTGCTGGTCGAGGCCTCGCGGCTCGAGCGGCCTGAGCCGCACCTGGTCACCGAGTGGGTCGAGCCGGGCTGCCTCGTCATCCCCTACGGGACGATGAGCGCCGTCGAGCTCTCGCTCACGGACGTGATGGACAAGGTCGTCGTCGACGACTGGGGCCAGGCGCGGGCAGGCAAGCTGGGCGCGCTGCGGGCGCACGTCGATTCCGGCCGGCTGAGCGAGGAGACGCTCTACGCCGAGCTCTGCGAGATCGTGGCCGGCACGAAGCCGGGCCGCGAGTCGGACGAGGAGCGGATCCTCTTCTGGCACCGCGGCCTCAGCTCGAGCGACGTGGCGCTCGGGCACGCGATCCTGGAGCGAGCGCGCAGCCTCGGTCTCGGGCAGCAGCTGCGGGTTATCTAGTCGTATACCGCCTTGAGCATCGTCACACCGCCGTAGGCGTACTCGCCGCCCTCCGGGAAGCCGTTACCCGACGCCTTCGCCCCGCCGAACGGCGCCTCCAGCTCGGCCGAGTCGCAGCGCCGGTTGACGCCGAGGACGCCGACCTCGAGTCGATTCTGAGCGGCGGCGATCCGCTCGGGCGATGTCGTGTAGACCGCAGCGGCGAGGCCGTAGGGGGTGTCGTTCGCGATCCGCCAGGCATCCTCGTCGCGCTCGAAGATCTCGACCGAGAGCACGGGGGCGAAGAGCTCGCACCGACGGAGCGGGTCCGTCGGGGGAACACCGCGGATCAGGGTTGCGGGAAAGAACCCCGCCTCGTCGAGCCCAGAATCGTCCAGGCTCGGCGCGCGGGCGACGATCTCCGCGCCGGCGCCGACGACCCGCTTCAGCGCCGACTCTGCGCGGGCGCGGGCAGACGGTGTGATCAGTGGACCGAGCGTCGTCGCCGGGCTCGCCGGGTCTCCGAGCCGGAGTGCTTCGAATCGCGTGGCCAGCGCGGACAACAGTCGCTCGTCGGCGCCACGCTCGACGAGGGCGCGCCGCGCCGAGGTGCACTTCTGCCCGTTCACCGCGACCGCGGCCGCGACGATGCACTCGGCGGCCCGTTCGACGTCGGCGTCCGCGAAGACGATCGCCGAGTTGAGACCGCCGAGCTCGAGGGCGCAGCGGGCCGAGCGCGCAGCCACGGCCGCGGCCACCCTGAGCCCGGTCTCGGTCGAGCCTGTGAAGTGAACGGCGGCGACGCGCGGGTCCTCGCAGAGGACTCTGCCGGCTTCCGCGCCGCCGGGGACGAGCTCGAGTACGTGGTCCGGCAGGTCGGTCTCGCGCCAGAGCTTGGTCGTGGCGAGCGCGACCGCGGTCGAGAGCTCGGACGGCTTCCAGACGACGGCGTTGCCGGAGACGAGCGCGGGCAGCCACTTCCAGGCGGGGGTGATCAACGGTGCGTTCCACGGTGTGACGGCCGCGACGACGCCGAGAGGCCTCCTGATTACGGTCGCGCCGCCCCGCCGCTCGCTCCTCGGCAGGTGCTCGGCATACCAGCGCGCGGAGAGCGCCGTCCAGTCGACCTCCGCTTCGGCCTCCGCGCGGAGCTTTCCGACCTCCGCCACGATCAGTCCGGCCAGCTCGTCGCGCTCGCGCTCGACGAGTTCCGCGAAGCGCACGAGCACGGCCGCGCGCGCTTGCGGCGGCAGTCCCGACCAGCGGAGGTACGCCTCGGAGGCGCGGCCGACCGCGCGCGCGACGTCGTTGGGGGTCGACGCGGCCGTCTCGGCAACGAGCGCTCCCGTCGCCGGGTTGCGGCTCGTGACCACTCCGGTGCTCGCGTCCGTCGTCATCGCCATCAAGTCGAGGGGAAGCAGGTCTATGCTAAGCCGGAACGGATGCCGCCCGTCGGCATGGCTGCTCCATCGCTCGAAGTACAACCACCAGATCGAGGCGGCGACGACGAGACCGAGCGGCTCGACGAGGATCGCGTCGTGCTCGAGCATGTGTCGATCCCTGCACCCGTGGCGACGACAGACTCGCTGAGCACGATCGGCGTGAACAGCCCCTAGCGTTCGGCGCTTCTTCCGAGAGCGGTCTGCCGGAAGCTCATCCCGCCGAGGCCGAACGCTCGCCCGCGAGCGCGAAGAAGTTCCGCAGGACGACGAGCCCGGCCGGGTGCGCGTCGGTCGCGCGCTCGGGGTGGAACTGCGTGCCCCAGAAGCCGAGGTCGTCGGCCGTGAGCGCCTGGATGCGGCACTGCGGGCTCGACGCGAGGACGCGAAAGCCCTCGGGCAGGGACGTGATCTCGTCCGTGTGGTTCTGGTAGACGGTGACCCGTTCCGGGAGTCCACTCAGGAGACCGTCGTCGTCGGCGATCTCGATCGGGAGGAAGCCTCGCTCGCTCTCCTCGGCGTGGTCGAGCGAGCCGCCCGCGCACTGGGCGAGGAGCTGCATGCCGGCGCAGATGCCGAGCACGGGTCGGCCGCACCCGGCGGCGAAGTCGCGCAGCCTCTGCAGGTCGTCCTCCTCGTGCTCGGCCCAGGGCGCGTCCGAGCCGCTGAGGACGATCGCGTCGGACTGCTGGAAGGCGTCCGGATCGGCGTAGTGGACGAGCGTCGGCGGCGCTCCGGCGAGCTCCCCGAGGACCTGCGCGGCGCGCTCGTAGCCCCGCTTCCGCTCCACGTTCAGGTAGCGGCGTTGCTCGGTGACGACGAAGAGGACGTTCACGACGCCTGCCAGCCGAGGTGCCGGGAGAGCTCGTCGGCGGCCACTTTCGTCGTCGCTCCCGCCTCCTCGAGCCGGGCTCGAAAGCGGAGCTTCGGGGCCGAGACGTTCAAGGCGGCGACGATCCGTCCGTCGAAGTCGCGGACGGGCGCGGCGGCGGCGACCAGGCCGAGCTCGAGCTCCTCGTCGACGAGCGCGTACCCGCGTTGCGAGCACCTCGCGATCCGGCCGGCGAGCTCGTCGACGCTCCGGACGGTCGTTGGCCCGAACGGCTCGAACTCGACCCCGGCGAACCGCTGCTCGAGCTCGGCAGCGCTCGAGTCGAGGAGCAGCGCTCGCCCCGACGCCGAGCAGTAGGCGGGAACGACCTGCCCTACCCAGTCGGCGGCCTGGAGCGCCTGGGGCGGCCCCTCGGAGCGCAGCGTCAGGACTGCCGCCCCCTGCAGCACGGTCAGGTGGGCGCTTTCCCCGAGCCGTGCCACCAGACCGGCGAGGAGGGGCGGAGCGCTCTCGAGCAGCCGCCGGTCCGAGGCCTGCGCCGCGAGTGCGAAGAACTGCGAGCCGAGGGAGAAGCCGAGCGTCTTCGGGTCTCGGTCGACGAGGCCGTACTCGGAGAGAGTCGTCAGCGAGCGCGAGACCTGGCTCTTGTCATGGCCGAGCAGCTCGGCCAGCCGCACGACTCCGACACCTCCCCGAGCGGCCGCCTCGTCGGAGGCGAGCGCGACCAGGATCGAGATGCCGCGGCGCAGGCTGGTTGCTTTCTGCGTCGGCATGCAGCTATCCTACGTCCTGTCTAGAAACTCGCAACTTGAGTTGCAGTATATACAACAGATGAATTCAGCAACGGGTACCCGAGCGGCACTGACGCGCCTCCTCGGCTCGTCCGCAGTCCTGCCCGAGGTTCCGCGTGAGTACCTGCACGACGCGACCGAGTCGCAGGGTGTCGTTGGCCAAGCCGACGCCGTCGTGCTCCCGGAGACTGCCGAGCAGGTGGCCCGCGTGCTCGCCTGGTGTGACGCGCACGACGTCCCGGTCGTTCCCCGCGGCGGCGGCACCGGCTTCGCCGGCGGCTCGGTCCCGCTGGAGGGAGGCGTCGTCCTGTCCCTCGGGCGGCTGCGGCGCACGCGGTCGTTCGACCCGTTGCTGTGGCGCATCTGCGTCGAGGCCGGTGTTACGACCGCCGACCTGCGGCGGACCGTGCGTCAGAGCGGCCTGCTCTTTCCGCCGGACCCCGGCGCAGCGGAGCAGTCCCAGATCGGCGGCAACATCGCGACGAATGCCGGCGGGCCGCACGCGTTCAAGTACGGCGTGACCGGGCACTGGGTGACCGGCCTCGAGATCGTCGTGCCTCCGGGCGAGCTCCTCGTGCTCGGCGGCGGGGTCCGGAAGGACGTGTCCGGCTACGACCTGACGAGCCTTCTCGTCGGCTCGGAAGGAACGCTCGGCGTGATCACCGCGGCCTGGCTCAGGCTCGTGCCGGCGCCCGAGGCAGCCCTTCCGGTCGCCGCGTTCTACCCCGCGACGGCGGCCGGCTGTGCCGCGATCGAACGTGTGCTCGGCTCCGGGCTCGTCCCCGCGGCGCTCGAGTACCTCGACGCGGGGACGCTTCGCCTCGCGCGTCCCTCGTTCCCGGTCAGCGTCCCCGCCGAGGCCGGTTTCCTCGTCCTGGCCGAGGCCGACGGCGCGGAGGAGGAGGCGACCCGCTTGCTCGCCGAGCTGCGATCCGTGCTCGCGGAGGACTCGGTCGCACTGTTCACGCCGAGCCGGCCGCAGGAGGCGGCGGCATTGTGGCGCTGGCGAGACGGTGTCTCGCTTGCGGTCACGGCCGCGCGCGGCGGCAAGGTGAGCGAGGACATCGTCGTCCCGCTCGACCGGCTTGCCGAGGCAATCGACGGGACGGTCGCGATCGGTCGCAGCCACGGTCTCGAGGCGCTCAGCTGGGGGCACGCCGGCGACGGGAACCTCCACTCGACGTTCCTCGTCGACCCGCACGAAGGGGTCGAGGTCGAGCGCGCGCGCGGTGCCGCAGCCGAGCTCCTGCGGCTGGCCCTCGCGCTCGGCGGGTCGATCTCCGGCGAGCACGGGATCGGCTCGGTCAAGCGAGCGGCGCTTCCCGACGCCCTGGGAGCGCGCCGCCTGGAGATCCAGGCCGAGATCAAGCGCGCCTTCGATCCGAAGAACCTGCTCAACCCCGGCAAAAAGCACTAACGACTGGAGAGCGACCATGATCGAGCACGAAGCATCCGAGCACGAAGCAGCCGACGCCGAACCCCGGCACACGTCCGTCCATTTCTACAGCGACGGGCTCCGGCTGGATGCCGACCTGTTCGCTCCGCGCAACCTTGCACCCGGAGATCGGGCTCCCGCGCTCGTCACCTGCTCCGGCTACCAGGGACTGAAGGTCATCCACCCGGCGCGTTTCGCCCGCAGCTTCGTCCGGCACGGCTATGTCTGCCTGGCGTTCGACTATCGCGGCTTCGGGCGCAGCGAGGGCAAGCGCGGTCGCCTCGTTCCCCAGGAGCAGGTGGAGGACGTGCGTGCGGCGATCAGCTTCCTCGAGACCGTTCCGGGGGTCGACCCGGACCGGATGATGCTGATCGGCTGGGCCCTCGGCGGCGGTGTGGCGGTCGCCGAGGCGGCCGACGACCCTCGCGTCCGAGCGGTCGCGACCGTGAACGGGATCGGCGACGGCGAGCGCTCGATCCGCTCGATGCACGACGAGGACTCCTGGAAGGCGCTGCTCGACCGCGTCGAGACAGACCGCCGGCGCCGCGCGGTCGAGGGCAACTCGAAGCTGGTGGACCCGTTCGAGGTCGTGAGACTCGACACCGTCACCGGCGGTTACGTCGCCGCCGAGCTGACCAAGGCGGACGGCTTCGGCAGCGAGGTCAGCCTCGAGTCGGTCGACTACCTCCTGCGCTTCCATCCCGAGGCGATGGTGGACCGGATCGCGCCGAGGCCCGTGCTCGTCGTGCACGGCAGCGAGAACCGCCTGCACCTGCCGGAGGAGTCGGAGGAGCTGTACCGGCGGGCGCGCGAGCCGAAGCGTCAGCTGCTCCTGGAGGGCAGCGGCCACACGGAGTGGATGTTCGACGACCACCCGACCTTCCAGCAGCTCGTCGTCTCGATCCTCGAGTTCTTCGAGTCGGCGCTGGCCGTCGGCGACAGCAAGGAGCCCGCCGGTGTCACGTGACCCAGCCGCATGGGCGTTGACGCGACGCGTTGCGACCTCGCGCGGCGAGATCGCCTGGGACGTCCTCGGCGACGGTCCGCCCGTCGTGCTCGTGCATGGCACGCCGAGCCGCTCAGTGCTGTGGCGCGACGTTGCTCCGGTGTTGGCCGAACGGTTTGCTGTGTATGTCTTCGACCTGCTCGGTTTCGGCCAGTCCGAGCGCCACGAGGACCAGCACGTGTCGATCCGGGTGCACGGCGAGGTGCTCGCCGAGCTCGTCCGCGTCTGGGAGCTCGAGGCTCCGGCGCTCGTCGGCCACGACATCGGCGGCGCGGCCGTCCTGCGCGCTCACCTTCTCGAGAGCACCGCGGCCCGCCGGATCGCGCTCGTCGACGCCGTCGCCCTGCGGCCGTGGATCACGCCCACGACGCGCCACCTCCAAGCCCACCTCGACGTCTACCGGACGATGCCCACCCACATCTTCCGCGAGGTCGCCGCCGCCCACCTGCGCACGGCCACCTTCAAGCCGATGGTGCCCGAGGTGTTCGCCGCCTACTTCGACCAGTGGGAAGGCGAGCGCGGCCACCAGCTCTGGATCCGCAACGTCCGCGGCTTCGACGAACAGGACACCGCCGAGTTCGAGCCCCTGTTCGAGACCATGACCACGCCCACCCGCATCGTCTGGGGCGAGCAAGACGCCTGGCTGGCGCCCGAGGTCAGCGCGCAGCTCGAGGCCCGCCTACCCGACTCCGACCGCATCCTCATCGCCGGCGCCGGGCACTTCTCCCCCGAAGATCGGCCCGCCGAGGTCGCCGGGGCACTCGTCGACTTCCTCACGTGAGGCTCCGCGTAGACCTCTACACGACGATCAGTCGCTCGGGCGTCTCCGAGGCCATCGCGCCGGCCGCTCCTGGATCGAGGCCGGCGGCGACCAGGCGTTCGACCAAGTACTCGAGCGCGGCGGGCGGCTCCGGCGAGTCCGGCTGGCCGGCGTCGCTCGAGAGTACGCAGCGCTCGGGCCCGAGTATCTGCGCGAGCGCGGCGAGCGGGGCCGGCTCGGCGCCGTGGAGCAGCTGATAGGCGGTGATCTCCGCAACCGCGCCGAGCTCGCAGAGCTGCTCCACCTCGGCGGCGCTCATTCGCGGCACCGCGAACGTCGGATGCTGCAGCAGGATTCTCCGGACGCCGGCCTCGCGTGCCGAGCGAAGCACCCAGCCGCATTCGGCGGTGCTGAGATGGCCGGTGGAGAGCACCGCGTCGGCGTCGGCGACGAGCGCGAAGATCTGGCGAAGCGCGGCCTCGCTCGATCCGTCCACGGGCGGGCAGGCGAGCGCCCCGGCCGTGTGCCCCTCGGGCAGCGGCAGCCCCCTCGCCCGATGCTCGCGTGCGTCGAGCGTCGGCAGCCAGATGACGCGCGCGCCGAGAGCGAGTGCGGCTGCGACGGCGTCCGGGTTCAGTCCGCCGACGGCGGCGTTGAGCACGATCCCGCCGTAGACGGCCGGCCGGAAGCGCGCGTCGCAGGCGGCTGCGCGTCCCGCGGTCGGCTCGCAGTGCCCCTTGAGGACGCAGCCGCTGAACCCCGCGCGCTCGTAGAGCGCCACGATCGCAGCGTCGTCCGCGAGGCGGGGGAAGACGCACGGCGCCGTGTGAACATGGAGATCGAACATCCCGGAACCGGCGAACGTACCAGCCGCGCTGGCGCCTGCCGGGTACGCGATGGATAATCGTTCGAATGCTTGCCTACGACGTGCACCAACACCTGTGGCCCGAGGCGCTCATTGCTGAGCTCCGGGCGCGCCGCGAGCGGCCCCGACTGCGCGGCAGCATGCTGGAGCTCCCGTCGGGCGACTGGGAGATCGACCTCGCGGCCCACGTCCTGGAGGCTCGGCTTGCGCTCCTCGACCGCGACGAGATCGACGTCGCGGTGATCTCGTGTCCGCCGACGCTCGAGCTGGACGAGGAGCTGATCGAGGCCTACCACGAGGGAATCCTCGAGCTCGTCGCGGCTGCCGACAGTCGCCTGAGGGCGCTCGCGTGCGGCACCGTACGCGACGGCTTCGCCGGGGCTTGCGTGGCCGCGGAGGCGCTCGCCGACCTGGCCGAGCTGACGCCGCTGCTCAGCGAGCTCGAGCGCAGCGGCTCGGTACTCTTCGTGCACCCGGGCCCGGCGCCGGCGCCGTACGGCGCGCCTGCCTGGTGGGCGGCGGTCGTCGGCTACACGGCGCAGATGCAGGCGGCCTACGCTGCGTGGCTCGCGCAGGGAACCGCCGCCTGGCCGGAGCTCAACGTCGTCTTTGCGATCCTCGCCGGCGGCGCCCCCTTCCAGCTCGAACGGCTTGCCTCGCGCGGCGTCGACTCGCGCGGCGTGCTCGCAGCGAACATCTACCTCGACACGGCGTCCTACGGCGACCGGGCGCTCGAGCT
This sequence comes from Gaiellaceae bacterium, assembly GCA_037720595.1. Classification (GTDB taxonomy): domain Bacteria; phylum Actinomycetota; class Thermoleophilia; order Gaiellales; family Gaiellaceae; genus Gaiellasilicea. The sequence continues at coordinate 8,282 of JBBJLW010000045.1, read as the reverse complement.
CTCGCTCGCGACCTACGGCGTGGGGCGGCTCGTCTACGGCAGCGACGTACCGGTGATCGATTCCGAGCCGACCTTGCGCTCCGTCCGGGGTTTTGGGCAGGCTGTGGCGGACGCCGTCCACCGGGAGAACCCTGGGCGGCTCTTCAGATGACCAATCTTCGCGAATGGATCTACGAACGAGTCGCGCCGGGCGAGAATCTCACCCGGCCGCAACTTGCCGACCTCGCGGTCGCGCTCGGGCGCGAGCCCCGGTTCTGGGCGGAGCACCTTCGCCACGACCCGAACACGCGCTACTTCAATCAGCTCTACCGCGACCTGAACGTCGACATCTGGTTGATCTGCTGGCTCCAGGCCCAGGACACCGGCTATCACGATCACGATCTCTCGTCGGGCGCCGTTTACATCGTCGAGGGGGCCCTGTGCGAGGATTATTTCCATCGCGACGCCGGCGGCTGGATCCAGGTGGAGACGCGGAAGCGGCCGGCCGGACAGGTCTTCGACTTCGACGGTTCCTCCATCCACGGGCTGCGCCACGCAGGCGGTCCGCCCGCATCGTCGATCCACGTCTACTCGCCGGCACTCTGGCGGATGGGCTACTACGAACCCGGCGAGGGCGGACTCCGACGCATGTCGATCACCTACGCGGACGAGATGGCGGCAAGCGGTCCGCCGCTGCCCGAGTCACAGCCGGGTCGAGGTGAGGCCGCACGGCCGCTCGAGCCCGTGTGAACGCAGGCGAGTAGCTCTGGCTCGAGTGGTGATTTTGGGCCGCGGGCGCCCCACCTCAGGGATCTTCGCGCGTCTTGCCGCCAACTAAAGCAGCCCCGCAGAAGCGCAGCGCCGCAAGCGCGAGCGCCCTGGCGCAGTCGACGAGGTCGCGCACGGCGACGGATTCGTCGACCGTGTGAGAAGCTTCGATCTGGCCGGGACCGAAACAGATGCACGGTGTGCCGGCGAGGTGCGTGTACGTCGCCCCGTCGTGCCACGAGTCCATACCCGACACCTGACCGGGCCGACCCGCAGCCTTTGCGGCCGCGAGCATCGTCTGAACGATCGGCTCGTCCGGGGAGACCTCGGCCGCGGGGACGTCGGTTGCCCAGGCGATCTGCGGCGGGTGCTCGGCCAGCCACGGGTCGGCTCGCGCCGCCCGTGCCACGTGCTCCTCGAGCTCCTGCTCGACGGCGTTCCCCCAGCCGTCCTCGTCCGCCTGTGCGGGCAGGTAGGCGACGTGGTAGGAGATCGCGCAGGAGGCGGGATAGCTGACGATCCACTCTCCGCCCGCGACCAGCGTCGGGACGATCTCGCCGGGCGAGAGGTATGGGTGCCTGTTGTCGGCCCGGTGGCGCCACTCCTCCTGCAGCCGCCGAAGCGCCTCCTGGACGATCGCGGCCTTCTCGATCGCGTTGACGGCGCCTCCCTCGCGCCAGTGCGGCTGGCGGAGGCCCGCGTGGCCGGGACGGCCGGCGACCGAGATCGTCGGCATGAGGCTGCCACGGCACGCCACCCAGACGTCGAAGCCGGACGGCTCGGTGACGATGCCGGCGTCGGCGCGGACGCCGTGGGCGACCGAGGCGACGCCGCCGGCGCCGGTCGATTCCTCGTCGGTGACGGTGTTCACCAGCAGATCGCCTTCGAGCCGGACGCCGAGTAGCGCCAGCGTCTCCGCAGCGAACGTCATCGCCGCGACGCCGCCCTTCATGTCCACGGAGCCGCGCCCGTAGAGCCGGCCGTCACGGACGACAGGAACGTGCGGGTCACTCGTCCAGCGCTCTCGCGGCTCGACCGAGACGGCGTCGATGTGGCCGTTCAGGAGCAGGCTGCGTCCGCCTCCCGAGCCGGGGAAGCGCGCGAGGAGCTGCGGACGCCCGGCGAAGGCCAGGCCCGGTGGCACGAGCCGGCTGCCCGCCACGTCCTCGGGCGCCGGTTCCCAGAGGTCGATCTCGGCGCCGGCCGCTCTGAGGCGCTCTCCGAGGTAGCGCTGCAACGCCGCTTCGTCGCGCGGCGGGTCGTCCGGCTCTCGCGCGGTCGTGTCGAAGCGGATCAAGTCGCCCGCGAGCGCGACGAGGTCGTCGCTGCGCCGCTCGATCTCGGCGAGAACCCTCTGCTCCAGCGCGTTCATGTGCCGGCGGCGGCGAAGGCGAAGGCGTCGAGAAATCGCTCGACGTGCTCGCCGTCGAGAACGAGCGGCGGCGACAGCCGCAGCGTCCGCGACTCCGGCCCGCACGTCGAGACGATCACGTGTCGCTCGAGCAGGCGCTCCCGCACCCGCGTCGCCGCGTCGGCATCCGGGAAGTCGACGCCGATCATCAACCCGAGCCCGTGCGCTTTCGCGCCGAGGCGAAGCAGGCCATCGAGCAGCTCTGCTCCCCGGCGCGCGGCGTTCTCGACGAGCCCCTCCTCCTCGAGCGCGTCGAGCGTCGCGGCGGCGGCCGCGCAGCAGACCGGATTGCCGCCGAAGGTCGTTCCGTGCGCGCCCGGAGGCCAGGCGTCGAGCAGCTCGGCCCGGCCGACCAGCGCGCCCATCGGGAGCCCCGAGGCGATGCCCTTCCCGAGCGTGATCAGATCGGGCTCGACGCCGGTGTGCTCGCAGGCGAAGAGGCGCCCCGTGCGACCGAAGCCCGACTGCACCTCGTCGGCGACGAGCAGGATCCCGTGCTCGTCGCAGAGCCCGCGCAGGCGGGGCAGGAAGCCGTCCGGCGGGACGATGTAGCCGCCTTCGCCGAGCACGGGCTCGACGATCACCGCCGCCACCTGCCGCGGCACGACCTGCTCGCGGAAGAGGTGCTCGAGCGCGGTGAACGTCGGCTCGAGGCTTTCGCGAGGATAGGGCGCGGTGTAGACGCCGCCGGGCAGCGGCTCGTAGCCGGCGCGGAAGGCGGCCTTCGAGGTCGAGACCGAGAGCGAGCCGAGCGTGCGGCCGTGGAAGCCGCCGCCGAACGCGACGACGGCGGGCCGTCCCGAGGCGAAGCGTGCGAGCTTGAGTGCGGCTTCGACGGCCTCGGTGCCGCTGTTGGCGAAGAAGAGCTTCGCGTCCGCGATCGGGACGAGCTCGCACAGCCGCTCGGCGTAGCGGCTCGCGACCTCGGTCGTACCGACGGTCGAGACGTGGAGGAGCTTCGTCGCCTGTTCGCGGATCGCCTCGACCACGCGAGGATGGCAATGTCCCGTGTTCGTGACGCCGAAGCCCGACACGAAGTCGAGATGGCGCGTGCCGTCTGCCGTGATCAACTCGGCGCCTTCGCCCGCGGCGAAAGCGAGCGGCGTCGCCATCGCGACGGCACGTGAGAGGCGGTCGCCCGGCGGCACGGCAAGCGCTGCCGGATCAGGCGGCATGCGGTGTCAGCTTCCTGCTCGATGAGGGCGTGGACGGCGTTCGGCGATACTAGAGCTCCGCAGTCGTCGCTTGCCGGGAAAGCGGGATTCAGCTCGCTCCATCGTCATCGTCATCGTCATCGCCGGCGCCGACGCTCTTGTGCCTGCTCCCGGGTGATCCTTGCGGTCGCGCGGGTGTATGCGATCAGCTTGTCCCGAGGGCCGATCGCCCACACCCTGACGATCCCAGGGGCGCCGTCGAGTGGTTCGTTGCGGTACACGATGCGGTAGCGCGGCTTCCCCGTCCAGCCAGGAATATCGAAGCGGATCTTCCGGCACTCATGGATCGGCCGCATGTTGTACCGCTGCCACAGATCTTCGCCCAGCCACGGATCGTCCCTCAGCTCAATCAGCAGCCCGATAGCTCGATCCACCAGCTGCTCATCCACAGTCGCGAGCTCAGCGAGGTCATTGCTGACCTCCAGCTCAGCTTTGACCTCGTAGCGCTCAGTCGGCAATCAGGTGCTCCCTGCCGAACTGCTGAGCGAGCTCCACGAGAGGGATCAGCCGATCGACAGGGGTGGGACTTGCGAGCCGTTCCTGCGCGAGGAGGATGATGCCGACGTCCTCGAGCTCGTCGAGCAGCTCTTCTTTCTCGCGTTCCGCTGTCTCGAGCCGTTCGATCGCAGCGATCACGTCGATCTCCGGGACCATCAGAAGACCACCCTTGCGGTGCGGCCCCACATCCACGGCACGGTCGAGCAAAGATCGGCTCGGCTTCCGAAGCTCGATGAACCGCCTCGAGAGCTCGTGGAGTTGCTTCCGCGCTTCGTCGAGGGTGAGATTGGGAACACCAATCAGACGCGGCGGCGCGACCGACCCAGGCTTCTCGTCGTTATGTGCCATGCTCGACCTTCCTAAATCGTACGGAATCTCGTACGGAATATAGCACAGGCCTCGGAGTGCACGTGCGCCCGCTGCGCGCCGTAGAGTGCGCCGGATGAACGTCGTCCTCACCGGCGCGACGCTGACGCTCGAGCAGGTGCTGGAGGTCGCGCGGGCGGGCTCCGGGGTCGAGCTCGACGCGGCGGCGCTCGAGCGGATGCGACGGGCGCGGGAAGTGGCCGAGCGGGCGCTCGCTGCCGGCGAGGTCGTCTACGGGCTCTCGACCGGAGTCGGGGTGCGCAAACGCGCCCAGGTGGGAGCATCCGAGCAGGCCGACTTCAACTCGCGCCTGATCCTGAACCACCTCGTCGGTCAGGGCGAGCCTGCACCCGACGAGGTCGTTCGCGCCACGCTGCTCGTGCTCGCGAACGGCTTCGCGCGCGGCGCCGGCCTGGCCGGGCCGCGGCTCGCGCAACGAGTAGTCGACGCTCTGAACGAGCGCCGGCGCCTGAGTGTCCGGCTGCTGGGCTCGGTCGGCCAGGCCGATCTCGCGGCCATGGCCGATCTCGCTCACGACCTGCTCGGCGACGACCGGCGGCTCGAGCCCGGTGAGGGGCTGGCGCTCATCAACAGCAACGCCTTCTCCACCGGCTTCGCCGCACTCGCAATCGCCGACCTCGAGCGGCTGCTCGAGGCCGCGCTCGTCGCCGGCGCTCTCGACCTCGAGGCCTTCGCCGCTAACCTGTCGCTCGTCCACCCTGCGATCGCTCGCGAGCGCCCCTATCCGGGGCTTGCGGCGACGGTCTCGGAACTGCGCGAGCTGCTGGCCGGAAGTGGGCTCTTCGAGCCTGGCGCGTCTCGCAACTTGCAGGATCCGCTCACGTTCCGCTGCCTGCCCCAGGTGCATGGCGCCGCCCGGGACGCGCTCGCGTTCGCTCGCACCCAGCTCGAGATCGAGCTGAATGCGGCCCAGGGCAACCCGCTCGTCGACGTCGACAGCGAGCAGATCTTCTCCGTCGGCAACTTCGATCCGCTCCCGCTCGCGACGGCGCTCGATCTCCTCCGGATCGCGCTCGCACCCGTGCTGACGTGTGCGAACGAACGGCTGGTCAAGCTCCTGCAGGCCCCGCTCAGCGGCCTCCCGGAGGGCCTCTCACCGCGAGCCGGAAGCGCCGAGGACTCGCTGAGCGAGTACGGCCCGGCCGGTCAGGCTCTGACGGCCGAGGCCCGGCTCCTGGCGCAGCCCGTCTCGTTCGAGCTCGCGAGCTCCGCCCACGCGGAGGGCATTGAGGACCGGATGACGATGGCGCCGCTTGCCGCGCGGCGCCTCGCCGAGATGGTCTCGCTGGGCGAGCGGATCGTCACGATCGAGCTGCTCGTCGCCTGTCAGGCGATCGACCTGCGCCGGCAACTGGAAGCAGAGCACCAGCTGGGCGAAGGGACGCGGCGTGCGCACGAGCTCGTGCGAGAGCGCGTCCAGTTCAAGCGCGAGGAGGACCCGATCTCGCCGACGCTCGAGCCGCTGCGCGAGCTCGTCCGGTCCGGTGTGCTGAGGGCCGCAGCCCTTTCGACCGGGCACACCCCAGCCTCTGTCGGTTGACACGAGGGCAGCCCAGCGCATAGACACCCTCCTACGCTGCGTGACGAACAAGGCGACGAGCTAAGGAGGAGTGACCGGTGGCTACCGATCTCGAGCGGTTCGTCGACAACGAGGCCCGCGAGGTGCTGATCACCGACGTCCGGCGCCGCATCGACGCCGAGGGGATCACGTACATCTACTGCCAGTTCCCCTCGGTCACCGGCCGCATCATGGGCAAGGGCGTGCCGGCGGCGCACTGGGAGAGCGTCGCCCGCAAGGGCTTCCAGCTCGTGTACGGCGCCACGGCGAACCTGTTCACCGACCGCCACGGCAACTACATCGGCTACGGGCCCGAGGCGGCCGAGCTCGTCGGTCTTCCGGAGCCGGAGACGTTCATGCCGCTCCCGTGGGACGCAAAGGTCGCGCGCGTCTGGTGCGCCTGCTTCCGGAACCGCGAGGAGCGTAAGGATCCCGCTGCTTTTCTGACGTCTGACTGCCGCGGGAACCTGAAGCGGATCCAGGCCGAGTTCGAGGCGGCCACCGGCCTGCACCTCCGTGCCGGCGCCGAGCCCGAGATGATGTGGCTGAAGCTGAACGAGGACGGCACACCCGCCGTCGACGGCGTCACGAAGCCCTACTGCTACCACATCGACCAGTTCTCCGAGCTGCAGCCGATCATCCACAAGGTGATCGAGTACGGCCAGGCGATGGGACTCGACATGATCCAGGGCGACCACGAGGACGCACCCGGCCAGATCGAGCTCAACTTCAACTTCGACCGCGCCGAGCAGACCGCCGACAACCTCTCGACGTTCCGCCAGATCTGCCGTCAGGTCGGTCGCGAGCTCGGCGCCTTCCCGTGCTTCATGCCGAAGCCTTTCATGGGCGTCTCCGCCAACGGCTGCCACCACAACATCTCTCTCTGGCGGGGCGACGAGAACGTGTTCATGCCCGAGGGCAAGGATCTGCGGAAGCCGAGCCAGATCGGCCTCCATGCGATCGGCGGGATCCTCGAGCACCTGGGCGCGCTGACCGCGGTGACCGCTTCGACCGTGAACTCCTACCGGCGGCTGTGGGACACGGGCTTCTGGGCGCCGGTGTTCGCCGACTGGGGCTATCAGAACCGCACGACCGCCCTCCGGGTCTCGGCTCCCGGCCGCTTCGAGTATCGCTCGGTCGACTCGGCGGTGAACCCGTACCTGTCGATGTCCGCCCTGATCATTGCGATGTGGGACGGGATCGACCGCAAGCTCGACCCGGGCGAGCCGGAGGAGCGGAATATCTACGCGGCGCTCGAGGCCGGCAAGCAGGTGAGCAAGATCCCGATGACGCTCGGCGAGGCGCTCGACGCGCTGGAGGCGGACGAGGTTGTGCAGAAGGCGATGCCGGGCGATATGTACCGTGTCTTCATGCACTACAAGCGCGACGAGTGGGAGCGCTTCTGCGCCACCGTGACGGACTGGGACGTCAAGGAGTACCTAGATGTGCTGCCGTAATGAGCACTTCGGCCGCGAAGCAGGCCGCTTCAGGGGTCTTGCCGCCGCAGGCGGCCGCGGTCGGCGTTCGCGAGAGCGAATGCAGACCGCTCAGGAGGAGGTCTAACAGTGTGCGGAATTGCAGGGATCATCTACCGCGATGGAGCACACCCGATCGGGACGGAGATGACGCGCATGCTCCAGTCCATGAAGCACCGCGGCCCGGACTCGACCGGCTATGCGCTGTACGGCCAGCCGTCGAACCTCGTCGTCATGCGCTACAAACTGGCGGACGCCAACACCCCGCGTGACTTCGAGTACAAGGATCGTCTGCGGCGCCACAGGGCGGAGGTGGAGCGCCGGCTGCACTCGCTGCACGCGCAGATCCGCGAGATCGAAGAGGAGACGGAGTATGCGTTCCGCGTCACGCTCGAGTACGAGGGTGACCTGAAGACGCTCGCCGACTATGTCGAGGACGTGCCCGACGTGGAGGTGCTCTCCCTCGGCCACTCGCTCGAGATCGTCAAGGACCTCGGCGACGCGGAGACCGTCTCGGACGGCTACCACCTCGACGACTTCACGGGGACGCATGCGATCGGCCACGTGCGCATGGCGACCGAGTCGGACGTCGACATCTCCGGCGCGCACCCCTACTGGGCGTACCCGTTCCCGGACGTCGCCGTGGTGCACAACGGGCAGCTGACGAACTACTTCCAGTGGAAGCGCCGCCTGGAGCGTTCCGGTCACCGGTTCCAGTCGGAGTGCGACTCCGAGATCATCGCCGTCTACCTCGCCGAGAAGATGAACGAGGGCGCGTCGCTCGAGGACGCGATGCGCGAGAGCCTCGAGGAGCTCGACGGCGTCTTCACGTACATCTGCGTGACCAAGGACGCGCTCGGCGTGGCCAAGGACGAGATGGCCGCGAAGCCGCTCGTGCTCTACGAGGCGGACGACCTCGTCGCGCTCGCGTCGGAGGAGATCGCGATCCGCGCGATCATCGACCACGAGATCGACACCTACGACCCGTACGA
>JBBJLW010000074.1:0-5415 GCA_037720595.1 Gaiellaceae bacterium | reverse complement strand
CGAGCCGGTGGCGGTTTCGTCCGCTCCTCCGACTGACGTTTCCGCTTCCGCGTACTCGCCTGCCGGTGGAGCCTCGACCTAATCCCGCTCCGTGCTCGCTGCAAGAGGGAAGGTAGGACACCGTCCGGTGGACGTCAAGCTCGATCCGGGCGACTTTCCGCAAATTGCGATCTTTTCTTTTGACGCAGTGTTCATTTGCCTTCTATCGCTCATGCTCTAGGCGTTCGTACCGGCTCGACCGCGAGGGTGGAGGCGGGAACCGGCGCGACCGAATCTATGCTCAGGTGCGACTAGCGGCAAGAGCCGCGAGTGAGGATGTTCGCAAAGTGCGGCAGGAAGTGGGGGAATGTGGTGATCGAGGTGGAGCGATTCGGCGGCCGACACGTGGTCGTCACGGGCGGCGGGGTGGGGATCGGCAAGGCGATCGCCGAGCGACTGGCGGCGGAAGGTGCGACGCTCTCGCTGCTCGCGCGCGACCTCGAGCGGCTGGAGCTCATGGCTGGCGAGCTCGGGGCGCACGCCGCGCGGTGCGATATTCGCGACCGGGCGGCGGTGGAGGAAGCTTTCGCCACGGCCGTGACCGCGAATGGGCCGATCCACGCGCTCGTCGCCGTCAGCGGCGTCGGCGGCCCGAACGAGGACGGGCCCGGCGACCGCTTCGACGACCTCGTGGCGACAAATCTTGCCGGCACCTATTACTGCGCGCGGGCCGCTGTGAGCCGGCTCGCCGCGAGTGCCGAGACGCGACACGTCGTCGTCATCTCCTCGATCCTGGCGCGGATCGCCGTTCCCGGCTACACCGGTTACTCGGCGTCGAAGGCGGGTCTGCTCGGCCTTGTTCGCTCACTGGCTGCCGAGCTGGCTCCGGCGAATGTGCAGGTGAACGCGATCTGCCCGGGCTGGGTCGATACCGAAATGGCGTGGGAGGGGCTCGATGGGCTCGCGGAGGCGATCGGCGGAACCCGGGAGGACGCCTATCGCGAGGCGATGCGCGAGGTGCCTCTCGGCCGGATGGGCCAGCCGGCCGACATCGCGGGAACGGTCGCATGGCTGCTCTCGTCGGACGCGAACGGCGTCACCGGGCAGGCGATTGACCAGAACGGCGGCGCCTGGATGGGGTGACGGTCGCAGCCGATCAGAGCGGCAGGGATACTCCGCCTCGGAAGTGGTATGCGACGAACGCGAACGATTCCTCGAACATGGCTAGCCCGCTGATCGGGATCACCACGTATGCGGAGCCGAGCGCTCGCTGGGGTGTGTGGGATCTCCCCGCGGCCCTCGTGCCGCTCGCGTACGTTCGTGCGATCGAAGAGGCCGGAGGGCGCCCGCTCCTCGTGCCGCCGAGCGAGCACGGGATCGACGAGACGCTCGCAGTCCTCGACGGTCTCCTCTTCTCCGGGGGATCCGATCTCGCTCCGGATCTCTACGGCCAGTCGGAACATCCCGAGACCGACGGAATCCGGATCGAGCGCGACCGCGGGGAGCTCGCGCTGCTGACGGCGGCGCTCGCGCTCGACCTGCCGGTCCTGGCGGTCTGCCGAGGGTCGCAGGTACTGAACGTGGCGCGCGGCGGCGACCTCGTGCAGCACTTGCCCGAGGCGCTCGGGCACGAGCGCCACAGGCCGACGCCCGGTGTTTTCGCCGACCACGAGGTCGAGGTCAAGCCGGATTCGCGGGTCGGCTCGCTGCTCGGCGAGCGGGCGCCCGTCAAGTCGCATCATCACCAGGGGCTCGGGCGGGTCGGCGAAGGTCTCGTCGAGTCCGCCTGGGCCGAGGACGGCTCCCTCGAGGCGCTCGAGGATCCTTCCAGGCGCTTTGCGGTCGGAGTCCTCTGGCATCCCGAGGAGGGCGCTGACCGGGCGCTCTTCGAGGCGCTCGTCGAAGAGGCGCGGGCCTATCGGAGCGAGCGATCCTCCGACGCCCCGGGCTGATCGTGCGCAGCTAGACTGGCGTCGCCGTAGGGGAGCTCGGGGCAACCGGGCTGAGAGGGCGGACGTGTGCGCCGCCGACCCAAAACCTGATCTGGGTAATGCCAGCGGAGGGAGTGCGCACAAGTGGCTCAGACCGTTCTGATCGTCGCCGGAGGGTTCTCAGAGCCGTTCGCGAGCCTGCCGGACCTGAGCGACGCCACGTTGGTTGTCGCAGCCGACGGCGGAGTGGACGCCGCGCTCGCGCTCGGGCTGCACGTCGACCTTGCGATTGGCGACTTCGACTCGATCAGCACCGACGGGCTCGCGGCGCTCGAGCGGGCGGGCTCGCGGATCGAGCGCCATCCGGCGGCGAAGGATGCGACCGACCTGGAGCTCGCGCTCGACGCGGCGCTCGATGTCGCGCCGGGGCGGATCCTGGTCGTCGGCTCTGCGAGCGGCCGGCTCGATCATCTGCTCTCGTCGCTCGAGCTGCTGGCGAGCACGCGCTACTCGGCGGTCGAGGTCGACGCCGTGCTCGGGGCCGCGGTGGTGCAGGTGATTCACGGCTCGCGGGCGCTCGAGGGGCTTCCCGGAGAGCTCGTGTCCCTGCAGCCGATGCACGGAGCAGCCCGTGGCGTCGTGACCGAGGGTCTGCGCTATCCGCTGGCCGGGGAGACGCTGGAGCCGGGATCGAGCCGCGGGGTCTCGAACGTCTTCGTCGAGCGGGAGGCGCGGGTCTCGCTCGAGCATGGCGTCGTGCTCGCGATCAGGACGTGGGCGCAGCGATGAATCGGCTAGCGGCTCTCGTTCTCGTGGTCGTCGTCGCCGGCTGTGGCGGGGAGGACGCGGGTGCCCCGACGGAGGTCGTCCTCGTCACGCACGACTCCTTTGTCGTCTCCAAGCCTGTTCGGGCCGCATTCGAGCGGGAGACCGGGTTCCGACTGCGGATCCTCCAGACGGGCGACGCGGGCGCGGCGCTCAACCGTGCCCTACTCACGAAGGGAAACCCGGAAGGCGACGTCTTCTTCGGCCTCGACAACAACCTCCTCTCGCGGGCGCTGGCGGAGGATCTGTTCCAGCCCTACGAATCGGCCGCCCTCGGCTCTGTCGCCGACCTCTACGAGCTCGATCCCGAGCATCGGGTGACGCCGATCGACCACGGCGAGGTCTGCCTCAACACCGACACGAGCTGGTTCGCCGAGCGGAAGCTGCCCCCGCCACGCTCACTGGACGAGCTCACGGAGGATCGTTACCGTCAGCTCCTCGTCGTCGAGAACCCGGCGACCTCGACCCCCGGGCTCGCGTTCCTCCTCGCCACCGTCGCCCGGTACGGCGAGCCGGGCTGGCAGGATTTCTGGCGACGGCTTCGCGCGAACGACGTACTCGTCGTGGACGGCTGGGAGGCCGCTTACACGGCTCAATTCTCCGGCGCGGGCGGCAGCAGTGGCACGCGGCCGATCGTCGTCTCGTACGCCTCGAGCCCCGCCGCCGAGGTCGTCTTTGCCGGGAAGCCCCTCGAGGAGGCGCCGACCGCGGTCGTCGAGGACAGTTGCTTCCGCCAGATCGAGCTCGCCGGAGTCCTCCGCGGGGCGCGGAACGAGAGTGGGGCCCGCAAGCTCGTCGACTTCATGCTCTCCGAGCGCTTCCAGGCCGACCTGCCGCTCTCGATGTTCGTCTTCCCGGTGCGCGACGGTGTTGAGCTTCCCGACGCGTTCCGGCGGTTTGCCGTCGTACCTGCGCGGCCGCTCGAGCTCACGCCCGAGCGGATCGGAGAGAGCCGCGACCGCTGGATTCGGGAGTGGACGTCGCTCGTGCTGCGCTGAGGCGGCTGCCGCTCGCGGCAGCGGCAGCGATCCCGGTTGCCTTCCTGGCGGTCTTCTTCGTCTACCCGCTGGCCGCGATCGTCCGCCGCGGGCTCGACGCGAGCGGCTCGGACTCGTTTGCGACCGGCGAGACGCTTCGGATCGCGTGGTTCACGACCTGGCAAGCGGCGCTCTCGACGGCGCTGACGCTCGCGGTCGGTCTGCCGCTCGCCTGGGTCGTCGGTCGATTCGCGTTCCGCGGCCGGTCGCTCGTCCTCGCTCTCGTGCTCGTGCCGTTCGTGCTGCCCACCCTCGTCGTCGCGACGGCGTTCGTCTCGCTGCTCCCCGACCGGCTCGACCAGAGCATCTGGGCGATCCTGCTCGCGCACGCGTTCTTCAACGTCGCCGTCGTCGTGCGCGTGGTCGGGGGTTACTGGGCGGGGCTCAGCCGGACGACCGAAGCTGCGGCCGCCATGCTCGGCGCCGGCCCCTGGCGGCGATTGCGCGAGGTGACGCTGCCGCAGCTCGCGCCGGCGCTCGCGGCGGCGTCCGCGCTCACGTTTCTCTTCTCCTTCACCTCGTTCGGGGTGATCGTCGTCCTCGGCGGACCCAGGATCGCCACGCTGGAGACGGAGATCTACAACCAGGCAGCGCGGCTCTTCGACCTGAGGACGGCGGCCGTGCTCTCGGTCGTCCAACTCGCCGTGGTCGCCACGATCGTGCTCGTCGCGAGTCGGCTCGAGAGCGCGCTCGCCGGTCGCGGGGGACCACGAACCTCGCGGCGGACGCTGCAGCGCCCGAGGGGTCGCGAACGATGGCTCGTCGCCTCCGTCCTGGGCGTGTCGGCCGGCCTGCTCGGCCTGCCCGTCGCCGCGCTCGTCCGCCGGTCGGTCTCCACCCCGGACGGAATCGGCCTCGACTACTTCTCGTCGCTCGGGCGGGAGACGAATGTTCTGCTCGTAACGCCTCTGGAGACGGTGTTCAACTCGTTCGTCTTCGCGGCGGTCGCGACCGGCCTCGCGCTCGCCGTCGGCGGACTGCTCGCCGTGGCGCTCGCCCGGATCAGGCCCGGTTGGCTCGATGCGCTCATCCTGCTTCCGCTCGGCGCGTCTGCCGTGATGCTCGGCTTCGGCTTCGTGATCGCCTTCGACGAGCCGCCGCTCGAGCTGCGCGCCTCCGCGGCACTCGTACCGATCGCGCAGGCGCTCGTCGCCGCCCCGTTCGTCGTCCGGATCGTCGCGCCTACGCTCCGTTCCATTCGACCCGAGCTGCGAGAGGCTGCGGCGCTGCTCGGCGCGTCGCCGCTTCGGGTTCGCCGGGAGATCGACCTTCCCCTCGTCGTGCGTGCGCTCGGAGGCGCAGCCGGATTCGCGTTCGCGATCGCGCTCGGCGAGTTCGGCGCCACGATCTTCGTCGCGCAGGCCGAGCGGCCGACCCTTCCCGTTGCGATCTTCCGCTTCCTGGGCCGGCCAGGCGCCGAGAATCAGGGAACGGCAGCGGCGCTTGCGGTCGTGCTCGCGCTCCTCGCGGCGGCCGCCGCCGCCGTCGCCGAGCGCGCGGGTGGACGACGGAGCCTGCTGTGAGCCTGCGCGCCGACGATCTCGCGGTGAGCTTCGCCGGCACCACCGCGCTCACGGGGGCGTCCCTCGAGGTGGCGGCCGGCGAGACCGTCGCACTCCTCGGCCCGAGCGGCTGCGGAAAGA
>JBBJLW010000073.1:0-5503 GCA_037720595.1 Gaiellaceae bacterium | reverse complement strand
GGATTATGGGCGGCTCACCCGGGGGTCGGAGTTCCACGAGAACGAGCGGAGACCCGGAAATCCTCGACGCGTGTTGGTCAGCGTCGCGAGGAAATCGCTATCCCCCACCTCTTGCAGCGCCTCACCCCGCCTCTGACGACAGAGCCGCTTCCTTGTCCGTCGGATTTGCCACCGACCCAGTGAGCGCTCCGGACCGAGTCGGCCCATCGCGTCGGTTCGCTGTTCGCTACTCTCACGAGCTGCCTCAGCGAGTCAGCGGGCACGGACGCTCGACGATAGCGGGTCAGGCGGCCGAAGGTGCTCGGACAACCTCGAGCTTTAAGGACGTGACCAAGTGGGGCCTCGCTCGTGAGCAACGCCGGGTTCGCCGCTTCGGGAAGGCGTTGGTCAGCTTGACCCTCGAGGCGGCGCCCGACTCCCCCAGAGTGAGGCGCTACTCCAGCGCCACGCTCGCAGCTCCGCCCGCGGCGGTCTTTCGCGCGCTGCAACTGGCATGGCAGCGGCCGTCCGTCCTCGTCGCCCTGACCGTGTGCTTGATCGGTGTCCCGCCCGGAGACGGCGCGGAAGCCGGCGGCCTCAACATTACCCCTGCCGATCTGAGCGCTGCCTTGCTGGTCCCTGTCGCCGTCCTGCATCACCTCCGCGCCCGCACACGCCCCTCGCTAAGCGGTCCGATTGTCGTCGGCGTCGCCGCCCCCATGGCCGCGTGGTTGATTGCGACGGTTACAGCGACCGATCCTTCGCATGCCTTGCTCGGCCTCGTGCGGAACTTCGAGCTTCTGGTAGCGGTGCCCATCGCAGTCGCGCTCAGCCTGAGGAGCCAGCGCGATGTCATCGTGGTGGCGATCGCCGTCCTTGGCGTCGCGGTCTTCGAGGGCGCCGTTGGCACCTACCAGTACGTCACGGGTACCGGGGCTGGCTTCGGCGAGGTCTCCGTCCGTGCCGTTGGCACCTTTGGTGCCTATGACATCCTGAGCATGGCGTCGGTCGTCAGCTTCGGCCTGCTGGTAGCGCTGGCCGTCGCTCTCGGCGGCCACGGCCCTCTGCGTCGCGGGGCTATCGGAGCCGCCCTCGTTCTGGCGTTGCCTCTGGCCCTGTCCTTGAGCCGCGGCGCCTGGATCGCCACGTCGGTGGCAGCCTTGATCATGGTCGCCTTCTCCGGATGGCGGTCGGTCGCCGTGACCATCGGCGTCGTCGGCCTTGTCGCTTTCGTCAGCGCCGGCATTCAGCCGGACTTTGGGGTGCTCGGGTCTCGGGCAGGCTCAGTGGTGACTTCGGCGGAATCACCTGACAGATCGGTCACTGACCGCTACGACCTCTGGGGGACCGCTTTCCAGATGTGGGAGTACAATCCGGTCACGGGCGTCGGCCTCAAGGGCTTCGCGCTGTGGCGCGACTCCTACGCACCCCTCAGCCTGTCCTCGGGCAGCGACATCTCCGATCCTCAGGGTGGTTTTCGTCGCGTCGAGCTCCTCTCTCCACACAACTACTACCTCCTTATAGCCAGCGAGCAGGGCGTGCTAGGCCTCACCGCCTTCGCCTGGCTTCTCATAGCTCTGGTGGTCGGCGCGTTCCGCCGCGCGCGCACC
This sequence comes from Gaiellaceae bacterium, assembly GCA_037720595.1. GTDB lineage: Bacteria > Actinomycetota > Thermoleophilia > Gaiellales > Gaiellaceae > Gaiellasilicea. The sequence continues at coordinate 3,914 of JBBJLW010000073.1, read as the reverse complement.
GCTCGTCCGGGGACCCTCGAACGCGTCGTCGGGCTGTTCGCCGTGGGCTTCGTCATCCACTTCATGGTCGCGAGCATCTGGGGAGACCTCAGTGGGCTACTGACCAGCGTGCTGCTGGGCGTCGTGGTCGGGTACGCAAGCGGGCTCAAGCCAGCGGCACACCGCGGAGGGCAGCTGCCGTCCGCATCGTCGAGTTCGGCCGGCTGATCAGGTGAGCGACCAGGTGACGTCATCGGGCGGCGTCTCGGACCCGCCGTCGAGGTCGAAGCGGCTCCAGGACCGCGGACTCATCGGAGCCGCCGGGCTCGCGGGCGGGCTGTCGGCTCTCGGGGCGGGCTTGGGCTTCCTGCGCGACTTGACGATCGCTCGCTACTTCGGGGCATCCGCCGACACCGACGCATTCGTCGTAGCCTGGACGATCCCCGAGACGGCGGCGCCTCTCTTGATGGAAGGCGCGATGGCCGCGCTGCTCGTACCGCTCTTCTCCCACGAGCTGGCGCGGAAGGGTACGTTCAAGGACTCGCTGGGAGGCGTATTGGTCCCGCTCGTCGCGGTCTTGGTTGGGCTCACCGCATTGACCGCCTTGATCGCTGCGCCGCTGGTCGGCGCACTTGCTCCTGGCCTGGCCGACCCACGGACCGCGATTATGAGCGTCCGAGTCGCGGCCTTGACGATCCTATTCTTTGGGCTGTCGGGATACCTGATGGCGTCTCTCCGCGCCCGTAACGTCTTCGGTTGGGCGGCCTCGGTTTACATGGCGTACAACGTGGGCATCCTCGCGATGATCCTGCTGCTGCACCGTAGCTATGGGGTGTTCAGCGCGGCGATCGGTCTGGCGGTCGGGGGGGGATGCATGATCGCCATCCAGATCCCGGCTTTTGTTCGATATGTCGGAGTGCCTCGCCCGACGTTGCGCCCCCCCAGCGAGCTCGTCGAAAGGCTGAGCGCCTTTGTTCCTCTTGCCTTCTACACGGTCGGAAGACATGGGCAGGTCTATGTCGAGCGGTTCGTTGGCTCCTTACTTCCAGTCGGAACAATCTCGCACCTCAACTATGCCACTAAGGTTGGTCAGATACCGATGCTTCTGGCGTTCACGGTTGCGATGGTAACCCTGCCGACACTCTCCCGATTGGCCGCCGAAGGGGCGTACGACCGGCTTCGGTCCCTCGTCGAACGCACCCTTCGGCTGGTGACTTTCCTGATCGTCCCCGCGACCGCGTTCTTCGTCGCCTTCGGGGCCCAGCTGGTCGCCCTCCTCTTCGAGCGGGGTGCTTTCAACGCCGCTGACACCGCCGCCACGGGCGGGATTCTCCGTATCTACAGTCTCGGCCTGCTCGGCCAGATCCTCGTCAACGTGTGCGTGCTGGCGCTGGTCGCGGTGCCGGGACGAACCTGGCACCCCGCGCGCGCCGCGATTCTGGGGTTGCTCGTGACCGCAGGTATCGCAGTCGGCGCCACCCCAGCGTTCGGTGCTCGCGGGATCGCGCTGGCTAACGCACTCGGCGTCACCGTCATGGCTCTCGCCCTGCTCAAGAGTTTACCGGGCAGGGGGGTGACATTTGATGCGCGGGTCCTGGCGGCGCACTTCGCCCGCTGCGCGGCGGCCGCCGTCACGGCGGCAGGTCTGGCGTACTCGGTCGGGGGGGTCGCCCACGGATTTCTTCCAGGCGGACGCCTTGGCGAGATCGGAGTGCTCGTCGCCGGAGGCATCACGTTGACGCTCGGGTACGTCCTCTTCGCGCGCCTGTTCCGCATCGCCGAAGCGGCGCAACTGCTTCTCGTCCTCCGGAAGCTGCCCAGCGACCTCGAACGAAGGCGCAGGAGATGAGCCGACCCTGGGTTCTGATGTACCACGCCGTCGAGCCCTATGATGATGATCCGCACCTTGCCTGCGTGTCACCAGCGCGATTCAGGCTCCAACTCCGATGGCTAGCCGACCGTGGCCTAGTGGGGGTCTCGATGCGAGAGCTCAGGCAGCGCAGTGCGGTCGGCCGAGCCCGGGGGCTGGTCGGACTTACCTTCGATGACGCCTATGCGGGTTTTATGGAGCACGTCGTTCCAGTTCTCAGCGACCATGGCTTTTCGGCGACGGTCTTCGCCGTCGCTGGGCGGCTCGGGGGGATCAACGACTGGGACGATGGTCCGCAGAGGGCACTTCTCGGAGCGCGCGAGCTGATTGCGCTCGCGGCCGGCCGGATGGAGGTGGGCTCGCACGGTCTTAGCCACACCGCCATGGCCGGGATGCCGCCCGAACAGCTCCTCCGCGAGACGGTCGAGAGTCGATCCGTGCTGAAGGAATTAGTAGGCGCATCGATCGACGGCTTCTGCTACCCGTACGGGAGCTTCGATGAGGCTGCTCTCGTCGCCGTCCGGGAAGCGGGATACGAGTATGCGTGCGCTGTGTCGCCTGGGAAATGGGACAGCCGCTATCTCATCCCGCGAGCTTACATCGGAGAGCGTGATGGAGCAGTTCGACTAAGCGCCAAGCTGGTCGTCCACCGCCTCGGGCTTCGCAGCCCGCCTCAGACGAGATGAGGATCATGCACGTTATCACCGGCCTTACCGCGGGCGGGGCCGAGAATCAGCTGCGGCTTCTACTTCGCCATACACGCCACGACGCAGAAGTCGTCACCTTGACCAATCCCGGGTCCGTCGCCGCGGCGATTCGGGCTGATGGGTTCCGGGTGACGAGCATGGAGATGCGCGGCAACCGCGATTTCTCCGTTCTCAAGCCGCTCACCACGCATATTCGAAGCTATCGACCGGACGTGGTGCACGTGCACCTCTTCCGATCGTGCATCTATGGTCGCATAGCCGCTCGGCTGGCGGGGGTTCCCAGTGTGGTGACGACCGAACATTCTCTCGGAGAGGGTTACATCGAGGGCCGCGCGACCACGCGCGGCACTCGCCTCCTGTATCTGGCCACCGAGCGCCTCACCGACACGACCGTCGCCGTATCCGAATCTGTGAGGGATCGATTGATCGAATGGGGTGTGTCGTCAAGGAAGATCGTCGTCATCCCGAATGGGATCGACTTCGACACCTTGAGGTTCCACCGAGACGCCCGTGAGGCGGCTCGTCGAGAGCTCGGCATACCCGGAGACGCGGTGGTCGTCGGAGCCCTCGGTCGCCTGAACCCCGTCAAAGGGTTCGACGTGCTGCTCGAGGCGAGCCGTCCGCTGCTGAGTCAAGGCCACCGGCTGCTTGTCGTCGGAGAGGGTCCGGAACGGAGCAGGCTGATGGCTCGGGCCACCGCTTGCGGACTCGGACGGCATGTTGTGTTCACCGGTGAGCGCACAGACGTTCCGCGACTCCTCGCCGCGATGGACCTGTTGGTCGCGCCCTCTTCCTCCGAGACGTTCGGCCTGGCCGTGATCGAGGGTCTCGGAGCCGGCCTGCCCGTGATCTACACGCAATGCCCCGCTCTCGATCAACTCTCCGATCGAGGCGGCGGCAAGGCCCACCGGGTCGCAAACGACCGAGACGAGCTGCTTCGGGAGATGCGTGCGGCCATCGGGTCGCTCCCCGGCGAGCGTGAGACACCTCCGACCGTGGTTGAGAGCTTTGGTATCCGCCGGTCCTCAGAGGCGACCGACCGTCTGTATGAGTTGCTGGCAACTCCTAAGTAGGCTACTCACCTCGAACCCATCTTCGTCAGTGACCGGTCGGGGCCCAGCCAGCCTCCCGGCTCGGGCCCTCCACCCGGCGGGGACACCGGTCCTTCCCTCGAGAACCGCGGGTCGGGCGCGGATGCCATAGCGGCGAGTTCTGAAGCCGAATCGCGGGATGCAGTCGCGGAGGGGGTCGTAAAGCGTGCCGGGAAGAACACACTGGTTCGCGCGGTCGGCGAGATAGTCGGGAAGTGCGTATCCGGTTGGCTCCATCCGGGCGGTTTGAGAGCTTGACGGGGTGCC
>JBBJLW010000072.1:0-5592 GCA_037720595.1 Gaiellaceae bacterium | reverse complement strand
AGCAATTCTTTGGCCGTCTCACGCCACAGGAGTCGCTGTCCTTCTTCTACACGAAGGAGGGCCAACCGATCAGCGACTCCATCAATCGCCTGCTCGTCGGCGTCGGTCGGCTCACGAGCATCCACGGGCAGCGTGAATACGACACGGAAGGGAGCAAGCGCTCGTACCCCCTCTGGGACCGGGTCGTCGAGCACTCCATCCGTCCCGACGGGGAGAACGGCTTCCTCCTCCCGTACCACGACTATCTGGTCTCGACCGGCGATCCCCGCGAAGACGCACGGCGCGCTGAGCTGCTCCAGGAGATCGCGGTCACACCAGAGCCGGCCCACATGCGGGACTTCTCCTACTTCTCCGAGCTCACGAGCCCCGACGTCGCCTTGTCCACGCTCGTGCGCTGCCTCGAGGCCGTGCGGCGCATTCGGGAGCACGGCATCGCCCCCGGCCCGTGGGAAGCCCGCGAGCAATGGCTCAACGACCAGATCTCAGCAGCGTGGCAGGACCGCGGCGCTTTCCCAGGCCTCGGATCGGCGCTCGAGGCAATTCAGATGACCATGGGAACAGCGCTCGCACGCGACCTTCTGGTCGCCGGCGAGATTGCCTCAGACGCTGATCCCTGGCCGGTCGTCGACGCGATCCTGCGCGGCGACCACGATCCGCCGCACAAGGCCTACGAGCCGGCGCTTGCCGCCGCGCGCAACACGTGGGTCGGCTTGCCACATGATCGACGCCGCCTGCTTCAGCTCCTCTCGCGCTTCGCGCTCACGCGCGAGCAGGCCAGCCGCTGGTTCAATCCCGCCCAGCGAGCGGCCGTCACCGGCGTGCGGCTCGAGGATACGCAGATCCTGTCCAATCCCTACGTCGTCGCCGATCATGACCTCGGCGAGATCGGCAAGCCAGCCGTGTCGATCGGCGTCATCGACAGGGGGCTGCTGGGTGACGACGTCAAGGATCACGGCCCGACGCCGCCGGTCGAGTCGGCCCACGATGGCCGGCGGACACGCGCCGCCCTCGTTGCGGTGCTTCGACGCGCGGCAGACCAGGGGGACTCGCTGCTCAGCGTGACCGAGGCGCTCGAACGGCTGATAACCCTCGACCTCGCGCAGCCCTGCGTGATCCCGCCTGACTGGCTGCCCGCGAACACGTCGGTCCTCGAAGGGGCGGTGGAGCAGCTCGCACTTACAGCATCCGATGGAACCGACACGACGGAGCCCCCGACGATCGCCTCCGTGCAGCTCACGGCGCTCAAGAAGCGCGAGGAGAACCTGGCCCGCATCCTCACCTCGCGGGCCGAGCGACAGCTGCCGTCCCTCGGCGCAGACTGGGAGCAACTGCTGAAGCAGTCGATCGGGACCGCGTTCGACCCCAGCGACACGCGGCACGTCGACGCCCTCGAGGAGCAGACCCGCGCCCTCGAGCGGATCACAACGCGCAAGCTCTCCCTTCTCGTCGGCCGAGCCGGGACCGGAAAGACGTCGATCCTCGGCGCGCTCGTCCGCTGCGAGCCACTGGCGAGCGAAGGCATCCTCCTGCTCGCTCCAACCGGCAAGGCACGCGTACGACTCCAACGGGCAACCGGGCGCGAAGCGAGCACGATCGCCCAGTTTCTCTATCGGCTCGGCCGCTACGACGGCGCTCGCCAGCGCCCACGCTTCCAAGGCAACGAACGGCATCGCAAGGAGAAGACCGCCGTCATCGACGAGTGCTCGATGCTGACGATGGATGACCTATACGCCGTGTTGCAGGCGCTCGACACCGGACACGTTCAACGCATCATCCTCGTCGGCGACCCCAATCAGCTCCCGCCGATTGGCGTGGGCCGTCCATTCGCTGACTTTGCGGCTGCACTCGATGCGACGGGTAAGGCCCGTCCGGATGAGCCGCCGATCCTTCCCGCCGAGGCGCTCGCGCGACTGACTGTCGAAGTCCGAATGAAGGAGGACCGGCCGTCCGACACCTTGCGTTTGGCAGCGTGGTTCACCAACGAGCCACAGCCACAGGATGCGGATCAGGTCCTCAGTGATCTGGAGCTCGGCAAGGAGTTCAACGACCTCGACATCGTCTTCTGGTCCACCCCGGACGAGCTCCGCGCTCGGCTGCTTGACCAGTTCCAGGCGCGGTTAGGCCTTTCGGGCCCTGAGGACGTCCAGGGCTTCAACAGGGCCCTCGGCATCGATGGTGGCATGGTGCCATTCGACCAGCCTGACGGCGTCGAGAGCTTCCAGATCCTGTCGCCGGTCCGGATGCACCCGCATGGAGTCATGGATCTGAACCGCTGGATCCAGCGCCGGTTCCGCAAGCGGGACTCGTGGATCCCGGTCCTCGGAGACGAGCGAATCGGGGTCAAAGACAAGGTGATCCAACTTCGCAATCAAACACGCGGCGGCTATGATTGGACCGTCCGAAAGCCCACCGAGGACTACTTCGCCAACGGTGAGATTGGAATCGTGGCGAAGCACCGAGATCAATGGTTCGATGTTCTGTACGCGGGCCGCCAGAATCTCACCACGGGCTACACGGGCCGCGAGTTCTCCGAGCGCGGGTCGGTGCTCGAGCTGGCCTACGCGCTGACCGTGCACAAAGCGCAGGGGAGTGATTTTGACATCGTCTTCGTGGTCCTGCCCAAGGAATCGAGATTGCTCTCCCGCGAGCTCCTATACACAGCACTCACCCGGGCCCGAGACAGGATGGTGCTGCTGATCGAGGGCGAGGACGCCAGCCTGCTCTATGACTTCACGCGTCCCGAGCGCTCCGAAACCATCCGGCGCAACACGAACCTGCTCGCGCCGGCCGTCCGAGCCCGCCGAGACGAGGTTCCCTACGCCGAGTACCTCATCCACCGTGCGACCGACGGCAGGATGGTGCGCAGCAAGTCCGAGTTGGTGATCGCCAACCTGCTCGTGGAGCTCGACATGACCTACGAGTACGAGCGCCCCTTGGAGGGCGACTTCGTTCCCGGAAGGATCCGCCCCGACTTCTCATTCGAGACGCCTGCCGGTGATGTGATCGTCTGGGAGCATCTCGGGATGCTCGACGCCCGCTCCTACCGCGACGCTTGGGACTGGAAGCGCGAGTGGTACGCACAGAACGGTTACGAGGAAGGCCGCAACCTGTTCACGACGCGTGACCGTGAGGACGGTGGCCTCGACTCCCACGACATCCTCGGGGTTGCAGAGAAGGTCGCGGACGCGGTTGTCTAGCGCGATCCCAACGCTCACGACACTTCCTCCCGAGCCGGGTCAAGCCGTCGTGGTTCGCGGCCGCCCGGCAGCGGTGCGTGATGTGCGCGCTCAGACCGGAAACGAGGCCGCCGCGCACCTCGTCGAGATCGAGTACCTCGACGGCTGGGAGTTCCCCGCCGAGGACACCATCCTCTGGGAGGCCGAGATCGAGGCGCGCGTGCTCCCGAGCGGTGGCCTGCCCCGAGTCGGCGACGGAATCGCGCCCGATCCGCCGGAGCGATTCGCCGCGTTCTGCGACGCTCTGCGGTGGTCCTCGGTGGCGCGGCTTCCGGGGCTGACCGGCCACGCCCAGACGCTCGTGTCGCCGTGGGAAAGCGCCGTCGCCCCCGAGCCATACCAGCTCTACCCGGTGCTCAAGGCGCTCGAGATGCCGCGGGTCAGCCTGCTCCTCGCCGACGACGTCGGCCTGGGTAAGACCATTGAGGCGGGGCTCATTCTGCGCGAGCTGCTCGGCCGCCGGCGCATCCGCCGGGTGCTGGTCATCTGTCCTGCGTCGCTACAGCTCCAGTGGCGCGAGGAGCTGCGCTCGAAGTTCGCGCTCGACTTCACCGTGCTCGACCGCGCGGCCACGGTCGACATTCAGCGCGAATACGGGATGGACGCCAACCCGTGGGCGGTGACGCCGCGCTCGATCACCTCGATGGACTTCCTGCGCCAGCCCGACGTGCTCGCCTCCTTCCTCGCCGCGGCACAGCGCTTGGAACGTGGCCACGCGCTTACGTGGGACCTGCTCGTCGTCGACGAGGCACACAACCTTGCGCCAATGGGTTTCAGCGAGCGCTCGGATCGGGCCAAGATGCTCGGCGATGTGGCCCAACACGCTGAGCACCGCCTGTTCCTGACGGCGACGCCGCACAACGGCTTCACGGCGAGCTTCTCCGGACTGCTCGAGCAGCTCGATCCGGTCCGCTTTCGCCAGACGAGTGAGCTCAACGACTCCGAGCGCCGCCAGGTTGACCTCGTCATGGTGCGCCGGCTGAAGTCCGACCTCAACGCGCGTGCTGAACGTCGTGGCGAGGTACCCCCGTTCACGAATCGCGAGGTCGACGGTGTGCCGTTCAGGTGGACCTCTGAGGAGCTGCGCGTCGTCGAGGCGCTGCGCGAGTACCGCCGAGTCGGAAACGCCGTCCTCGCGACGCTCGGACATCGCGAGCGCAGCGTCGGGCGGTTCGTGTTATCGCTGCTCACCAAGCGGCTGCTGTCCTCTCCCTACGCTCTCGCACGAACGTGGTGGAGGCACATTGAGGGCTACACGGACGCGGCTTCGCTCGACGAGGCCGCCGCCGCACAGGTACGCGCCGAGACACAGACCGCGGACGACGAAGAGAAGGCCCGCCGCGAAGAGGACGTCGCCCGCCAGGGCGCCGCATGGCTCAGCCGCCACGAACGGGCGCTTCGTGCTGCGCGAGAGGAGGTCACCGCCGCGCTAACCGGGCTCGGCTGGGGGCCGGAGGTCGCCGAGCAGCCGATCGACCCGACCACCGTCACGGCCGAGACGTCGTTTCCCCCCGACGGCAAATGGGAGGCGATGCGCGCCTGGCTGGCCGGGCGGCTGCGCGCGGACGGCACGCTAACCGACGAGGAACGCGCGATCTGGTTCACCGAGTACAAGGACACGCTCGACTACGTCGTCGCCCGCCTCGCCGTGGAGGGCATTCGCTCGCCCCAGGCGCGGACCTTGTTCGGTGGCTCGTCACTCGTCGAGCGCGCCGAGGTCCGCGAGGCTTTCAACGACGTCGGCGACCCGATCCGGCTGCTGGTCGCCACAGACGTGGCCGCCGAGGGTCTCAACCTCCAGACCTCCTGCCGCTATGTCGTGCACTACGAGGTGCCGTGGAACCCCATGCGGCTGGAGCAGCGCAACGGACGCGTCGACCGCCACGGCCAGGCTCGCGACGTCACCGCCTTTCACTTCACCTCCGATGAGGACGAAGACGTCAAGTTCCTCGACTACGTCGTTCGCAAGGTCGACACCGTCCGCAACGACCTGGGCAGCGTCGGCGAAGTCATCGACCGCGGCCTCGAGGAGCGCTTCGCGGCCGAGGAACTGACCACGGGCGAGCTTGATCGGCGCGTCGAACTGATACGCGAGAACGCGGCGCAGCACACCGACATGCCCGACACCACAGAATCGATCGACGAGCGGGCTGGAGATCGCGCCGCAGCGGTGCTCGACGAGACGGCCGCGGCGCTTCGCATCGACCCCCAGCGCTTGGAGCGACTGCTCCGGGTAGGGCTTGAACTCGACGGAGGCGCGGTGGAGTCCGGTGACGATGGATCGTTACGACTGCGGCAGCCGGTGCCCCCTGAGTGGCAGCGCACGGTGGACTCGTCGCTGCGCCTCGACCGACAC
>JBBJLW010000071.1:0-5618 GCA_037720595.1 Gaiellaceae bacterium | reverse complement strand
GCTGGCCCGGACTACGACGCATGGGCCGAGTGGGACGCTCAGACCTGGTTCGACGAGAGCGAAGGGCGCGAAACGCTCCGTGGGCTTGCCGCCTTCGCGCGCGCCGACGCAGAGACGCGCACCGAGCGCGTGGAACGTCTCATCGAGGCGATCCGAGACTCCCGCAACCGCCAGGGCGACCTAGCCCAGGTCCTCGGCGAGCAGGTCCGCCAAGGGGTGGAGCTGCTGGTCCGAGAGATCGACCATGTGCTTGACCGAGACACCGGACTGCACGATGCGGTCTGGACCGATCCGGCAGGTGGGCATCGCCTGAGCGACGACGAAGCGCTTGGCGCGATCTACCAGGCGGCGACCCGTCTCGTCATGCGCCTCGTGCTCGTTCTCTACGCCGAGGCGCGCGATCTCCTGCCCGCTCACATCGAGGCGTACCACGACTCCTACGGTGTCGGGAGCCTCTACGACATCCTCGCTCGCGCGGACCGCGAGGGCCGCGACGCGATGGCCGAGAAGCATTCGGCGTGGCCCCGCATCATCGCTCTATGTCGGCTGATCTATCTCGGAAGCGGGCACGCGGATCTCCCGGTGCGCGCCTACGGGGGCCAGCTGTTCCGTCCCGGCGAGGCACATGCGCCCGAGCCGGTGCTGCGTGCGCTCGCTGCCCTCGAAGCTGCGCGCCCCTCCGATGCGACCGTCTACCGGCTGCTTCGGTTGCTCAAGGTCGGCAAGGTCAAGGTGCGGGCAGGGCGCAGTGCACGCTGGGTCGCTGGCGCGGTCGACTTTGGCGACCTGCGCACGGAGTACGTCGGCATCGTCTACGAGGGTCTCCTGGACTACGAGCTCCGTCGCGCCGCGCCGGACGATCCCATCGTCTTGCTCAACGTGGGTCGCGAGCCTGCGCTGCCGCTTTCGCGTCTGCGAGAGCTCACGGCTGCCGAGCTCAAGGAGCTGCTCAAGACGTTCAAGAAGGACGCCGCGTCAGCGGCCAGCGCCGACGAGGGCGACGAGGCGAGCGCCGACGACGAGGACATTGAGGAGCCCGAGGAGCTGCTCGCGGACGAGGACGAGAGCGCCGAGGAGATTCTCAGCGACGCTGCCGAGGCGGCAGAGGAGGACGCCCGTGAGGCCGCGCTCACCTGGGCGCGCGATGCCGTGCACGCCGCCGGCCTGGTCCGCCGACCACGAGGAGCCACACCCGACCTCGCTGCGTTCGAGCAACGGGTACACGACCGGGCGAGCAAGCTCGTCGCCGGCGTCATCCCGCCCGGCCGGCTGTACCTAGTCGCCTCCGGCGGCCTGCGCAAGGGGTCGGGCTCCTTCTACACCCGTCCTGCGCTGTCGGTCCCGCTCGCCCAGCGTGCGCTGGAGCCGCTCTGCTACAGGTGCGAAGGTGACCGGCTCGTTACGCGCACGCCCGAGGAGATCCTCGCATTGAAGGTCTGCGAGCCGGCTATGGGATCCGGGTCGTTCCTCGTTGCCGCGCTGCGGTACCTCGTGGAGGCACTCCATCGCTCGCTGGAACACCACGGCCGCATCCAGCTCAAGGCGGAGCGCGAGGTAGTCGTGACCCTCCCGCTTGGCGTGCCCGCGACCGGGGAAGAGACAGAGGAGCTCCTGCCGCTCGCCCCTGACGACGACCGCTTCCCGCAGATGCTGCGCTCACGGCTCGCGCGCTATGTCGTTGAGCGCTGCCTCTACGGCGTCGACCGCAACCCGATGGCCGTCGAGCTCGCGCGGCTCGCCCTGTGGGTCGAGACACTCGACCGCGAGCTGCCCTTCGAGTACCTCGACCACAAGCTAAAGGTCGGCAACTCGCTCGTCGGCTGCTGGCTGCACCTCGTCGAGGACTACCCGATCCGCGCGCTCGACCGCGAGGACGCCGACGGCAAGAGCGGTGAGCGGACCAAGTGGCTCAAGAAGGCCTTCGTCGACGCCAAGGCCCAGCTCCCGGCGGTGATCGACCGCATGGGGGGCGCCACGCGGCTCTTCGACGAGATCGACGAGCCGGTGGCCGACCTCGCCGCGCAGGTGCGCGATCGCTTCGAGGCGCTTCACGAGCTGCCCCGCGACGAGCGCGAGCGCGCCTATCGAGAGCTGCTCGCAAGCGACGAGTATCTGCGGCTGAAGCAGCGCATGGACGCGTGGTGCGCGCTGTGGTTCTGGCCGGCCGAGGACGATGCGCTTCCGCTTCCGCAGGGTTGGGGGTCGCTCTCCGACGGGGCAAAGGCAACGATCGAGCTACTCGCCGCTGCCCACGGCTTCTTCCACTGGGAGCTCGAGTTCCCCGACGCCTTCCGACCCGACCCAAGGTCGGGTTTCGACGTCGTCCTCGGCAACCCCCCGTGGGAGATCGCCAAGCCCAACTCGCAGGAGTTCTTCTCCAGGCACGATCCCCTGTATCGCACCTACGGCAAGACCGACGCGCTCGCCAAGCAGCAAGATCTATTCGGGCAGGTGCACGGGCTTGAAGAGGAGTGGGGCCGGTACCAAGGCGGCTTCAAAGCGATGGGCAACGTTGTCAAGTCCTACGCCGATCCATTCGACGCCTCCCTGGCTCGCGGCAAAGAGGGACAACGGCTATCGGGCGGCTGGGAGCTCGCTCGCCGCAAGCGGTTGAGCCTCGGCCACCGCGATCAGCCCTATCGCCTACAGGGCTCCGCCGACCTCAACACCTACAAGCTGTTCCTGGAGGTGGCGCACCACCTTCTACGCGATGGCGGTCGACTGGGCATGCTGGTTCCCTCGGGGCTCTACACCGACAAGGGCACAACTGAGCTCCGCAAGGAGTTCCTCCAGCGATGCTCGTGGGAGTGGTGCTACGGCTTCGAGAACCGGCTCGGCTTTTTCCCGATCCACCGGAGCTTCAAGTTCGTCCCGATCGTGATCGAACGCGGCGGCTCGACGACAGCCGTCAAGGCCGCGTTCATGCGCCACGACGTCAGCGAGTGGGAGCGGCCCGGTGAGCACGCCGTCGCGCTCGCGGTCGACGACATCGAGCGCTTTGCCCCGGACACGTGGTCGTTCATGGAGTTCAAGGACGAGTACGACCTCGACCTCGTCGAGCGCATCTACGGCGAGCATCCGCTGCTGGGCGACGTGGTTGCCCGCCTCGGCGGTCATTACGCCGCCGAGTTCCATATGACGAACGCGGCCAAGCACTTCGTCTCGCGCTCGAAGCTGGAGAAGGAGGGGCTCCTCGAAGCAGCTGACGACACCCGTGACCCACGGGTTCGCGGTCGCCTGCGGGCCGCCGGGTTCCTGCCCTTGTCTGAGGGAAAGTCGTTCTGGCTGCATGACCCCTACTTCGTCGGGCGCGGCCAGAGCGACAGTGTCAGCAAGTTCGTGTCGGTGGCGACCGCGGAAGCAGAGCTTGAGGGAGACGCTTGGCGCCGACCTCGGCTGTGTATGAGAAACGTGGCGAGCTCAACGAACCAACGCACCTACATAGTCGGCGTCATGCCACCGACGGTTCACGGCAACTCTGCTCCGACGCTCGATGGTCTGTCTTGGGAGTCGGTGTTGCTCCTCAACGGGATTCTCGCGAGCCTCGTCGTTGACTACGTCGTCCGGATGAAGGTCTCCGCCAATCTCAATTGGTTCTATCTGGCGACCATCCCCATCCCGGACTGGTCCGGCAGCGTCTTTGCGGACGAAGCGCCTGGTCTTGTGAGCTCCCTCAATGCGGTAGGTGCGGACTTTCCCGAGATGGCCGAAGAGCCCCTCATCGAGCCCGGTGATCGCCTCAGCGCACGGCTCATGCTCGATGCACTCGTAGCGGATCTCTTCGGTCTCGCGCCGGCTGACGTGCGCCACATCGCCGCGCGGTTCCCGATCTACGATGCCGAAGTATCGGCCGAGTACCGCTACCCGAGACTCATCGAGAAGGTGTTTCGGGCGCTCAACCAGGGCGGTTTCAACGCCGCGAAAGAGGAGGCAAGAAGCCTTTCCGAGGTGCGCCAGACCGCGGACGTCGGGTTCGGGTTCGATGCGCTGTGGGTGCCCGAAGGCGGGTGGATGCTTGCCAATCACGAGGCGAGAGCGATGTTTCCTCGAGTCGGAGCACCGGCGTGATTGTCCTGGTTCAAAGCCTGCGGGCACGGTCGCCGCGGCTATCGAGCCCTCACGACCAGGATGGGCGCACTCGACCGAAGGGACTCCAGGACCGGCCGCTGCGAACTCGCGACCACCAAGTCTCGGAGCCCCTCTTCTGGCACTTCGTCGAGACTCTGGACGAGTGTCCAGAAGCTGATATCCGGTTCAAGGCCGAGCTGCAGGTAGTACTCGGGTATCAGGTGACCGTTCGATGGCCGCGAGCGGGTGATGTGCGCTACCTGCCCTCGGTGGATGACGAGCTGATTCTTGGGGCGCGCAGCGAGGTACAGGTACGTGTCCGTGCCGGCCGCTACTTGCGCTCGGATCGCTTCAGTCCATTGCTCTCCGAGCGTCTTGCCGACCTTGCCGAACCACACCGCTCCATGGGCGTCGAGAACCTCTCGGTGACGTTCGATCGTCCTCACGCTCGGTTCCGGGTCTCGGTAGCGGACGACGAGGTGGACTGCGGGCGGCGACGTGCTCACGCTGCGAAGTGTCGCGGACAACGCCGTCGAAAGGCTTCGGCGACGGCCAGATGGAGGACTGGGTGGCGCTAAACCCGATCCAGTTCACCGGGCAGGTCACGGAGGAGTTCCGCCGCTATCAGCTAACGGCGTTCCCGATCGCCGACCCGCGGCTGGCGGCGCAGGCGAGCGCACTTCTCGGTGCTGGCCCGTTCAAGGATTCGCCGCTGACCAGGGGGCCCTTCGTCTCGCTCGCGCGGGGTTTCCGCGAGGGCGCCACCCTTCCGGCTCTCGTCGACGAGGGGCTCGTGCACGCGGCGTTGCCCGGTGTGGCGGAGTACCCGTCGCTTTTCGACCACCAGGAGCAGACGCTGCGGTCGGCGCTGGGCGGGCGGCACGTGCTCGTCTCAACCGGCACCGGGTCCGGAAAGACCGAGGCCTTCCTGTACCCGATCATCGACCGGTGCCTGCGACTGCGGGACGCAAGCGAGCCGGACGGTGTGGTCGCCGTGCTCGTGTACCCAATGAATGCGCTCGCGTCCGACCAGCGTGACCGCCTGCGAATGCTGCTCGCCGGCACGGGGATCACCTATGGGATGTACGTCGGCTCGACGCCGAGGCGCCCGTCGGACAGCGACGTAAGGCAGCTCGCCGAGGGCGAGGGCCGCGAGGCGCTCCTTGCGGCGCGGCGGCGTCGTAAGGCCAACGATTCAGACGTGGTGCCGTTCGAGGAGTGCGCGAGCGAAGAGGAGATCCGCGAACGCAAGCCCCGGATCCTGATCACCAACGCGAACCAGCTGGAGCTCCTCGTGACCCGCCAGCGAGACTTTGAGCTCTTCACCGGCGCTCCGCTCGCGTTTATCGTGCTTGACGAGGCGCACACCTACTCAGGCGCCACCGGCGCCGAAGTTGCCTGCCTGGTTCGTCGCCTGCGGGCGTTCGCGGGAAAAACTGCCAACGAGGTCACTTGCGTCGCGACGTCGGCGACGATCGTCGACCCGGCCGGCAGTCGGGAAGTCGGTCCGGAGTTCCTCTCGCGGCTATGCGGGGTGCCACAGGAGGAGG
>JBBJLW010000044.1:0-18816 GCA_037720595.1 Gaiellaceae bacterium | reverse complement strand
CCATGAAGCGCTTGATCGAGAAGATCGTCGCCTGCGGGTTCGTCACCTGCTGGCGCTTCGCAGGCGCCCCGACGAGCCGCTGACCGTCCTTCGTGAACGCGACGACGGACGGCGTCGTCCGGCCGCCCTCGGCGTTCGGGATCACGGTCGGCTCGCCGCCCTCGAGCACCGCCATGCAGCTATTCGTGGTGCCAAGATCGATTCCGATGGTCTTCGCCATGCGTGTCTGCTCCCTTGCTTCGCTGGTACGCTCAGAAAATCTGAGTCGGAGGGTAGCAGATCATGCGATGCGTCCGTCCGCCGAGGCGGGCATACTCCTCCCGTGCTGCGCCAAGGCCCCGTCCCTCTCTTCCTCCACGGCGTGCTCGAGTACGCCGCCGGCGTTCTCTTCATCGTGGCTCCATGGCTCTTCGGCTTCGATTCGGGCACGGCAAAGGCGGTCTCGATCGTGGTCGGGATCGTGATCCTCGTCGTCGCCGCCTCGACGGACTCTCCCACCGGTCTCTCCCGCTCGATTCCGATCAAGAGTCACGTCATCCTCGATCTCGTGCTCGCAATCGCCCTGATCGCCGCGCCGTTCCTCTTCGGCTTCTCCGACGAGACGAATCCGACGGCGTTCTTCATCGTCCTCGGCGTCGTCCACCTGCTGCTGACGATCGCGACGAGATTCCTCCCCCGCGTCGAGCCCGCCGGCTAGCGGAACATCCCGATCAGCGCGCCGCCGGCGACGACGAGCGCCGCGCCGGCCGCGAGGCGGGGACCGACGAGCTCGTGGCGGCGCAGAAGCAGCGCCGAGAGGCCGACGCCCCAGAGCGACTCCGTCGCGACGAGCGGCGAGACGACCGTGACCCGGCCGCGGTAATACGCCTCGAAGAGGCACACATAGGAGAGGCCGAAGCAGAGGCCGGCCGGGACGTACGCGAGCGCGCCGATGGTCGGCAACCGGCGGCGCGTCGCCAGGAGGTAGGCGGCGATCACGGCCCCACCGGCTCCGAGAGTTGCCGCAGCGGCGAGCGCCGGCGCGACGTCGGTGTCGAGCGAGAGGTGCCGAACGAGGTTGTCGCGCGCCGCGAAGACGACGGCGGCGCCGAGTGCGAGGGCGAGGCCGATCCGCCTCACATGCTCGGGGCGATCACGCTCGCCCACGAGCAGGAAGCCGCCGCCGACGATCAGCACCGCGCCGGCCAGGAGACCCGCGTGAGCCGGCTCGCCGAGGAAGACGAGCGCAATCGCGACCGAGAAGAGCGGCGCCGTTCCGACCGTCACCGAAGTGCGCGAGGGCCCGGCGTCACGCACGGCCAGGGTGAAGAGGAGCTGCGAGAGCCCCGGCCCGAGAAGGCCGGCCAGCAGGAACGGCCAGAGTCCGCTGAAGTCGCGCGACTGGGCTGCGACGAACGGCAACGTCACGGCAAGCGCGGGCACTATCGTCAGCAGAGCGCCGGCCTCCGCGTCCGGAGCCCGCGCGAGCGCGAAGCGCAACGCAACGGTCATCGCGCCGAAGAGCGCGGCCGAGATCAGGGCGAGAGCGACCGCGTCCACGGGCCGAAACTACAGCGAGTACGATCCGCCGCCGTGAACGATCCGCGCATCCGCGAGCTCGCTGAGCTGCTCGTCAACCGCAGCCTCGACGTCCAGCCGGGCTGGCAGGTGACGATCCGGACGACCCCCCTCGCGCGCCCCCTCGTCACCGAGCTGGCGAAGGCGATCGCCCGGCGCGAGGCCTACGCGCTCGTCCGCCTCACCTGGAACGAGCGCTTCCGGATGGATCTCGACTGGGCGCAAGAGGCGCCGCTCGAGCTCCTGGCGACGCTGCCTGAGATCGAGGCCCACGCGGTCGAGGCCGAGGACGCACGCCTGACGATCATCGCCCCGGAGGATCTTCACGCGGGCGCCGATCTCGAGCCCGAGCGCCGCAGGTTGATCCAGCGCTCGCAGGAGCGGGCCGCAGAGCGCGGGCGAACGCTCGACGTCCGCTGGGCGGTGACGCAGTTCCCGACCGAGGCCTCGGCGCAGGAGGCCGGAATGACGCTGCCGGAGTTCGAGGACTACGTCTACGGGGCCTGCCTGCGCGACTGGGACGCCGAGCACGAGCGGATGCGCCGCTACGCCGAGCGCTTCGACGGCGCGAGTGAGGTGCGCGTCGTCGGCCGCGAGACGGATCTCACCCTCTCGATCGAGGGGCGCGAGGCGATAATCGACCACGGTCTCCGCAACATGCCCGCCGGCGAGTTCTTCTTCGGGCCGGTCGAGGATTCGGCCGAGGGAATCGTCACCTTCGCGGAGTTCCCGTCGATCTACCAGGGCCGCGACGTGGCCGGTGCGCGTCTCGTCTTCGAAAGCGGTGTCGTCGTCGAGGCGAGCGCGACGGAGGGCGAGGACGCGCTGCTCGCGGCGCTGGACACCGACGAGGGCGCGCGGCGGCTCGGCGAGCTCGGGATCGGCTGCAACCCCGGGATCACGAAGCACATGCGTAACACGCTCTTCGACGAGAAGATCGACGGCACGATCCACCTTGCCGTCGGTGCGAGCTACACGTTCACCGGCGCGTCGAACAAGAGCGCCGTGCACTGGGATCTCGTCAAGGACCTGCGGCCGGGCGGCGAGCTCTGGTGCGACGGCGAGCTCGTCCAGCGCGACGGCGCCTGGCTCATCTGAGCTGGCGCGCGAATATCCCTGAGTGGGTGGGCCGGTTTCGCGGTCGAGCTGAACCGCTCTAGCTCGCGATCGTGACGGGGACGCCGGGGCCGATGCGCTCACCCAGCCAGCTGATCGCAGCGGTGTCCAGACGGACGCAGCCGTGCGAGGCCGCGCTGCCCATCGTGCCACCGACGTTCCAGACGCCGTGCACTGCGATCTGGCCCGGCCCGCCGGCGAACTCCTGCAGAACGTACGAGCGGGCGCTCAACGCGAGAGCGTACGGACCGCCGACCTGCCCCGTGGTCAGCAGGACGGTCTCCTCGACGAAGTGCCTTCCGAGAGGTGTCGGGGTCGCGGCTTTGCCGATCACGGCGGAGAAGGCCCGGACGACCCGGCCTCGGCGATAGACCGTCAGCCGCCGCTCCGAAAGGTCTACCCGGACGTGCCACGGGGTCTCGGACCGCGCTGTCCTCGCTTTCCGGATCCAGCCGCTGCTGTTGTTCGGGCGGCCGGGCAGCCTGACTCGGAGCCACCGCGTCCCGCCCTTGTCGGTTCGATGGGCGATCACCGGGAGCACGGTGCGCCCTTCGGTGATCGGGCGCAGGCGCTCAACCCAAGCACGACGAGCGGAGCGGCTGTCCGGCCTCGACATCGCGGTCTGCCCGCGGAGGATCACCGCGAGTTCCTGCGTCGGTTGCACCGTTGGAGCTGCGGCGGCCGGAGCCGGCGACGCCGTCCAGGACACGGCGAGGAAGCCCAACGCCGCTGCCGACAGCAGCAGGGATGCGCGTGTGCGCACCCCTGCGGTCGGTGTCATGCGCGTGCCACTCCTATCCCGTGAAGCCCACGGGATTCACGGGCGGCAGGGCCGGGCCGCTCACGCTGGTGCTCCGGGCGACCTTCGTCGGCGCCGCTGGTTTCGCCTTCGGCGTCAGCTTCGGCGTCGCTGCTGCCTTCGCCTTCGCCTTCGCCGCCGCCTTCGCCTTCGCCTTCGCCGTCGCCGTCGGCGTCGGCGTCGGCGTCGCCGTGGGCGTCGGGGTCCGGGTCGGGGTCGGCACGACCGCTGCCACCTGCACGACCGCCGTCGAGCTGTTGTTCGCGCCCACGTTCTGGTCGGCCTGCTGCGCGGCGATCCGCGCGGTATTGGTGATCGTGCCGGAGGCGGTCGTCTTGACGACGATCGCAACCGTTGCCGACTCACCGACCTCGAGGGTGCCGAGCGCGCACGTGATCGTCGTCGTCCCGCTGCAACTACCCCGCGTCGTCGTCACCGAGACGAGCGTCTCGCCGGCCGGCAGCACATCTTCGAACGCGACTCAAGTCGCCACGCCTGGGCCGTGGTTGGTGACAACGGATGTGTAGGTGACGGTTGTCGCCGGTCGAGACCGACCCCGGGCTTGCCGTCTTGACCACGCCGACATCGGCGGGCGCGACGTCGGCGGGCACCTCGGCGGCGGAGGCCACGTCGCTCGACGCGTCGCTCGGTGTGCCACTCGATGCGCCGCTCGATACGCCACCCGATGTGCCACCCGATGTGCCACTCGATGCGGTTGTACACGTCGGCCTGGTGATCGCATTCCGGTCCAGGGTCACGGCCGCAACCGAAGCCAGCGCTCGGCCTTGCAGCGTCGCGCCGGTCTGCAGCGCAATCGATTGATCGGCCATGATCGTGCCCACGAAGCTCGAGCTCGTCGCGATCGTCGCCGACGTGCCGACCTGCCAGAAGACGTTGCAGGCCTGGGCTCCGCCGGTCAGGGTCACGGTGCTGGACGAAGCGGTGACGAGGCTGGACGTGGCCTGGAAGATCCAGACGGAGCTGGCGTCGCCGCTGAGGGTCAGGTTGCCGATCAGGTTGGCCGTTGTGGCACCGCCGAATCGGTAGACGCCACCGACCAGCGTCTGCCCGCCGAGCTGGTTGTCACCTGCGATGAAGATGTTGTCAGGCGTTCGCCCGGCGGCGTCGCCATAGGCAACGGTCAAGTCATTCTTCGCCGTCGTAAGTAGGCCGGCGTCGGTCACTCGGCAAGGAGCGGGGCCGGAGCCATCGACCGAGTAGATCGTCCCGGTGACCTCGGCGCACGTCAGTCCGATGAAACTGCCGGCTGCCGGGCTGAGCCCCACGTCCCCCGTGATCGCGGAGGCGGGGACGTCCGTGATCGCCGAGCCGGCCAGAATCGCGAAGCTCTCGGCCGTTCCCAGTCCCACGGTCGTCGGGCTCGCCGCGCCGATGTTCCCGGCGAAGGTCAGCGGGATCAGCGATCCCAGTACGAGCAGCCCAAGGAGGGCCCGGTTCTTGAAGATCTTCATTGTCCATTCCTTCCTCCGTGGAGCTTCGTCGCCGACAAAGGCGACCTGCTCCACCCTGCTCACGGAGGGCGGAACTTCGTGGGTGTAGCCGCTAGCTTTGCGATGACCAACTTTGTGAGACGTCGCACAAATCTGGGCACCCCCCTCATCGGCTGCGTCAGGCGCGGCCGACGCGCCGGCGCAGTGTTCTCCCCGCCTCGGGCTCGGCTACGACGATCCCGGCCATGATCACCGCGCAGCCCGCCCAGCCCACGGCCCCGAGTCGGTCGCCGGCGAGCCAGAAGCCGAAGACTCCGGCGAAGACGGGCTCCATCGCGAACGCGAGCGCGGTGCGCGTCGCGCTCGTGCGTCGCTGCGCCCAGGTCTGGACGAGGAACCCGAGCGCGCTCGCGAAGACGCCCGTGACGAGCAGGGCACCCCAGACCGTCCAGCCGCTCGGGACCTCGATCTGGCCGGCGGCGACCGCCACGAGCGCGAAGCCGCCGAACGCCGCGAGCATCTCGGCCTGCGTGAACGCGATCGCGTCGTAGCGCGGCGCATAGCGCTCCAGCAGGACGATCTGGAGCGAGTACGCGGCCGATCCCGCCAGGACGAGGGCGTCGCCGAGGGGATCGCCCGCGCCCACCCCCGAGAGAAGACCGAGCCCGGCGAGGGCGAGGGCGACCCCGAGCCAGACGACGGCCGCCACCCTCGTCCGAAAGAGAAGGAGCGCGAGGAGCGGCGTGAAGACCACGTAGAGCCCGGTGATGAAGCCCGCACTCGAGACGGTCGTGCGCTCGAGCCCCGCGGTCTGGAGCGCGTAGCCCGCCGCGAGGAGGAGGCCGAGCGCGACTCCGGCGACGGTGCCGCTGCGACCCAGTGAGCGCAGCCGCGGGGCGGCCGGCACTGCGAGCACGAGGCTCGCAATCGCGAAGCGGACGGCGAGGAACGCGAAGAGCGGATAGATCGCCACGGCGTCCTTGACCTGCACGAACGTGAGCCCCCACACGGCCGTGACGGCGACGAGAGCGAGCAGCGCGGTGAAGGAGCGATCCAGCACTGCGCGAGGCTATCTCCATCGTTCGAAGCAGACCTGTGCCAGGGACTGTCCCTCGCACACGTCCCGAATGATTCGAGTTCTTGGAACTCGAATCAGAATGACGCTTCGTCGCCGGGGCGTGCTAGGACGCAGGCGGTTCCACGTCCACCGGCGCCTCACCGCCCTCGTCGATCCGGCGCTGCGTCGGATTCCGCCCGGACTCGTCGATCGCCTCCTCACCGCTCTCGACGCGCTCGTCGTCGGCGCCCCGGTCGGGATCGTCGAAGTCGGTTAGCTGCTTCTCCGCCCGCTCCTGCTCGTCCATACTCGTCTCCCCTCAGGCCGAGGGCGCCTTCGCAAAGACGCCCTCGAGCCAATCGACCTCGTGGCTAGATCCGCTTGTCGACCGCGTCCTTCGCGTCGCCGGCGGCATCCTTGACGCTGTCCGCGGCGTCCGAGGCGCTGTCCTTGGCCTTGCCCCATGAATCCTGGGCCTGGCCCTCCTTCTCGCGCTCCTTGTCACCGGTCAGCTTGCCTTCGGCCTCTTTGAGGTTGCCCTCGATCCGGTCGGAATCCATGTTTCCCCTTTCCTCGTGGTACCGGGATCGTGCCCCGCGCGGGGTACTCTCAATCTCGTGGACGCAACCGACACCCTGGGCCGGCCGCTCCGCGACTTGCGGATCTCGGTCACGGATCGCTGCAACTTTCGCTGCGTCTACTGCATGCCGAAGGAGGTCTTCGGGCGCGACTACCGCTTCCTCGAGCGGAAGGAGCTGCTCACCTTCGAGGAACTCGAGCGGCTTGCCAGAGTCTTCGTCGCCCGCGGGGTCGAGAAGATCCGGATCACCGGTGGCGAGCCGCTGCTGCGCCGCGACCTGGAGCGACTGCTGGAGTCTCTCGCCGCCCTCGGAGTCGATCTCACCCTGACGACGAACGGGACGCTGCTGCCGCAGAAGGCTCGCATTCTCGCCCGGGCCGGCCTCCGCCGCGTCACGGTCAGCCTCGACTCGCTCGACGACGACGCCTTCCGGGAGCTGAACGACGTCGACTTCCCGGTTCGGCGCGTGCTCGACGGGATCGACGCCGCCGCCGCCGCCGGCCTGCCGGTGAAGGTCAACGCCGTCGTCAAGCGCGGCGTCAACGAGGATTCGATCCTGGAGATGGCGGCGCACTTCAAGGAGACACCGCACACCTTGCGGTTCATCGAGTACATGGACGTCGGCCACACGAACGGCTGGCGGCTCGACGAGGTCGTGTCGGCCGCCGAGATCGTCCGGACGATCGACGAGGTCTTCCCGCTCGAGCCGGTCGAGCCTTCGTACCGAGGCGAGGTCGCGCGCCGCTGGCGCTACCGCGACGGCTCCGGCGAGATCGGCGTGATCGCGTCGGTGACGCAGCCATTCTGCGGCGACTGCACCCGCGCCCGCATCACCGCCGACGGGCGCTTCTTCACCTGCCTGTTCGGACTCCGCGGGCACGACCTGCGCGCGCTGGTGCGCGGCGGCGCGACCGACGAGCAGCTCGACGAGGCGATCGGCGGCGTCTGGGCGGTGCGCGGCGACCGCTACTCCGAGATCCGCTCAGAGCGCACGCTCGACCTTCCGAAGGTCGAGATGAGCGCGATCGGCGGCTAACTGCGGCAGGCCGTCGTACCGGCAAGGACGCCTCGGGGCGCGGGCGGGATCGGATCGTCGCGGTCGAGCAGCGGCGGCACCGCGTTTGCCGAGTGGAGCGCTCGGAGCGCGCGCAGTGGCAATCCCGGATCGGCGCCCCGACCGCCGTACACCTTGATCTGAACGCGGTTGGTGAAGAGCACCGGCGCGCTGTCGATCGTGCCGACGGGTGCGCCTCGGACCTCCCGCCGCCGCCAGATCGGATCGCGGGCGACCGCCGCCAGGTGCGAGCACAGTGGCTGGATCTGGATCTGCAGCGGTACTGAGCACGATCCGCCCTCGACTCCGAACGGGCCGTCCGGGTCTTCGATCTCGCACGTGCCGTAGCTGAAGGTGGTGAGTTGCGGGTTACTGAGGTCGACTCGCTCGAGCTCCCACCGCTCGAACCGCTCGCCAACCCAATAAAGCGGGCGCTGGTCGAACGCGCGAGCTCCGCGGAGATCCGGATCGCCGCCGCCGACAGTCCGAGTCCACCCGCAGCCGGCGAACACGGTCAAAAGCGCGAGACAGACGACGTTTCGCCTCATCTACGCAGTATCGCGCCGAGCCTGGCCGTTCGACCGCCTCGGGGTAGAATCGTCGGCTTGATGTCGGCGTACACCGAAGCCTCAGCACGCCGCCTTCCTCGCGGCTGGGCGCACCTCGTGCTCCAGTTCGGGATCTGGATCGGCTTCTACGCCGCCTATCAGGTCGCACGTGGGGCGGCCGACCAGAGCGTCAGCCGCGCCTTTGCGAACGGCGAGTGGATCATCGACTTCCAGCGCAGTCTCGGCTCGATGATCGAGCTGCCGCTGCAGCACCTCGTCGAGAGCTCGTCGCTGCTGATCCAGGTGACCTCCTACACGTACTGGCTCTCCCAGTTCGCCGTCGTCGGAATCGCCTTGCTCTACGTCTACTTCCGAGCGCACGAGCGCTTCTTCCGCTTCCGGAACACGCTGATCGTCGCGAACCTGATCGGGCTCGTCGGCTACGTCACCATCCCTACGGCGCCGCCGCGGATGTTCCCGCAGGCCGGCTTCACGGACACGCTCGCCCACCACGCGGCCGTGACCCACGACTCGAGCCTCATCCAGTTCTCCTCGAACCCGTATGCGGCGATGCCGAGCCTCCATTCCTGCGATGCGCTGATCGTCGGCATCGTGATGGCACTCGTCGTCCGCTCGAGCTGGGCGAGGGCGCTCTGGCTCGCCTGGCCCGCCTGGGTCTGGTTCAGCGTCATGGCGACGGGCAACCATTTCTGGCTCGACATCGCCGCGGGGGTCGCGGTTGCCGGAATCGCCGCCGCGGTCGTCTACCGCCGGCGCCTGCTGGCTCGATGAACCTGAAGACTGCGTACACGGCGGGCGCCAGGGGAATCGCGTCCCGCTCGATGGCGGGTCTCGCGCACACCCGCGTCACGCCGAACATGCTGACCGCGGCCGGCGTCACGCTCTGCGCGCTCGGCGCCGTGCTCGTCTACCTGGAGTACCGCGGCGAGCTCCTCTTCTTCTGGGCCGGCGCGGCCGCGTTCGTCGTCGGCTCGGTGCTCGACATCCTGGACGGAGCGCTCGCCCGGGCCGGCGGCAAGCAGACGCCGTTCGGCGGCTTCCTCGACTCGACGCTCGACCGGGTCGGCGAGGGTCTGATGCTCGGCGCCGTCGGCCTCGTCTTCATGCGCGACGGCGACGAGCTCGCGCTCGCGCTCGTGCTTGCGGCGCTGGCCGGATCCTTCCTCGTCCCCTATGCGCGAGCGAAGGCCGAGGGCCTCGGGATCAAGGGCGACGTGGGAATCGGCTCGCGCGCCGAGCGGGTGACCGTGATCTCCGCCGGGCTCATCCTCGCGCCGTGGGGCGTACTCCCCTGGGCGATCGGCGTCCTCGCCGCGACGGCATGGATCACGGTCGTCCAGCGGATCCTCCACGTCCGCCGCGAGCTCGCGGTCCGCGGAGCCTGACCCGAGCTGCTCGACGCGAATCGGGCAGACTGCCTCCATGGAAGGAAAGGCCGAGTGACTGCGCTCTACCGCAAGTACAGGCCGCAGGACTTCGACGACGTCGTCGGCCAGGAAGCGGTCGTGCGCACTTTGCGAAACGCGATCGAGCTCGACCAGCTCCGCCAGGCCTACCTCTTCGCCGGCCCGCGCGGAACCGGCAAGACGTCGATGGCGCGGATCCTCGCGAAGGCGGTCAACTGCGAGCAGGGGCCGACGGCCACGCCCGACAAGGTGTGCCATGCCTGCGTCGCGATCGCGAACGGCTCCTCGCTCGACGTGATCGAGATGGATGCGGCCTCTCAGCGCGGGATCGACGACATCCGCGAGATTCGGGAGCGGGTCGTACTCCAGCCGGCGGAGGGTCGCTACAAGGTCTACATCCTCGACGAGGCGCACCAGCTCACCGATGCGGCCTGGAACGCGCTCCTGAAGCTGATCGAGGAACCTCCGCCGCACCTGATCTTCGTCTTCTGCACGACTGAGATGTCGAAGGTGCTGCCGACAGTGCGCTCGCGCTGCCAGACGTTCGTCTTCGCCCGGCCGCGCCTGTCCGAGCTCGTCCGGGTACTGCAGCGCGTGTGCGACGCCGAGGGAATCGAGGCGCCCGACGCGGCACTGGCACTAATTGCGCGCGGCGCCCGCGGCTCCTTTCGCGACGCGGAGTCGACGCTCGACCAGCTCGCCTCGGCCACGAGCAACACGATCGACGTGCAGTCGGTGCTGCAACTGCTCGGGGCCGTCGAGGAGGACGCGCTCTTCCGACTCTGCGATGCGGTCGTCGACGGCGACACAGCCGGTGCCCTCGTGTTCGTCGAGGAGCTCGCAGAGCAAGGTCAGGATCTGGGCCGGCTCGTCACCGATCTGCTCGAGCATCTGCGCCACCTGCTCCTCGTGCAGCACATGGGGCAGGTTCCCGACTCGCTCCCGGTCACCGACGAGACGCGCGAGCGCCTCCGCGAGCAGGCTAACCAGCTTCCCGAGCCGACGGTGCTACGGCTCTGCGACCTGCTCGCCGTCGCCGTGGACGACCTTCGCCAGGGCGGCGACCCGCGGCTCCCGCTCGAGCTGGCGCTCGTCAAGGTGACGCGGCCCGGCAGCGATCTCTCGCGCGAGTCCGTCGCCTTTCGGCTCGAGCAGCTCGAGCAACGGCCCGCGGGCGCGCCCGCGATCGTCCCACAGGTCGCGGCTGCGCCGCCACAGGAACGCGCAACGCCGGTCGCGCAGCCGGAACCTCCGGCAGAGCAATCGACCACGGGCGCCGCGCCGGCACCGCCACTCGCGACAGCACCGCCACTCTCGATCGAGCAACTCCAGGACGCGTGGCAGCGCACCGTCCTTCCGGCTGTGCAATCGCGCTCGATCCCCGTCGCGTCCCTGCTCGGCGATGCCCGGCCGGCAGCGCTCGAAGGCGAGACGCTGACCCTCGAGTTTCCGGCCACGGCTGACTTCCACCGGCGTCAGGCCGACGAGCCGAAGGCGCTCGGCGCGATTCGCGAAGCGCTCTACGAGGTGACCGGACACCGCCTCGCCGTAACGCTGACAGTCGGCGAGGCGACGGAGGCCGAGCCGGCCGAGAGCGAGTCGACAGTCTCGGAGGAGGCGCTGATCTCGATGTTCAAGGACACATTCGACGCGACTGAAGTGGAGGAGAACCGGTGAGCAAGATGGACATGAACAAGCTGATGCAGCAGGCGCAGCAGATGCAGGAGCAGATGCAGCGAGCCCAGGAAGAGGCGGCAACCGAGGTCGTGGAGGCCTCGGCTGGAGGCGGCATGGTTACCGTCAAGGCAAGCGGCGGCGGGGAAATCGTCGGGATCACGATCGATCCGAAGGCGATCGATCCGGACGATCCCGAACTGCTCGCCGACCTCGTGCTCGCAGCCGTCAACGAGGCGCTCCGCTCGGCCAACGCGCTGATGGAGTCGAAGGTCTCGGGAATGCTCCCAGAAGGGCTCGGCGGCTTGGGCCTGCCTGGTTTCTAGTCTTCGGCCCGCCAGGCCGCTAGGCGGCGCCGGCGAGATCGGCGAGCCGCTCGCCGAGGCTGCGCAGAGCGGTCGTCTCGAGCTGGCGGATCCGCTCGCGCGTCAGCCCGAGCTCCTTGCCGATCTGCTCGAGGCTCGCGCCTTCGCTATGCCCGGCGAGCCCGAAGCGGCGCTCGAGCACGAGGCGCTCCCGCTCGGGCAGCTCGGCCACAGCCTCGCGCACGCGCTGCTGCTCGATCGAGGCACCGGCGAGATCGATCGGATCCTCGACGGAGCGATCGCCGAACAGATCGCCCAGCTCCCCGTCGCCGTCCCCGATTGCCTGGTTCAGCGAGACGGACGCCTCGACCGCATCGAGCGCCTCCTGCGCGTGGTTCGGCTTCAGCTCGGTCGCTTCCGCGAGCTCCTCCAGGGTCGGTGCGCGACCAAGCTTCGCCTCGAGCGTCTGCCGGGTTCGCCGCAGCTTCAGCCGGCGCTCCTGGACGTGCACGGGGATGCGGATCGTGTCACCCTGGTTCGCGACCGCGCGTTGGCACGACTGGCGGATCCACCAGGTCGCATACGTGGAGAACTTGAAGCCCTTGCGGTAGTCGAACTTCTCGACCGCGCGGTTCAGGCCGATCACGCCCTCCTGGATCAGGTCGAGCAGCGGGAGCTGATGACCCTGGTAGCGCTTCGCGATCGAGACGACGAGACGCAGGTTGGCGTTGACCATCCGCTCCTTCGCTGCCAGATCGCCCTTCTCGACGCGCTTCGCGAGCGCGACCTCGTCCGCGGCGGTGAGGAGCTTGTGGCGACCGATCTCGGTCAGGAAGAGCTGCAGGCTGTCGGTGACGACGCCCGCGGGGGTGAGGTCGAGGTCGACGGGCTCGTCTGCCCGCGCAGGCTTCTCGTCGATCTCGATCTCGATGTCGGCGGCCGCGAGCGCGGCGCGCAACTCGGCCAGCGCCTCGTCGCCGAGGTCGTGCTCGAGCTGGAGCGCGTCGAGCTCGTCGGCGCGGACGGAGCCGCGCTCCTCCGCGTCGGCCAGGAAGCCGCCGAGGGTGTCGGTCGCAATCGCGCTGTTCAGGGCGTCAGCGCCCAGGGTGGGACTCTTGTGCATGTTCCTCCGAGCTGAAGTGATGTCGATTGGCGCGCGTTCGCAGGCCCGTTTGGGCAGGCGGAAAACGCGCCGCACCCCTATTAACGGCGCTCGGACCGCATTTCGTCCCTCGATTGCACACTTCCGAACAGAATCCTTACCATCCGAAAGGGACGGTTAGGCTGCCTCCGTGCTCAGTCCCTCGGTCGACAATCTCGTCGCGCAGCTCTCGCACCTGCCGGGAATCGGGCAGCGAACGGCCCAGCGCCTCGCCTTCCACCTCCTCTCGACGGGTAAGGAGGAGGCACTCGCACTCGCCACCGCGATCGGAGAGGTGAAGGAACGCGTGCGCTTCTGCGACGTCTGCGGCAACCTGACCGAGGCAGAGCTGTGCACGATCTGCCTCGACGAGCGCCGCGATCGAACCGTGGTGTGCGTGGTCGAGCAACCCGTGGACGTGATCTCGCTCGAGCGCACGCACGAGTATCGCGGCCTCTACCACGTGCTCGGTGGCTCGCTCTCGCCGCTCGACGGTGTCGAGCCCGAGCATCTTCGGATCGCCGAGCTGATCAGGCGGGTCGGAGAGGGTGGGATCGACGAGGTCGTGCTCGCGACCAACCCGAACATGACCGGCGAGGCGACGGCCGCCTACGTCGCCGGCCGCTTACGGCAATCGAATGGGGGCGATCGCGTGCGCGTGACGCGGCTCGCAAGCGGCCTACCCGTGGGCGGCGATCTCGAGTACGCAGACGAGGTCACGCTGGGCCGCGCGCTCTCGGGCCGACGGGAGCTCTGAACCGCTCGCTCAGGGAGCGGCGGTGACTGAATTCGCCCGCAATTTGCGGACTTTTTGCTGTTCAGGGATTGACGCCGGCTCCGCCCCCGCATTACATTCCGGGAGCTGAACCGGTGGGCCTTCGGGTTTGCCGGTTCAGCACTTTTTGTGGTCCGGCCTAATCGACGGCGCTGAACGCTCGACTAGACTCGGCGCGTGGCAGCGACCGAGTACGAGGCCGTCCCCGCGGTCGGCCCGGACTCGACCGGCCCCCAGGCCGGAACGCCCGAGGCCAGATGTGTCGTGATGAAGTTCGGCGGCACCTCCGTCGCCGATCCGCAGAAGCTGAGAAGCGTCGCGGCTCGGCTCGTGGGAGCGCGCGAGGCCGGCTATCGCGTCGTCGGCGTCCTCTCGGCGATGGGCAAGACGACGGACGAGCTGCTCGCGCTCGCCCTCGAGGTCTCGCCGGCTCCCGATCCGCGGGAGCTCGACATGCTCGTATCGGTCGGCGAGCGGATCTCGTGCGCACTCGCGGCGATGGCGATCGTCGATCTCGGCCACGAAGCGATCTCGCTCACCGGCTCGCAGGCCGGGATCGTCACCGACACCGTCCACGGCAAGGCGAAGATCGTCGAGGTCAGGGCGCGCCGGATCCACGAGGCGCTCGACGACGGGAAGATCGTGCTCGTGGCGGGTTTCCAGGGCGTCTCGACCGCCTACGAGGTGACGACGCTCGGCCGCGGCGGCTCCGACACGACCGCGGTCGCGGTCGCGGCTGCGCTCGGCGCTGATCACTGTGAGATCTACACCGACGTCCGCGGTGTGTTCTCGGCCGACCCGCGGCTCGTACCGGACGCGCGGCCGCTCCGGCACGTGAGCTTCGACGAGATGCTCGAGATGGCGTCGTCGGGCGCACGGGTGCTCGCGACCCGCTCGATCGAGGTCGCTCGCAGTCACAATGTGAAGCTTCACGTCCGCTCGACGTTCGAGGAAGGAATCGGGACGTGGATCGAGGAGGAGGACACTGTGTCGTCTGAGAAGGGTGGGATGCTCGAGAAGGCCCTGATCTCCGGAGTCGTGCATCAGCGGGAGGAGACGGTCTACCACGTCGAGGGCGCAACGCGCGCGCGGCTCTTCGGTGCGCTCGCGGAAGCGCTCGTCAACGTGGACACGATCGTCCAGACCGGCGAGCAGATCGTCTTCTCGGCGCCGCCGGAGGATCGAGCTGCAGCGGCGGGGGCGCTGGACGCGCTGGGGCTGAGCTGGTCGTCGCGCGACGATCTCGGCAAGGTCAGCCTCGTCGGCGCCGGGATGAAGAGCCACCCCGGCGTTGCCGCGAAGACGTTCGCAACGCTCGAGGCCGCCGGGATCGAGTCTCCGATCGTCTCGACCTCCCCGATCAAGATCGCCTGCCATGTGCCCACCGTCGACGTCGACCGTGCCGTCCAGGCGCTCCATCAGGCGTTCGAGCTTGGGGGCTGAGCGGTCGCGGATCGGGGTCGTGGGAGCCACCGGCGCGGTGGGAATCGTCACGCTCGAGCTGCTCCACGAGCGCGGTTATCGCAACGTCCGTGTCTTCGCCTCGGCGCGCTCGGCCGGGATCCGTCTCGGCGACGCGACCGTGGAGGAGGCGACACCCGAGGCGCTCGGCGCCGGCGATCTCGACCTCTGCCTGTTCTCCGTCGGCGCTCAGGCGAGTCGCGAGCTCGTGCCGCTTGCCGTCGAAGGCGGAGCGGTCTGCATCGACAAATCGTCCGCATTCCGGCTCGAGGCGGGGATCCCGCTCGTCGTGCCCGAGGTGAACGGCGCCCGCGCCTCGGAGCACGAGGGGATCGTCGCCAACCCGAATTGCTGCGCGATTCCGCTCGCCTGCACGCTGAAGCCGCTGCACGACGCGGCCGGCCTCACCCGGGTCCGCGTCGCGACCTACCAGTCGGTCTCGGGCGCGGGGACGCAGGCGATGGAGCAATTGCGCGCGCAGCCCCAGGAGGCGAACGACCTGCGCATGGACTGGAGCTTCGACGGGGTCGAGTTCGAGGAGGAGGAGAAGCTGCGCGAGGAGACGCGCAAGATCCTCGAGCTGCCCGACCTCCCCGTCAGCGCAACCTGTGTTCGCGTACCCGTCCTCGTCGGCCACGCGGAAGCGGTATGGCTCGAGACCAAGGAGCCGCTTTCGTCCGAGCAGGCGACCTCGATCCTCCGTGACGCGCTCGGAATCCGGCTGGAGCAATTTCCCACGCCCGGAGGCGCCGCGGGCGGGGACGACGTGCTCGTCGGGCGGATCCGCGCGGACACGACGACGCCGAACGGGCTCGCCCTCTTCATCGTCGGCGACAACCTCCGCAAGGGCGCCGCTCTGAACGCGATCCAGATCGCCGAGCTCTTGCTGCGCGAGCGGCGCGTCGCCGCCTGACGCTGCCTGACGCTGCTCTACGGACGCTGAGGCAGCGGCGCCGGCGCGAACGCTTCTTTCACGAGTTCCAGCACCTTCGAGCGCTTGCCTTCCGCGACCGGCAGGAGCCCGCCGAGCTCGAGGCGCGCGAGCTCGACGCGGCCCTCGGAACGGACCGTCCGGAAGCCGAAGTCGGCCAGGAAGTCGCGCGGGAAAACGGTCCTGTGCACGAGAAAGCGCTCGTATGTCGACTCGCCCTCGGGATACCGGAACGCGAAAGTCTCGAGTGCCTTCGCACCCTTATCCCTCGCCTCGCCTATCGCGGCGAGGAAGAGCGACTGCTCGACCCACGGGCTCGCCGCAGAGACGAGGTAGACGCAGGTGACGAGGACGGCATCGTCGGACGGCGGCCCGGCGGGCAGCTCGGCGGCACGCGGAAAGAGTAAGGCAGGACCGTACTGGATCGAGCCCAGCAGCCGCCCGTCGTCGTCGTGGTAGAGCGCGCCCCAGGCGCCCCACTCGTCCTCGATCTTCTCGATCCAGCGCTCCTTGCTCGCTTGGCGCGACCGTCGCGATTGCCAGAAAACGCATTCGTGACACACGGCTGGAGCGTGCTCGATCGTCGCTCCCGTCAGCCCTCGGACGCTCGTTGCCACGAGCTACGCCCTCGCGGCGGGCGGGCGGAACTCGTCCACGACGACGTCGATGTTGTCCGGCCGGACGTCCGCCATCCGCGCGAGATAGTCCGCGACGCGTGCCTGCACCTGCGAGCCGACCCTCGGTGCGCTGGCTCCCCAATCGAGAGCTAGGTGCAACTCGATCGCGACCCGCCCCGCCTCGCGCGTCACCTTTGCGCCGTCGTGCCGGTGGAGAGCGCTTCCAACGAGCTCCCGCACGCCGGAAACCTCGCGTGCGGCGTCGCCGGCGTAGCGCGCGAGGATGTCGGTCGAGATCAGCGCGTGCCCCTCCACGAGGCTCAGTCTACGCGCGGCTCTCGGCGGAGCACGAGCTCGGTTGCCTCGGGGCGAGCGAAGAAGCGGAGCGGGACGAACGTCGTGCCGACTCCCGGCGAGACGTGCAGCATCGTTCCGAGATGGCGGTAGATGCCGCGATCCTCCCCGGCCAGCGGATGCGCGAAGAGGAACCGCCCGCCGGGGTACGGCAGGACGATCTGCCCGCCGTGCACATGGCCGGCGAGGACGAGGTCGTAGGCGCCCGGCTCGAGCGTTCGCGCCACGCCCGGAAAGTGGCAGAGCAGGATCCGGAGCGCAGCCGTCGGATCGAGATGACGCTCCGGCCGCGCGATCCCGAGCGAGTACGAGGCGGGATCGACGCCGACGATCTGAACGCGTCGACCTCGTAGCTCGACCACGCGCGACTCGTCCGAGAGAAGTTCCGTTGCACCGAGATCCCCGAGCTCGACCTTCCACGAGAGGGGATCGCGGGAGTCGGCGCGGTCGTGGTTTCCGAGCACGGCATAGGCAGGGCCGAGTTGCCCGAGCAGCCGGCGCAGGAGCGGCGCTCCGCGCGGTCGCGAGAGCAGGTCGCCGGTGATGCAGACGAGGTCGGGCTTCCGGGACGCGACCCAGGCGACCGCGCCCTCGGCCGCGAGCGCCCCCCGCGAAGGCACCCCGAGGTGGAAGTCCGAAAGATGCGCGATCCGAAGTCCGTCGAGCTCGATCGGCAGACCCGCCAGGGGCACCTGAAGGACACGCGTGCGCAGCCAGCCGGCCTCGAACCAGCCGTAGGCAAGCGCGGCCAGCAGTGCGGATCCGCCGGGCAGGAGCCATCCGGCCCGAGACGCGGGAGTCAGACGGAAAGCTTGTCCAGCATCGGCTCGACGGAGACGACGTGGCGTCTGAACCGAAGCTCGGCCTCCTGGAAGCCGGCCGCGACCCCGATGAGCTGCGAGAGGTGCAGGATCGGCATCTGGAAGTCCTTGCCGGTCTGCTTCTTCAGCTTCGACTGCCAGGCGTCGAGCGAGAGGTGGCAGAGCGGGCACGGGGTCACGATCGCGTCCGCGCCGGCTTCCTTCGCCTGCTCGATCGGCTGAATCAGCTCGCCGAGCGCGGTCTCCTCCCGAGCCTGGATGATCGGAAAGCCGCAGCACTTGATCTTGGCCGGATAGTCGATCGCCTCGCCCCCGCAGGCTTCGATGATCCGCTCGAGCGACGAGGGCCGGTCGGGATCCTCGAAGCCGAGCAGCTTGGACGGGCGCAGGATCTGACAGCCGTAGAACGGCGCGATCTTCAGCCCCTTCAGCCCCTTGTGCGCCGCGGCTTTCAGCAGGTCGTAGCCCTCGCCCTCCGCGACCATCCAGAGGAAGTGGCGGACGTCGACCTTGCCGCGGTACTCGGGAACTCCGACCTTCGCCAGGTTCTTGTTGATCCGCTCGAGCAACGCCTCGTCGCCCTGGAGCTGGAAGTTCGCCTGGCGCAGATTGAGCGTGCAGACGTTGCAGACCGTCATCAGCGTGTCCGAGCCGGTCGCCTCGGCGTAGGCGAGGATGCGCGCGTTCAGGTGCAGGTAGTAGTCGGGCTCGGCCTCGTGGATGTCGCCGGCGCCGCAGCACGTGACCGTCTCGAGCTCGACGAGCTCGAGCCCGACCTTCGGGGAGAGCGCCTGCGTCGAGATGTCGAGCTCCTTGGCGGAGAGCGACGCGAGGCAGCCTTTGTAGTACGCCACTCGCTTCACGCTCCGCCTCCCGGCTTCCTGGTCGGTCGCTCGCCGGGCGTCACGTCCGCCTGGTCGCGACTGCCGACACCGGTGTCGCCGCCCCCGCCGCTCGCATGGCCGACCTCGTGCTCGAGCCGCGAGAGCGCCCGCTCGCCCTGGACGATCCCGAGCGCGCCATCGACGCCCTGCTCCTTGACGAGCTCGAAGAGCGCGCGCGATTCCTTGACCCCTTCGGCGACGTGCGGCGGGAACGGCGGCGGCACCTTCCCCTTCACCGCGAGGCCCATCGCGAACTTCATCTCC
>JBBJLW010000043.1:0-19876 GCA_037720595.1 Gaiellaceae bacterium | reverse complement strand
ATCGAGCTGGGAAGCCGCCGCGTCCACCTCGCCGGCTGCACCGCCAACCCCACCAGCGCCTGGGTCACCCAGCAGGCCCGCCAGATCGCCTGGACACTCCAAGAGCAGCCGGCGCGTTTCGGCTTCCTTATCCGCGACCGCGACGCCAAGTTCACCCGCAGCTTTGACGCCGTCTTCGCCAGCGAAGGCATCCAGGTGGTCAAGACACCGGTGCGCGCGCCGAAGGCGAACGCGGTCGCCGAGCGCTTCGTCGGCACCGCTCGCCGCGAGTGCCTCGACTGGCTCTTGATCGTGAACCGTCGGCACCTGGAGCACGTGCTCCGCGTGTATGTCGATCACTACAACGCGCACAGACCGCACCGCTCCCTCGGTCTCACACCGCCGGCAGCGATCGGGAGCAAACCCCCGGTCTGCTCCTCTTCACGCGAGCTGAAGCGGCTCGACCGGCTCGGCGGACTCATCCACGAGTACAGCTACGCGGCATGACCGACTTACGCACCCCACACGCTAGCGCCACGCTCGTGGCGAAGATCAGCGCCACCCACCTGGACAAGGACCCGATCGACGCCGCCGCAACCGTTGCTTCCCGCACTAGACGTTAATTGTGCGGCCCACGACGCCTTCCAATACGAGAGGTGTAGCGGCGGCTCCCGGGCATTTCTGCTTACCCAGGTCGCGGTCCGATCGCCCGGCCCGGCCACCGCGCCAACTTCGACCGCAGGACACGCAGCCGTGGTATCGCCAGTTCGAAAATACTGCGTCCGTCATCTCGAGGCGAGCCTGTGATCTTTTCCGCGACCCACAAGAGCAGATGAACGGTGGCGGGGAAATCAGGCTGTACAGGGTTCAGCGCGGAGTGACGACGAGCGCGCTGCCGCCGCCGCGCCGCACGGGTTCCGCAGCCGCTAGCACGCGACCGCCGTCGAGGAACTCGACGCCGCTGGCGGCGCCGATCTCGGCTGGCGTGCCGAAGGTGTGACCGCGGGCGCGGAGTGCCGCGGCGTCGGGCCCGCTCGCGAACTCGGCCTCGACGGCGACCGCAGCAGTGTTCCGCTGGCTCGCCCGCGCGTCGGCGATCGCCTGGGGCAGCGTCAGGTTCAAATCGATCCGGTCGACGAGGATCTGCAGAACGGTCGTGATAATCGTGGAGCCGCCGGGCGAGCCCGCGCTGAAGAACGGCTTGCCGCTACGAAGGACGACCGTCGGCGCCATCGAGCTACGCGGCCGCTTGTTCCCCTCAACCCGGTTCGCGTGCGTGAGCGAGTCGAAATTAAAATCGGTCAGCTCGTTGTTCAGAAGAAACCCGTAGCCCGGCACGACGAGCCCAGCGCCCCCGGTCGACTCGATCGTGAACGTGTAGGAAGCGACGTTCCCAGCCTTATCCGCGACGGTGATGTGCGTCGTAGTCCCCGGCCGAGTCGACGTCACGGAGGCGGTCGCAACCGGCGCGCCCGGCGGCTTACCGGCCGCAACCGGCGCGGCAGCCGCCCGCTCGCCGATCAATCCCCGCCGCTGCGCGGCGTACTCCTTCGACAGCAGCCCCTTCAGTGGGATCTGGACGAACTCCGGGTCGCCGAGGTACGTGCCGCGGTCCGCGAACGCGAACCGCGAGGCCTCGAGGAAGTAGTGCAGCGCCTGCTCGCGCGGCAGCGTCGAGAGCGAATACCCCTCGAGGATGTTGAGCGCTTCCCCGACGGTCGAGCCGCCACTCGACGGCGGCCCCATGCCGAAGACGTCGAGGCCGCGGTAGCGCACGCGCGTCGGCGCCCGCTGCGGTGCGGCGTAGGCGGCGAGATCCGCCAACTCCATGACGCCTGGCCGGAACCGGTGATTTGCAGTCGATGCGACCTGAGGGCTCTTGACCGTCTGCACGATCGCGTTCGCCACCTCGCCCGAGTAGAACGCGCTCGGCCCGTTGGCCGCGATCAACTCGTAGGTCTTAGCGAGATCGGGGTTCCGAAGCGTCGTCCCGACGTCGCGCGGCGTCCCGTCCGCGTCCAAGTAGAGGGCGGCGGTCGCAGGGACATCGTCGAAGTAGTCGCGGTTGCCGTTCACCTGGTCGAAGAACGTCTGGTCGATCACGAAGCCGTTCCGCGCGACTCGAATCGCGGGCGCAAGCGCCTGCGCGAGGGTGACCTTCCTGCTGCCGTAGCGCCGCAGCGTCTCGGCCCATCGGACGGTGCCCGGCACACCGACGGAGAGACCGCTGTAGCGGGCGTCGCTGAATGCCAGCGCGCGGCCGTTCTCCATGAAGGAGTCCGGCTTCATCGCCGCCGGCGCCTTCTCACGCTGGTCGAGCGTGAAGACGTGCGGGTTCGCCTTAGGCTTCTTCGGGCCCTCGTAGTAAACGAGGAAGCCGCCGCCGCCTATTCCACAAGAGAACGGCTCCGTAACGCCGAGGATCGCGGCTGCGGCAACGGAGGCGTCCGCTGCGTTCCCGCCCGCACGCAGGATCGTGAGCGCCGCCTCGCTCGCGAGCCTATCGACCGTGGCGGCGGCCCCGCTGGTGCCCGTCGAGGTCGGCGGCTCGGACCGGGTCGCGGCGCCGGCGATCGCGGCGAGCGCTGCTGCGGCGGCGAAGATGGTGAGGAAACGAAGCGAGCGACGGCGCATGAACCCTCCCCTTAAGCTTTGCGAGCCCGTCATGTGGCTGTTGGCACGACCCTACAGCGTCAGCACCACGACGGCATTCGCGGTGGGCAGCGGCTACCGCGGCGACATACTTGTCACCACCATCCCGACGTGCCGGTGCAGCCGCCCAGAGGGGGACGAACGATCGCCTGCTCGCGAAGCGCGCGAGACCAGGCGAGAGCGTGATGATAGTTGGAGTCGACCAGAGTTCCGTCGAGGTCGAGGATCGCCGCGAAACGTTCGGCCCTCACGCGACGAAAGCCTCGCGAGCGGCAGCAAGGCGATGCTCCTCCAGCTCCGCGCGCTGCCGTTGAGCCCGCTCAACTAACTGTTCCAGGTCGATCCCTGGCAGGCGCTCAACAATCTCGGGTAGCTGCTCGAGCGACCGCCAGAGCGCGAGCTTGCCACTGATCCCGACCGAGAGTGTCTCCAACTCAAGGAGACGGCTCAAGGGCGAGTAGCCGCGCACCTGACCGTTCAGCTTCAGGCGACCAAGCTTCTCGCCCGTCAACGCAACAAGCTCCTTCAGCCTTGAGCTCTCAAACCCCAGCTGAGCCACAACCCGCCTTAGAGCCCGATGATCCTCGTCGATCTCAGCAGCCAGCCCCCGCAGAAACGGGCCCGTCTCGTTCCCCGCATTGCTCCCTGCCGAACGGCGCGCGAGCGCCAGCCCCGCCGCCCCCGCCGCAAGGTGATCAGCAAGATAGATCTCCAGAAACCGGTCGGAAACGTCAGGCATCACGTGCTCAGATGCCCCCCCGCCCCTCAAATCAATCGTCGCCAGGCGTCAGCCATTACGGGCGATATGTATTCCGGTTGCTGTGGGGTGATCCGCGTGAAACAGTCCTATGATCCGCGTTCGCGGTCGTTTGGCCCACCGAAGTCACGGGCGGGCGTGCGGCGCGTACCGATCGCGGCCCTCCACGACTTGCTGGTGGAGCTCAGGTTTGACGCCGACTCGGACGCTGGCGAAGACGAGGGGCTTGTGTTTGCCGGGAGCACAGGGCACCCGTTCGACATCTCGACCGTGACGCAACGAGCACGCCGCGCTTGGGACGCTGCGAACGCAAGCCGCTCCCCGGACGAGGCCTCGCTCGAGCCGATCACGCTGCACGAGGCGCGGCACACGTTCGCCTCTCTAATGATCGCGGCCAACGTCAACGCGAAAGCTCTCTCGACCTACATGGGCCACTCGAGCATCACGATCACGCTCGATCTGTACGGGCATCTGATGCCCGGCGCAGGGCGCGGCAGCGCTCCGGGCACGCGACGGCTCGGCGGATCACGCGCAGCGAGGTGCTGCACAAGGACGTCCAGGATCCGCCGCCCCCGATCGGCGCAGGGAAGCAGGTGTTCCTTTCCGCGACAGGCTCGGCCCGTGCGTACCGCTCTCGGCTCTGAGCCCTGCCTCACAAGCGTGGGCTCCTCAGCTAGATTCGACCCGTGACTTCGATCCGGATCAAGCCGGCGTATCGCGTCAACGGCGTCGATTTCGAGGATGTCGAGCATCTCGTCGGCGAGGAGACTCCCGACCTCGCGCTCTGCGGCGTCGACCAGACGGACGTCCCCTGGAATCAAGGCTTCCCGCCCTGCCAGGCCTGTGTCGCCGTCGCGTCGGGCCGCATGAACTAGAAGGGGTGGGTGCCTTGCCTTTCGAACGGCCGCAGATCGAGAAGCCGGAGGGCGACATCCCTTTCGAGCTCGGCATCGAGGACATCGCGGTCGGCGACGGGGCCGAGGCCGTGAACGGAGCAAAGGTCTCGGTGCACTACGTCGGGGTCGCCTTCTCCTCGGGCGAGGAGTTCGACGCCTCCTGGAACCGGGGGCGTCCGTTCGAGTTCAAGCTCGGCAAGGGCCAGGTCATTCCGGGCTGGGACGCGGGCGTCCTCGGGATGAAGGTCGGCGGCCGGCGCCGACTCACGATCCCGTCCGCCATGGCCTACGGAGCGCGAGGAGCGGGCACCGCGATCCAGCCGCACGAGCCACTCGTCTTCGTGGTCGATCTTCTGTCCGTGGGCTGAGCTCCGGGCTGCGCGAGACGGGCGAGCACGAGTTCGCGTGCGGGTGAGAGTCGATGATGATGATGGAGGCGGCGGGAATCGAACCCGCGTCCGATCGTCCTCGAGCATCCTCAGGAGCAGCACAGAGTCCGGCTTTCCACCCCATGCGCCCGAAATCTCGTTCAGCGCCTCTTTGGTCTCCTCTTTCC
Organism: Gaiellaceae bacterium; assembly: GCA_037720595.1. Classification (GTDB taxonomy): domain Bacteria; phylum Actinomycetota; class Thermoleophilia; order Gaiellales; family Gaiellaceae; genus Gaiellasilicea. Next base: position 15,036 of record JBBJLW010000043.1, on the reverse strand, counting down.
GCGGGTGTGTGTTCAACCACCACGCCACCGTCTGATTCAGGCCCGTCTCTTTCATCAAGGCGAGAAACCTGCGGGTGTCCTCCGGGGAGCCGACACCCTCGATCCCGAGCGAATCGAGCGGGTCGCCGAAGATCAGGTCGTAGCGCTTCTCGGCGATCTCACGGGTGAGACGCTGCCGCGCCGACGCATCTGCGAGTGAGAAGCCGCCCCAATCGAACGTGCAGACGTCGAGCCGCGCCTTCAGCTCGTGGGGGAAATGCGCCAGCCGCCCGGCGAGCTTCTCCGCGAACAGCTCCTCCGGCCCCTCGTTCTCGATCATCAGAATCGAGACCGGCCCGGGCACCGTGAACGGCGCATAGTCGATCCCGGCCGCCAAGTGCAGGAACAAGTCGACCGCGAGCGTCGTCTTCCCGTGGCCGCCGAGCGCGCCGAGCAGCGTCAGCGAATGACGACCCACAACAGCCCGCCCGTCGACGTCCGCGAGCAGCGGTTCGGAGTGCGGCCGTTCGAGCGCGATGAACTCCCGAACCGGGAGCGAGAACGGTCGTCCGGAATCGGTAACGGACTCGGGGTCTGAGTCCGTTCCGGTGTTCGGTTGGGCACGGTGCGGAACCGACTCAGGACTAACGGACTCCTTTAAGGCTGAGTCCGTGAGTCCGTGAGTCCGTTACGTTCGGTTTCCGCTGGGAAGCCTGTTTTTTCGGCTTCGGAAACATCGGACTTTGAGGCCCGAGTCCGTTCCGCACCCTCCCTCGACGACGGGTCGTAGACGGCACTCAGGAGGCTGAGTGAGCGCTCGATCGTCTGCGCGCCGTAGGTGCTCTCGCCACGCCGGCTGTCCCACTTCGCGCGCATCAGCCCGGAGCGCCGGAAGAGGGAGTCGACCCGGCTCGGATCTCGCCCCGTCCAGAATCCGAGCAGCCCGCAGAGCGCCGAGTCGGCCTCGCTCTGAGATCCGTAGCGGCCTTCCCACTGTCCCGCCCAGAGCGCCTGGAACTTTTCGCCGTTCCTGGCCGTCCGGGCTCGCTCGAGCAGCTCCTCGTCGTCGATCGCGAGCGGCACGTCCCGGAGCGGATTTGCCGGTGCCTGCGCGGGCTGAGGTGGCAGGAAGCGCGCGAGTACCGCTTCGAGCTGCGACTGCCGCTCTTCGATCGTCGCGGGCGTGCCGAGGAGGTGCTTGCCGGTGACGCAGAAGTATCGGCCTGACTCGTACACCTCGAACGGGCCGCGCCGGTTGCGGCCGTGCCCGTTCAGGCTTCCTCGGACGAACACGTGGACACCGGTGCCGCTGACGCTCGTCTCGGAGTAGCTGTCGAGCGCGAGGATGATCGCGCCCTTGTCGGCTTCGGCTAGGCCGGCGTCCAGGTCGACGCCGACGAACGGGTCGCCGGCCGAGAACACGTAGCCGATCCCGTTCGCGTTCAGCGCTTCGGCCGCAGCGACTGCCGTCTCGAACGTCGCCCACGAGCCAGGATCGGTCGAACTCGCACGGCCGCAACCGTCCGGCCGATACGGAGCCTTCGTCGGCTTCCCGTCCCGCTGCTCGAGCCTCCAGACGACCCACTGCGGGCGCTCGCGGAGCTCGAGCGGAACCGCCTCGAAGTCGATGCCGGCCGTCATGCGGCCGGTGCTCCCAGCTCATCGCGCAGTCGCTCGAGCTTCTCTTGCGGCAGGAGCACGGCCTCGAGGAGCGCCTCTTCGGGTGAAAGCACGCCCTGGCGAAGAGCGGCGCGGCACAGGGCGCGGAACCGATGAACGAGCTCGGGTTCGTCAGCGGCCCTTCGTGCCGCGCGTGACGCCGCCTGTCGGCACGTCGGGCCGTGGGTGCGAGCGTCTCTGCGGCGGCCCTCTAGCGTGCCGCCGCAACCGGCGCAGCGGCGCGGAGCCGCTGCGGGTTCTGCTTCGGGGTCGTCCCCGTCTTCTCGGCCTGGCGCGCGTGCGCGGTTCGAGCGTCCGCGAACGTTCCGGCGCGGGGCTCTTGCGCGAGCCTTCTGACGCTCGCTTCCCCGCCGTGCCGCTACGACATCACCGGCCCCTGCGCTGCGCCTGAGCTCGACCGCGCGCGCCCAATGCTTCTCGGCGTGCTGCCAGTGCTCGCCCGCCGTAAGCCACGCGCCACCGGGTCTCCGCACCACTGTTCCGCAGCTCTTCGCCACAACGGCGGCGTCCGCCGCCTTTGTCGCCTCGGCTTCTTCGGTGTCAGCCTGGCGCTGCTCGGGCGTCTTCGCTGCCTCCGCCTCGAGCCGTAGTTTCTCGATCAGCCGCGAGAACTCGTCGGCTCGATCGTCGTCGGGGTGGTCGCCCCAGAACGAATCGCCGTCTACAACCTGAGTGTCCATCTCTCCGCCATTTCCGTCGTTACCTCCTGTTGGAGTCTAGGCCCCTCACCGGATGCGCTCCCGCTTCGGGGCCGAGCGCATGGCCCGGCCCCTCGGCGGCGACGTCATTGGCGGAGACGTGCCCTCATCTTTCCCTGCACGTCGGTCGACGTGTGTCACACTTCCGGCGGCCTGAGCCCCCAGGCTCCGGGCCCGCCGCTTTCGCATCCGATCGCGAGCCCGCCGGCGCGCAGCCTGACAGTCCGCGCAGCGAGCGGAATCCCGTCGCACCGCGGCGAACACCTCGCCGCAGTCCTGGCACACGACCGGGAACGGCCCCAGCCTGCGTGCGGCGTTCGAAAGCCGCACCCGCTCACAATTCAGCGCCCGCCACTCCGCCGCCCCAGAGCCGGGAGGCATGCAGTGCACGCAAAACTTCCGAGGCACGCCCCGCCCCGAATACACGATCGCCGACGCGCACGCCTCGCACGGCCACTCCGGGCCGCGTGAGCCGCTCACGACTCACCGCCCTGCACGATCCACTCAAACGACTGAGCCAGGGACGACGCCGAACTCCGCAGACCGACGAGCTGGGCGCTCCTGTACGACTCGAGCAGCCCCGCCACGCCGAGCTCCGCCAGGAGCGCGGGCGACAGTTCATCTTCGAGCAGAGCCCGCCGATGACGCCGATTTTGCCAGTCAAACCGCCGCTCGCGCACCAGTTCGTCCAAGCTCACCCGCGGCCGGCCGGCGCCCGCGCGAGCCCCACCATGGCCGCCGCTACCGATGGCCGCTACCGGCCTCGGTCATGAAAACGTCCCTCTCGCTCGCGAGTAGGGGCGGACTGCCCGTGTGTTTAGCTCCACTGAAAAAACGGAGTGTCATGCGAAGAGCCTGCAGACGCGGGTCTTCCACGGTTCGCGCTGCTCTAAGCTCTCCTGGCTCGCGACCCATGAGCAGCGGCCGCAGCGCCCTCGGCGGCTGGTGTGGCGGACGCCCCGTCCGCAGTCAGCGCAGAGCTTGACGCCCATGCTGCTTAGTATTCGCGGGGCACGACGCCCCATTCCTTGATGTAGTCCGCGATCCGTTCCGCCTTCTCGGCCCGGTCGCGCGCGTGATCTTCGGCCCGCCCGGCCCAGCTCGCCTCGCGCCCGGTCAGCGCGCTCGTCGTCTGGCCCTCGGCGGCGGCGGCCTGCTCGACCGTGATCGCGCTCGCGCAGTGATCGACGTCAGCCCGCAGGAGCGCGTAGACGCTGGCGGCGGGGAGCTGCGACTTGAGCCCTGGCAGGTGGCGCTCTTGCACCTTCAGCCGGGCCCCCACGATCGCACCCGCGAACGGTGGCGCAGCGGTCAAAGTCTCGGACGGGTACAGCCTGGCCCACGCACCCGTTTGCGCGAGCGCGATCAGGTCGTCGCGAGCGTGCTCGAGCTCATCGAGGAGTTCGAGGCAGCGAGAGCGCCGCTCTTCGAGTTCTTTCTCCACGTCCCGGACGAGCGCCTTCCGGCTCTGGACGACGAACGCGACTCGCTCCTCGAGCACCCGCTCTCGCACGAGGTCGTGGGCGGCGATCTCGGCCTCGAGCGCGGCGATCCGCTCCTCGAGCCGGCCGACCTCCGAGACGGGCCGGTCTCCCGGCTGGCCCGCGGCGAGCCCATCAGCGAGCGCGAGCTGGTAGCGGGCATCGGCGCCCTGCCGACGCTCGCGCGTGTCCTGCAGCTCCGCGGAGGCGCGCGCCTGGCGCTGGTCGATCTCCGCCACGCGCTCGTCGATCCGCTGTAGATCCGGCCAGCGATTGCGCCGCGGGCTGATCCTCGCCAGCGCCGACCCCTCGCCGCGGCGGAGCAACTCGAAGGCTGGGCCGGTGCGCGGATCCGGTGGCGGTGGCTTCGCCTGCTGCGCGAACTTCTTGGCGAGCTCGGCGGCGCGGATCGCGTCGGCGGCCGCGGCATCCGCTTCGAGCACCGATCGCATCGGCGTCCTCACGTTGTCTCCTTCGTTTCGAGTGCGTGGGCGAGTGCGGGCCGCAGGAGCGTCTCGACGGCGTCGGCCGTGAACCGAAGTGGCCCGGCCTGGCCGATCCTGAGCGATGGCAGCGATCCGTCGGCTGCTCGTCGGTACACCGTCCAAGGCGAAACCCTGAGCAGCCGAGCGACGTCGGCAACCTTGAGCAGCGTTTGCGGTTGCTCCTGTAAGTTAGTCACGGTTTGCATTCTACCCGGCCGCTCGGCGTGCTTGCAAACGTCTAGAATCGGCGGGTGCCGACGGACGCGACGTTTCGGTGGTACGGCTGGCGACAGGGCGGGGCGGTAAGCGAGCCCGAGCCCGTCCTGATCCGATGCGCGCACTGCCCGTTCGTGGCCGAGGGTGACCTCGAGCACGCTCGTCGGGCGTTCGCCGAGCACGAGTGCGCGGCCGACCGCCTGCCGAAGCTGCAACAGCTCGGCGACCGATTCTTCTAAGAGCCAGCCCACCCAACAGCTCGCGCACCGCTTCGTCTCCAGTCGGTGCCGCGGTCGAGCGACTGACCCCTAGGCGACCGCCCGACGCAGCGGCTGCTCCTCCAGCACCTGCATGCACGCGGCGCACACCGTGCGGTGGATCTCGTACGGCACTCCAGACTTCTGCCAGATTGCGTGAACCGTCACTGGCGTGTGGTCGTGTCGGCAGATGTCCGCACCCGCAGACTGCTCCCGGCCCAACTCGCCGCTCGTCAACACAGAGTCCCCCTTGCCGCCGCTCGCGTGGCGTCTCAACCACTCAGACGCCCTCCACAGATCTTCGTTAGCGGCGAGCGACTGTCAACCCGCGCCCCACTTCTTTTACAGCCCACCGCCTACCCCCTCGCAGCACGCGGCGCAAAAACGACTACCCGAAGGAGTCGACGCGATCCAAAGCCCGCCAGGTAAGACTTTGTCACCCGAACGGGTGATGCGTTAAGGGGCTAGCCAAGTATTAGGCTGCGTATGCGGCGGCGCGCGGGGTGCTGCGGTAGAGGGACGCTTGCCTCAATCCCGTTCAGGCGGAATCGGAGATGGAAGGAAGTGAAGCCTTGGTAGACGATGAGAGTAGCCCCGAGCGCACTCGCGCGGAAGACGACGCGCAGAAGCTCAGAGCCGACGCCCGAGACGCTGAGGCCGACGTGCGCGAAGCAATTGCGGACGTACGGAAAGCGAATGCCGATATGCGTGAGCTCATCGGGGATGCGCGTGGCGCCGAAGCCGATTCGCGAGAAGTGACCGCCGACGCTCGTGAAGCGAACGCCGACGCGCGCGAAGCGATTGCGGACGTACGGAAAGAGAACGCCGATATGCGTGAGCTCATCGGGGATGCGCGTGGCGTTAAAGCCGATTCGCGAGAAGTGACCGCCGACGCTCGTGAAGCGGACGCCGACGCGCGTGAAGTCAGCGCCGACGAGCGTGGCGCTAAAGCCGATTCGCGAGAAGTGACCGCCGACGCTCGTGAAGCGGACGCCGACGCGCGTGAAGTCAGCGCCGACGAGCGTGGCGCTAAAGCCGATTCGCGAGAACTGACCGCCGACGCTCGTCAAGCGGACGCCGACGCGCGTGAAGTCAGCGCCGACCTGCGTGAAGCGGCTGCCGAAGTGCGGGAGTCAGCCGCCGACGCACGAGACGCCGGTGCGCGCAAACCACTCCTCGACGTGCGGAGCCCGGACGCAGCCCGTAAAGCTGACGACGGCCAGCAGAGCGAATAGATCACGACACGGTCGCCTCGACCCGACCACTTGCGTTCGTGTCTTCGACGGTTAGCCGTGCCCATTCCGCGCCGCACCGCGCAAAAACGACCTGCGCTCCCCGTCGCTATCGCAGTTTGCTACCCGTTTTGCTACCCACCTGGGGTGATCTGAGGGGGTTGAGCGGCACCTGAAACGGCTTGAACTTGCGGTATCGGCCTGGCGTGACCTAGTCCGAACGGGCTCATAACCCGGAGGTCGCAGGTTCAAATCCTGCCCCCGCTACTAGAAAAGGCCCGCAAACGCGGGCCTTTCGTCGCTCTGGACTCGTATTTGAGCCCGGGCCGCACCTGACCTCGTCCCTCGTGGATCGCACTGCGGGAGACGGGCAACAGACCGGCCCCCGCAACGTCGGCGGACTAAGGCAGCCGGGAGAAGAGTGCGAGCACCTCGGGCGGGCATCCCTTGACGAAGCCTGTGGCGACGACGGCCGCGATGATCTGCGACGGCAGCTTGCCCATGTCGAACGCGTTCGGGAACGGCGAGTCGCCGTTGATCAGGTTGAGGTAGGCCGCATGGCGCGCCTCGACTGTGGCGATCTGCGCGCCCGCCTCGTCCGGGATCGCACCGACGAGGAAGTCGACGTGCGTGACCTCGTGGTCGCGAATGTCGGTCAGATAGCGGTACGCAGTGCTCCGGATCCGACCGCCGAACCCGGCGAAGATCTTGGAGTCGGTGATTTCATCGTCACTGAAAACCCCTGCGCTCGCAGGAACACCCGTTGTGCCCGCGCCGCCGAGCGCCGCCGTGTAGAAGCTCGCCTCGAGATACTCGAGCGTGAGCGCAAAATTGAGGATGTCCACATCCGGGACGCTGTCGGTAGTGACCCGCGCGAGCCTGGCCGGCGACGGCACCGAGCAAGGCGCCTCCCCCGAGGACGACCGCACCGCCCACGCCCGCCTGCTTGAGGAACGACTTCCGGGTCGCTCCCGCGCTGTCAGTCCCAACCTGGGGACGTGTCGTGCTGAACTGTGGGAGCGCCTACGATGCCGTTGTGCAGGATTCGCCGCTCACCGGCACCGTCGCCGCCAAGCCGGGCGCGGGCGAGCTGGAGCTCCGGCTCGACCAGCACCGGAAGGAGCTCACCGCCTACTGCTACCGGATGTTGGGATCGCCGTTCGAGGCCGAGGATGCCGTCCAGGAGACGTTCATCCGCGCCTGGCGTGCCTACGACCGCTTCGAGGGCCGCGCCGCACTGCGCTCGTGGCTCTACCGGATCGCGACGAACGTCTGCCTCGACCTGCTGGACGGCAGGAAGCGGCGCGCGCTGCCGATGGATCTCGGACCGGCGCGCGAGCCGATCGAGGCGAACCTGAACGCGCTGCCGGAGATCACTTGGATCGAGCCGATTCCCGACGGTCGCATCGTGCCCGAGGGCGACCCGGCAGATGTGGCGGTTGCCCGCGAGACGATCCGACTCGCGTTCGTCGCCGCGCTGCAGCACCTGCCGCCCCGGCAGCGCGCCGTTCTCATCCTTTGCGAGGTCCTGCGTTGGAAGGCGGCGGAGGTCGCGGAGCTGCTCGAGACGAGCGTCGCGCCCGTGAACAGCGCCCTCCAGCGGGCGCGGGCGACCCTCGAGGCGACGGACGTCAGCGCATCGTCGACCGTTGACGAGGCCGACGCCGAGCTCCTCGCACGCTACGTCGAGGCGTTCGAGCGCTACGACATGGACGCGCTCACCTCCCTGATCCAGGAGGACGCGACCCAGTCGATGCCGCCCTACGACCTCTGGCTGCGCGGCCGGGACGACATTCTCGCCTGGTGGGTCGGGCCCGGGATCGGCTGCCGCGGCTCGCGGGTGATCCCGACCGTGGCAGCGAACGGCGCACCGGCGTTCGGGCAATACAAGCCGAGCGTGACGGGCTCGGGCTACGACCCGTGGGCGCTCCAGGTGCTGGAGATCGCGGAGGGCCGCGTCGCCGAGTTCACGTTCTTTCTCGGAACCGAGACCATCTTCCCGCTCTTCGGCCTGCCCGCTCGGCTGGAGTCGTAGCTCTCAGCCGAGCGGGCGCGACCTCTACGGTCACTGCTCGAGCGCGCTCGGGTCCATCCAGATCAGCTCCCAGAGGTGACCGTCGAGGTCCTGGAAGCTGCGGCCATACATGAAGTCCATCTCGATCGGATCGTTGGCCGGTGTGCCGCCGGCGGCGAGCGCTTTCTCGGCGAGGGCGTCGACCTCCTCCCGGCTCTCGGCCGACAGCGCCAGGATCGCCTCGGTCTGCGTCGTCGGATCGGCGAGCTCCTTCTTCGTGAAGTCCCGGAACCGGCTCTTGACGAGCAGCATCACGAAGGCTTGGTCGCTGACGATCATGCAGGTGGCGTGCTCGTCGGTGAACCGAGGGTCGAACGTGAAGCCGAGCGCGGTGAAGAACTCTACGGACCTGCTGAGCTCCTCGACCGCGAGGTTGACGAAGATCAGGCGGGACGTTGCAGGCGCCATGGCTTCCTCCTTCTGAGGTTGCGGATTCAGACGATACGACGGCGGCGGGATCCGGAAGTCATCGGTCGGGCAGAACGTCGTGCAACCCCATGAACGCAACCAGCTCGAGCAGCTCGGGTGACGCCCCGCGCAGGTGGATTTGGCAGTCGTAGCGCCGCGCGGCGAGCTGGAGGCGCGCGAGGGCATCGACGCACACCGCGTCGGGATCGACGCCGCCCACCTCGCAGCGGGCGACCGCGGCGCCGCCGGTCTCGAGCAACGCGCACACGCGCTCGCAGAGCCCCGGCAGGTCGGCGTGGGCGATGGGGCCGCGAATCGCGAAGCGGATCGTTTGCGGCGCTCGGGTGGCCATCTCGGATGGAGACTCTCCGCGACGGGACGATTCATCGGTGTCGCGACCGATGAGTTCGCCCCCGCTGCGCGGTCTGACTCCTCGGAAGACAATCTGGGAGGAAGGACCGAGATGACCATGGACAACCGCACTCGCTGGCTCGCGCTGTACATCCTGTGCCTCGGCGACTTGATGATCGTCCTCGACGTGACGATCGTCGGCGTTGCCCTGCCGTCGATCAGGCAGGACCTCGGCTTCTCCGAGACGTCGCTCGCGTGGGTCGTGAACTCCTACCTGCTCACCTTCGGCGGTTTCCTCCTGCTCGGCGGCCGGCTCGGCGACCTGTTCGGGCATCGGCGCCTGTTCCTTGTCGGGATCGCGCTCTTCACCCTTGCCTCGCTGGCCTGCGGCCTTGCCCAGTCGCAGGAGTTCCTGGTCGGCGCGCGGGCGGTGCAGGGACTGGGTGCCGCGGTCGTTTCCGCGGTCGCGCTCTCGCTGATGATGATGCTGTTCACCGAACCGGCGGAGCGAGCGAAGGCGATGGGCATCTTCGGCTTCGTCGCCGCCGGCGGCGGCTCGATCGGCGTGCTCCTCGGCGGGATCCTGACCGACGTGCTCGACTGGCACTGGATCTTCCTCGTCAACGTTCCGGTGGGCGTCGTCGTCGTCGCGCTCACCCTGACGCTTGTGCCTGCATCTCGCGGGGCGGCTGCCACAGGACGGCTCGACGTCGCGGGCGCGGTCACCGTGACAGTGGCGCTGATGCTGGCCGTCTATGCGATCGTGAACGGCAACCAGGAAGGCTGGACGTCCGTCCAGACGCTCGGCCAGCTCGCCGGCGGGGCGGTGTTGCTGGCGATCTTTCTCGGGGTCGAGGCGCGGGTTCGCTCGCCGCTCATGCCGCTCGGGATCTTCCGGCTTCGCAACGTCGCGGTCGCGAACGTCGTCGGCGTCCTCTGGGCCGGAGCGATGTTCGCGTGGTTCTTCATCTCTGCCCTCTACCTCCAGCTCGTGCTCGGCTACAGCCCGCTCCAGGTTGGTCTCGCCTTCCTGCCGGGCAACCTGATCATGGGGGTTCTCTCGGTCGGCCTCTCCGCCAAGCTCGTGTTGCGCTTCGGCTTCCGGCCGCCGCTGGCAACGGGACTGCTGCTGGCCGCGCTCGGGCTCGTGCTCTTCGCCCGGGCACCGGTCGACGGGAACTTCGTCGTCGACATTCTCCCGAGCATGATCCTGCTCGGCCTCGGCGCCGGGATGGCTTTCAATCCATTGATGCTCGCCGCCATGAGCGACGTCGAGTCGAGCGACGCAGGCCTCGCGTCCGGCGTCGTCAACACGGCGTTCATGATGGGCGGCGCGCTCGGACTCGCGATCCTCGCCAGCCTCGCCGCCTCCCGCACGGACAGCTTGCTCGGAGCCGGCGACAGAGAGCTGGCGGCCCTCACCGGCGGCTATCACGCCGCGTTCCTCGTCGGAGCTCTCTTCGCGGCCGCGGCAGCCGCCGTCGGTGCCGTGCTGCTCCGGACACCGCAGCCGGCGGCCGAGCACGAGGGCGAAGCGGCGAGCGGCGCCCTCGCAACCGAGACGGACTGACAAACAGACACCGAAAGGAGCATCGAATGTTCAAGGATGCCAAGGCCTTCTCCACGTTCTCGGTGGACGACGTGCCGCGCGCGAAGGAGTTCTACGGCAAGACGCTAGGTCTGGACGTCGCCGACGAGATGGACGGGCTGGCGCTGCACCTCGCGGGCGGCGGTGAGGTGTTCGTCTACCCCAAGGAGGAGGATCACGCGCCGGCGAGCTTCACCGTCCTCAACTTCCCGGTCGAGAACGACGAGGCCATCGAGAAGGCGGTCGACCGGCTGACGGAGGCCGGGGTGGAGTTCGAGCGCTACGAGGGCATGGAGCCCGACGAGAAGGGAATCCACCGCGGCCAAGGGCCGACGATCGCGTGGTTCAAGGATCCCGCCGGGAACATCCTCTCCGTGATCGTGGTCGAGCAGCAGTAGCGTCGCGCGTCGAGGGCGGCTGGGCCGTCCCGCGACTATCCTCCGGCCCGGTGGCGAAGAAATCGATCCGCCGCAGAGGCGACCGACCGCTCAGCCGCCGAATCGGCGCCGATGGACACCGGCCGTCGCGCTGCCACCCGGGTTTCCGAGGGCTTCTCACGGGACGGTGGGGAGCCCGACTGGTACGCGATCTCCGAGGCGACCGAGCGCGCACGGTAGCGCGCCTTCCCTGCGCGCGAGCCTGCGTAAGCTCAGCGGCCACGGCGAGCTTGTCCGAATCCTGGCCGAGACCCGCTTTGCGAGGATGCGGGCGTGGAGCTCGGGATCTACACCTTCGCCGAGCTGACGGCCGATCCGAGAACGGGTCGCGCGGTCACCCCGTCGCAGCGCCTGCGTGATCTGATCGAGGAGATCGAGCTCGCCGACCAGGTCGGGCTGAACGTCTTCGGGGTTGGGGAGCATCATCGTCCTGACTTCGCCGTCTCAGCGCCGGCCGTCGTCCTGGCGGCAGCGGCGGAGCGGACGAAGACGATTCGTCTGACGAGCGCGGTCAGCGTGCTCAGCTCGGACGACCCGATCCGCGTCTTCCAGCAGTTCGCCACGCTCGACCTGCTCTCGGAGGGCCGCGCCGAGATCATGGCCGGCCGCGGCTCGTTCATCGAGTCCTTTCCGCTCTTCGGTTACGACCTGGCCGATTACGACAGGCTGTTCGACGAGAAGCTTCGGCGTCTGCTCGAGCTCCGCGACTCGATCCGAGGCGTGTACCCGCGGCCGGTTCAGGATCCGTTGCCGGTCTGGGTAGCGGTCGGTGGCACACCGGAGTCCGCGGCGCGGGCAGGCTCTCTCGGTCTACCGATGGCGCTCGCGATCATCGGCGGGCAGCCCGAGCGGTTCGTGCCTTTCGCCGACCTCCACCGGCGCTCCGCGGGAGCGGCCGGTCACGAGCGGCCGCCGCTCAGCGTCAACTCGCACGGCTTCGTCGCCGAGACGTCGCAAGTCGCAGCCGACGAGTTCTTCGAGCCGCTTGCGTCGATGATGAACAGGATCGGCCGCGAGCGTGGCTGGGCGCCGCTCACGCGGACCGACTACGACGCGCTGCGCACCCGACGGGGCGCGCTCGTCGTCGGCAGCCCGCAGGAGGTGGCAGAGAAGATCCTCTTCCAGCACGAGCTCTTCGCGCACCAACGCTTTCTCGTCCAGTTCACGGTCGGTTCCCTACCGCACGCGAGCACGATGCGCTCGATCGAGCTCTTCGGCACCGAGGTCGCCCCGGTCGTGCGTTCCGAGCTCGCCCGACGCGCGACTGCGGCCCCGCTCTAGCGTTTCGGGAGCGCCGGTGCCGAACAGTCGGCTTCGGCCTGATCGTCCCGAAACACCGATCGGAGAGCGTCTCGACATGGCGCGGCAGCCCCTGTGCGTTTAGGATCGGCTTGCAGTCTCCCCGAAAGGAGGTCGTGATGAAGGGTTCGGAGAAACCGAAGAAGCTGGCCAAGAAGGCGCCGCAGAAGACGTTGAAGGAGAAGCGCAACGAGAAGCGCGCCGCCGCGAAGAAGAGCATCTAAGTGCTCCCCGCCGCAAGTACGCCCACGTTTCGCGCGGCTGCGAACACGTCGCATGCCGTTGTCCTCAGTCGCCCCGATATGCCTGCATATCGGGGCTCCCTGCGTCCTAGGCCTGCTCGGTTCTCGCCGGCAAACTACGACCGTACTTACGGCGGGAAGCACTAAGTGTCCGCATGAGCACGATCGCGGAGATCCTCGAGGAGAAGCCCGGCGACGTGATCCGGATCGACGGCGGTGCGACCGTCTTCGACGCGGTCAAGGCGATGGTCGAGGCAAACGTCGGCGCACTCCTGGTCACCGGCGGCGAGCACGGCGAGACCATCACGGGCATCTTCACCGAGCGCGACTACCTGCGCCGGATCGCCGTCGAGGGAAGGCGCTCGCGGGACACGGCGGTCAGCGACGTGATGTCGTCGCCCGTCCTCGCCGTCACACGGGAGACGACCGTGGAGGAGGCGATGGCGCTCATGACGGACCGCCGGATCCGGCACGCGCCGGTCGTCGACGAGGGCGCGCTCGTCGGGATGATCTCGATCGGCGACCTCGTCAAGTTCACCTCGCAGAAGCAGAGCTTCCAGATCCAGTACCTCACGGAGTACATCTCGGCGCGGTAGTTGGTTGCGCAAGATCAGAATCTGCGGAAGCAGATTTCGATCGCGCGAAGACCCTGAAGGGTCGCTTCGCTCCCGTCTTGCCCGCAAGCGGGCACGGGCAGTCGGGTCAGCCGCGGTTGTGGTTCACGACCTCGACGTTGTTGCCGTCGGGGTCGAGGACGTAGGCGCCGTAGTAGCCCTCGTGGTAGATCGATCGTTCGCCGGGCGAGCCGTTGTCGCGATAGCCGGTCGCGGTGGCTTTGCGGTGGAAGCGGTCGACGGTCTCGTTGTCGCTCGCGGCGAAGGCGAGGTGGAGGCTCCGGGTTGCCTGGTCGCCGGCGACGACCGAGAACGAGCCGCTGACGCACGCGAACTGTGTTCGCTCACCCGACTCGCGGCCGATCCGGAAACCCGCCGCGGGACCGACGGTCTCGTAGAACCGCGTGGACGCGTCGACGTCGGAGACGCGGATCCAGATGTGGTCGATATTGCCATCGGTTCGCATCGAACCGTGATGAACGGCTTCGATGCTGTTCCCGTCGGGATCGAGCAGGAAGGCGCCGTAGTAGTCCTCCGCATACTGCGGTCGCAGCCCCGGCTCACCGTCGCTCGGAGAGCCGGCAGCAACGCCGGTCTGCCAGAAGGCGTTCACGTGCTCACGGGAGGGCGCGGCGAAGCCGATGTGGAGGTGTGCCGTGGCCGAGTGCTCCGCGTCCACCTCTGCGAGCGAGAAGTCGTCCCACTCGGCGAAGTGCTCGCCTGTGTGGGTCGGCGCGATCTCGACCGCCTCGAGCACAGTCCTGTAGAAGCGCTCCGACGCAGCCCGGTCGGAAACCCGGATCGTGACGTGATCGAACACGGCGCGATGATGCCACGATGACGTCGTGACGGAGCGCGAGGGCTGGATCGAGTGGGAGGGACATCGGACCTGGTGCCGGGTCGTCGGCGACCTGGATTCACGATTCGATCCGCTTCTCTGCCTCCACGGCGGGCCGGGCTCGACGCACCACTACTTCGCGCCGCTCGAGCGGCTGGCGGCCGACGGTCGCGCCGTCGTCCTCTACGACCAGCTCGGCTGCGGCCGCTCCGACCGGTCGGCTGGGATCGAGTGGACCTTGCAGCTCTTCCTTGACGAGCTCGCGGCGCTGCGCGAGCAACTCGGGCTCGATTGCGTTCATCTGCTCGGGACGTCGTGGGGCGGGATGCTCGCGCTCGAGCACGCGCTCTCGGGATTCGGCGGCCTGACGAGCCTCGTCCTCAGCTCGACGCTTGCGAGCGCGGCCGAGTGGGAGGTCGAGGTCAAGCGACTCCGCGACGAGCTTCCGCCCGACGTGATCGCCGTGCTCGACGAGCACGAGCGGGCCGGCACCTACGAGAGCCCCGAGTACGAGCGCGCCGAGGCCGTCCTCAACGCGCGTCACTTCTACCGTGGCGCCGACTATCCGCCGGAGCTCGAGCGGATGCTGCCGGAGCGCGGTCGCGAGAGCTACCGCGCGATGTGGGGGCCGAACGAGTGGACGCTCACGGGGGCGCTACTCGGCTGGGACGTGCGTCCGCGGCTCCACGAGCTCGACCTGCCCGCGCTCGTTATCCGGGGCACGTACGACCTCTCGACCGAGTCGATCTCTGCGACCCTCGTCCGGAGCCTGCCGCAGGCGCGGGAGGTCGTCTTCGAGCAGAGCTCGCACACGCCGGTGCTGGAGGAGACGGAGCGCTACCTCGAGGTCGTCGGTGCGTTTCTCCGCGAGGCCGAAGCGTGGAGTTAACCCTCACGTAACGGATCGCCCACCCCGCCGTTGCAACTTCGGGCTACTTTCCTCCCATGCGTCGCCTCGCTCTTCTACTCACAGCTCTCGCCGCGCTCGTCGGCTCGCCGGTTGCGGCAGCGGAAATCGTGACGACGGCCGACCGGGCGGGGCGGACGATCACCTTCGACATCCAAGCCGAACAGGTGAATGTCGAGTGGTACGCAGAGCTGCTGCGGAACGCCGCGCACGGGCCCGAGATCGAGCGCGTCACCGTACGGATCGTCAC
>JBBJLW010000070.1:0-6254 GCA_037720595.1 Gaiellaceae bacterium | reverse complement strand
AACGTGAACCAACGCTCACGTAAAGGGAGCCTGGGTTCGGTCTAGACCTCACCCGTCGACGGCCGGCACGGCACCCACCTGGTCTAGCCAGGTTCGCATCGGCGTGAGGAACCAACGGCAGGGTCAGAGCATTGTTTTTTGCGCAAGATCGGAATCTGTGAGAGCAGATTCCGATCGCACGAAGACCCCTGAAGGGCCGCTTCCGCGGCCTACGCTGCGAACGCACGATCGTTGCAACCCTGCTGTCTTGATCAACCTCTCGTCGCGAAGCGCCAGCGGATCTCCTGTGTGCCTTCGATCCCTAGGCGGACGGCGAGCGCCTCGGTCAGCTCGAACTGGCGGCCCGGCTTCTGCAGCCGGCTGTCGATCACCTCGGTCAGCACCTCGCTCGTCCCGTACGAGAGGAAGATCTTCGCGCCGCAGGGAAGCACCGGATGGCTGACGCCGAGCGAGCGGCGGGTCAGGATCAGGCGGCAGGTCGTGCGCTCGGCATCGCGCGGAGCGCCACGGGAGCCGGCGAGCGCCATGTACCAGCCACCGTCGGCGGTCGGCACCGGACGGGGGCCGGTTCTCGTCGAGCTCTCGTCGTTCCGGGCGGAAACCAGCGCGAGTGCCCCGAGCGCGGCGAGAAGCGCGACTGCCGCGAGCGCGACCGTCCGTTGCACGAGGCCGATGCTCATTCGTCCGGCTGCTCGACGAGCTCGATCCCGAGCTCGGTGAGTTGCTCCCCTGTCACGTCGGAAGGTGCCCCGCTCATCGGATCGACACCCGCCTGGTTCTTCGGGAACGCGATCACGTCCCGGAGATTCGGCTCGCCCGCGAGGACCATCGTCATCCGGTCGATTCCGAGTGCGATTCCCCCGTGCGGCGGCGCTCCCATCGCGAGCGCGTCGAGCAGGAAACCGAACTTCGACCGCTGCTCCTCGGGGCTGAGGTCGAGCAGACCGAACACCTGCGCCTGCAGCTCGGGCTCGTGGATCCTGAAGCTGCCGCCGCCGAGCTCGTTGCCGTTCACGATCAGGTCGTAGGCGTGCGCGAGCGCCGGCTCCGGCTCCTCGGCGAAATGATTCTTCCACTCGTCCGTCGGGCGCGTGAACGGGTGGTGCACGGCCGTCCAGCGCGACTCCTCGTCGTCGCGCTCGAACATCGGGAAGTCCTCGACCCAGAGGAAGGTGAACGCGCTCTCGTCGATCAACCCCAGCTCGCCGGCGAGGTGGAGACGGAGCGCGCCGAGCACGCGCGAGGTCGTGGGCCACGCGTCCGCCGCGAAGAGGAGCGTCTCGCCGTCGGCGCCGGCGAAGGCCGCAAGCTCAGACTCCGAGAGGAACTTGGCGGTCGGCGAGCGGATCTCGCCGCCGTCGAAGACGAGGTACGCGAGCCCCTTCGCCCCCCACTCCTTTGCAAGCTCCTCGAGCTTCGCCAGCTCGCCACGGCTGAACGCCTTCGGGACGCGCAGGAAGCGCACGGCCCCGGCGCCCGCGAAGACGCCGAACTCGGAGCCGCGCGTTGCCTCGGTCGCGTCCTCGAGCTCCAGCTCGAAGCGCGTGTCGGGCTTGTCGGAGCCGTAGCGGCGGTCGGCTTCCGCGAAGGTCATGCGTGGGAACGGCGACGGGATCTCGATCCCGAGGCACTCGCTCCAGATCCGCGAGAACATCTCCTCCATCAGCGCGAAGAGGAGCTCCTGGTCGGGAAAAGACATCTCGACGTCGAGCTGCGTGATCTCCTGCACCCGGTCGGCGCGCAGATCCTCGTCGCGGAAGCAGATCGCGATCTGGTAATAGCGGTCGAAGCCGGCGACCATCGTCAGCTGCTTGAGGATCTGCGGGCTCTGCGGCAGCGCATAGAAGCGCCCCGGCTGGAGGCGGCTCGGCACGACGAAGTCGCGCGCGCCCTCCGGGGTGGGCTTGAAGAGAATCGGCGTCTGGATGTCGAGGAAGCCGGCTTCCTCCATCGTTCGACGGATGATCCCGACCATCTGCGCGCGCAGGCCGATGTTGCGCTGGAGCTTGTCGCGGCGCAGGTCGAGCCAGCGGTAGCGCAGGCGCAGGGTCTCGTCGACGTTCTCCTCGTCGAGCTGGAACGGCAGCGCCGTCGAGCGGCTGACGATCTCGAGCGACTCGACCTTGAGCTCGACCTCCCCGGTCGGCATATTCGCGTTGACGGTCTCCGGGGAGCGCGCGACGAGCTCGCCCTCGGCGCGGAGCACGAACTCGTTGCGGATCCCGTGCGCCAGCTCGGCGGCCTCAGGGGAGTGCTCCGGGTTGATCACGAGCTGGGTGACGCCGCTGCGATCGCGGAGGTCGACGAAGACGAGCCCGCCGTGGTCGCGGCGCCGCGCCGTCCAGCCGGAGAGGGTCAGCCGCTCGCCGACGAGCTCCGCAGTCGGCTCGCCGCACATATGTGTCCGCCAGGTCATCCGATCAGTCTGCCGAGAACGTCGGCGTGGGCGAGCGGTTCGTCCTGGGTGCCGTGGCGGCGGAGGACGACGTCGGTCGGGCCTACGATCACGGTCGTCTGCGCACCGGAACGACCGGCCTGGGTGAGCTGACCTTTGAGCGAGCGGCCCGCGTAGTCGGTGTCGGCCGCGATCCCGGCCGCACGCAACTCCTTCAGCCAGCCCAATGCGAGCTCCCGCGGCGCGTCGGGCTCGAGCGCGAGGAAGACGTCGATCACGGCCGGCGCTGCGGTCACGCCCGCGTCCTCCAGCGCGAGCAAGAGTCGCTCGATCCCGGTGCCGAAGCCGACCCCAGGAGTCGACGGCCCGCCGATCTCCTCGATCAGCCCGTCGTAGCGGCCGCCGCCGGAGAGCGTCGAGTTGGCGCCGTCCACCGGCCCCTTGAACTCCCAGGTCGTGCGCGTGTAGTAATCGAGCCCGCGCACGAGGGTCGGGACGAGTGTGTAGGCAACGCCGAGCGCGTCGAGGATCGCCCGCACCTGCGCGAAGTGCTCGACGCAGGCGTTACAGAGGGAGTCGCCGATCTTCGGCGCGTCGCGGAGTACCTCCTGCACTCGCGGCGGTTTCGCCTCGAGATTGTCGAGGGCACGAAGCGGGCTCGTCTGAAGCTTCTCTCGCGTGTCGGCATCCAGCTCATCTGCTCGCTCGGCCAACCACGCGGACAACTCTTCGACATATGCGGGCCGGCAGTTCGGGTCGCCGATCGAGTTCAGCCTCAGCTCGTATTCGGTCACACCGAGGTTGCGCAGGAGGGTGTCGAAGAGCTGAATGATCTCGGCGTCGAGCGCGGGATCGTCAGAGCCGATCGCCTCCACCGAGAGCTGCCAGTGCTCGCGGTACCGGCCGCGCCCGGGACGGCCGTAGCGGTACATCGGCGCGATCGTGAAGAGCTTTTGCGGCTGCGGCTCCTGCTGGAGGCCGTGGCTCAGGTAGGCACGGCAGATCGGCGCCGTCCCCTCCGGGCGCAGCGTCAGCGAGCGCTCGCTGCGGTCGGTGAAGGTGTACATCTCCTTCTGGACGACATCGGAGCCTGCACCCGCCGTGCGCTGGAAGAGATCGGTGTCCTCGAAGACCGGTGTCTGGATCCGCCGGTAGCCGTAGAGCGCGCAGAGGCGCTCCATCTCTTCGACGACCAGCTGCCAGAGCGGCTGCTCGGCAGGCGTGATGTCGTGTGTCCCTCGAGGCGGCTCGACTTTCACGAGGCGCGAAGCTCGTCGAGAAACGGATTGCGCGCAAGCTCGTTGCCGAGCGTCGTCGCGGGGCCATGCCCGGAGTAGACGATCGTCTCCGGCGGATAGGCGCCCCCGAGCTTGCGGATCGAGTCGAGGAGCTGCTCCCAGCTCCCGAAGGGAAGATCCGTCCGCCCGACGGAGCCCCAGAAGAGGACGTCGCCGGAGAAGAGGCAGCATTCCGCGTAGTAGGCGAGGTGCCCGGGCGAGTGGCCTGGCACGGCGGTGACCTCGAAGGAGATTCCGGCTGCCTCGATCGTCTCCCCGCCCGCCAGCTGCGTGCTCTCGCCCTCGTAGCCGCGGATCGAGACGCCGAGCCCTCCGAAGTAGTCGTTCGGGCGGCGGAAGACCTCGAGTTCCCCTGCGGGCAGCCAGACGGGGCAACCGCTCCCCTCGGCGAGGTCGGCCAGCGCTCCGATGTGGTCGTAGTGGCTGTGCGTGAGCAGGATCGCGGCGCACGAGGCGTCGACCCGGGTGAGCGCGAGCCGGATCGAGGCAGCGTCGGAGCCGGGGTCGATCACAACCGCCTCGGTCGCGCGCTCGTCACGCCGGACGATGTAACAATTGGTGCCGATGGAGCCGAGAGAGAGCTGTTCGACCGCGAGCGTCACTGGACGGTCGAGTCTACTGAGGGGACTGTAGGAGCTCGCCGTGCAGAGCTGGAACCTGATGGAGGTGTCGGCACCGGACGGGACTCGCGATCCGCTCGTCATTCATTCCGGCAACGAGGCGCGGGCGGTGCTGCTCGTGCTCAACCCCGGCCAGCGGATGGGCGACCATCAGGTGAAGGAGAACGCCTGGGTGACGGTGCTCGAGGGTCGGGTGCGGATCTCCGCGGGCGGCGAGACGGTCGACGCCGAGCCCGGGACGCTCGTGCGCTTCGACCCGGACGAGCGGCATTCGCTTGCGAGCGACGACGGCGCGCGAATCCTGCTCCTGCTCGCACCGTGGCCCGGTGTGGGCCACTTTCGCGGCTCGAGCTAGGGCTTCTTCGGAGGCGCGGACTTGGTCAGCCGGCGCTGGTAGGAGCGCCAGACGATGGTGTCCATGAAGTAGCTGAATGGCAGGAAGAACGCCATCAGCGTCACCGTCGAGATGATGCTTTGCGCTGTAGTGGAGTTCTTCGAGTTGACAAAGAAAACGACGATCAGCATCAGCGGGAAGAAGAGCGCACCGCGCTTGAGCGTGCGCCGCCAGGATGGGGGGTCGACGACGCGTCGACCGCGCTCCGCAGGCTGTGATTTCGTGCGTGCAGCCTTCGCCGGCTGGATCAGCTGCTCGGCCTCGGCGGGGTCGAGCTCGTTGCCGTCCTCGTCGACGTAGACCTCTTCCCATTCGTGGCGCTTCAGCTTTTCCCGGCGTCTGCGCTGCTTTTTCGACGGCACCCGCTCAGTATGCCGCGAGCGCCCAGACGCGATCGTGAGCCGGTCTCCGATCAGGTCGCTTCCGGGCTGTCTTCACCGAGCTCGCGCTCGGCGCACTCAGGACAGAGGACGATGATTTTCGCCTGGCGCTCCTGGTCGGCCCGGTAGGCGCGCCACCCCCTCGCGAACTGGGTGACGACAGAGTCGCATGCCGAACACTGCAGCAGACGTGTCTCGCGTTGCGCGCGGGGCCACACGCTAGGAGACCTTGGCGGCAAAGACGACGTACCGGTACTTGGCGCTGCCGGCAGGGTGGCAGGCCGAGAGCACGAGGCCGCTGTAACGCAGTACCCACAGCTCCGTGGGGCGCACGATCGCGCTCCGCTTGACCACATACCGCGTCCTGCCGAACCGGATCGCATCACCGGGCCGGAGGTCCGGCAGGTGCAGGAACGGATGCGTTCGAGTCGTGCGATGCCCCGCGATGGCAACCGTGTCCTCGTCGCGGTAATACACCATCGGGCCGGTCTCGAGCCGCGACGCCACCTGCACATCAAGCTGCAGCCTCGCGATCACGAGCCTCGGCGCAGGCGACGCCTCGACCGGCGCCGTCGTGACGGGACCGGCGAATGCCAGCCCCGTCACGACGAGCACAGCCGCTCTACGGAGTGAACGGAAGAACACGGATCCTCTTGATCTTCGCCTCGGACTTCGCCTTGGCAGCCGCCTTGGCCTTGACCTTGGCCTTCGCCTTGACCTTCGCCTTCGCCTTGACCTTCGCGTTGGCCCTGACCTTCGCCTTGGCCTTCGGCTGCGCCTTGGTCGTAGTCGTCACGGTTGTGCTCACCCCTAAGACCCCGCCAATCACAGCCGGCGTCGAGGGTGTCGAGACGACAGTCTGGACGACACAGTTTCCCGCCCCGTCCTTGACCATTCCGCTCGGCACGCTCGCCTGGGCACTCTCGAGGTTCGGGCACTCATCCGCCACCAGCACGGAAGTCGTCGGCGTGTAGCAGTTCCCGTTTCCGTCCTTGACCATCCCGCCAGGAACCGAATCCTGATTCCCATCGATAT
The DNA here is from genome assembly GCA_037720595.1 of Gaiellaceae bacterium. Lineage (GTDB taxonomy): Bacteria > Actinomycetota > Thermoleophilia > Gaiellales > Gaiellaceae > Gaiellasilicea. The sequence continues at coordinate 132 of JBBJLW010000070.1, read as the reverse complement.
TCGGACACAGATCCGTCGGAGGCGTCGGAGGCGTCGGAGCAACACAATTCCCCGCCTCGTTCTTGATCATCCCCGCCGGAACCGAATCCTGATTCCCATCGATATTCGGACACAGATCCGTCGGAGGCGTCG